>NZ_WIXR01000087.1:0-660 GCF_019425585.1 Burkholderia sp. COPS | reverse complement strand
CGCGCTCGGCGCACGCCTCGCGGGGCCGCTCGCGGAACCGTCGAGCCTCGATGCGCTGGCGGTCGGTGACAGCGGTCCGTTGACGGTCGGTGACGATTGCACGCCGCGTACGCTGCAATCCGCGGTTGGCCTTGTCTGGCGCGCAGTGATCCTTTGGATGATTCTGCTGCTGATGCTGACACTCGCCGTCTGGGTGTCGTGACGGGGCAGTGCAGTGCCCGATGAAAGACAAAAGGCCGGCTCGATGCCGGCCTTTTTTGCTGTGCGGGTCAATCGTCGCGCGGGTCGCGCACGGCGCCGCATTGCCAGCAGGCCGTGAACTGGGCCTCGAGCGCCTCGCCGCACTGCCGGCAGCGCCACGGCGCGGCGCCGGCCGACGGGCCATGCGAAGCGGCATCGAGGAGCCGGCGCGCGAGCGCGTCGTCGCGTTCGTCGGCGAGCCACAGCTCGGGTGTGCACGCGTCGGCAGGCAGGCCGCCGNNCGCCGCGCGCGTGCCGCGCGGGTCAGCGGACGATCTGGCTTGCCTCGTGCACGAGTTGCGCATACAGCGCATGCCGTGTCGGCGCGATGCGGCCGTCGGCTACGGCTTCGAGAATCGCGCAGCCGGGTTCGTGCAGATGATGGCAATTATAGAAACGGCAGTCCGCGAGCAGCGGCCG
>NZ_WIXR01000086.1:0-14952 GCF_019425585.1 Burkholderia sp. COPS | reverse complement strand
CTGGTCGCCGGCGACCAGCAGCCGGTACGTGACCCGGCTGCCGTAGCCCGTGAGCCCCGTCGCGGCGAGTTCGTCCGCGCGCATCATCAGCCGTGGCGAAAAATTGACGAACGAAAACCCGCGATCGAGTTCACGGGAAATCGATGCGGCGACCTTGAACGTGCGCAACCCGACGCGCACCGTATCGCCCGCCTTCAGGTGCAGCGCATCGAGCAGCGCCGGATCGGCCCATACGGTGCCCGGCGCGGGAATCCCGGCCGCCTTCTGCGAGGCGGAGGCACCGGCCGGTAGGATCTCGACCGCGCCGCGCAACGGATATCCCGGCGACACGGCCTTCACCGCCGCGAGGCGCGACGGCGCGGCATCGGCTGCCTGCCCGCCCGTGGCGGACGCGATCATGCTCGGGAAGATCGCGGTCGTCGCGGTACGCAGGCCGAGCGCGCGAGCCTGCCGGTCGAACGACGGATCGACGGGACGGTCGGCCCGCACGACGAAATCGGCGCCGAGCATCTGGCGCGCGTCGCGCTCGAGCCCCTGGCGCAGCCGGTCGGCGAGGAAACCGACGCTCGTCAGCGCCGCGACCGCGAGTACCAGTGCAAGGACGAGCAGCGTCAGTTCGCCCGCGCGCCAGTCGCGCGCGGTCATGCGGGCGGCTTGGCGGATCAGGTCGCGCAGGCCGAAGCGGCCGGCATGCGCATGCATCTCATGGCCGGGTTGCCCGGCGGGCGGCTGCGCCGCGTGTTGCCGCCCCTTCAATCGCGCTTCCCCCCGATCGAGTTCAGCCGCGACACCATGTGGTTCGCCATGCCGCGAAAGCCGCCCGAGACACCCCGCCACAGGCGCGGGAGCGCCCACGCGGAAGCCGCGATGAAGGCGGCGAGCAGCACCAGGAACGCGAGCGGAACGAAGAACGCGAGCACGAGCCCGCCGACCACGAGGCCGTCCTCGGTCGACGATGCGACCCAGTTCGAAATCGGTTCGGGAGACAGGTTGATCAGCGCGCGTGTGCCGGCCTTCGCCACGTGCGCGGCACCGGCAAGCGAACCGCCGGCGAGCCCCGCGACCGCGAGCACGGTCGGGTCGGCATGGCCGAGCGCGCCGGCCGCGAGCACGGCGCCGGCCGGAATGCGGATGAAGGTGTGCACGGCATCCCACAGCGAGTCGAACGCGGGGATCTTGTCGGCAAGGAATTCGGTGACGGTGAGCACCGCGGCGGCACCGATGACCCACGGCGACATCAGGACGGCCAGCGTGTCGGGCAGGTGCAGCCAGCCGAACCGCGCCAGCAGGCCGGCGATCAGCACCGTCAGGTACAGGCGCAGGCCGCTCGCCCACGCGAGCCCCGCGCCGAGCGAAATCGCTTCGATCATGGCCCTCTCCTTGCACTTTCCGTGCGCTTTGCCGATTGACCGGATCGGGTCGGACAGACCGGCCGCGCGGCGCGTGGCGACCGGCACCGCGTGCCACGAGAAGCACGACGGTATTCAGGCCCGAATGCGTTCCATTATAGACAGGCCGGCCGGACGGCCGGCGCAATTCCGCAGCGCGGCACCCGGGCGCGGACGCACCCGAATGCGGCCGTCAGGCCGCCGACGACAGCTTGAGGCCGATCAGCCCCGCGACGATCAGCGCGGCACTCGCGACGCGCGCGACGGTCAGCGCCTCGCCCATCATCACGATGCCGAACACGAACGCGCCGACCGCGCCGATGCCCGTCCACACCGCGTATGCGGTGCCGAGCGGCAACTGGCGCATCGCGACCGCGAGCAGCCCGAAGCTGGCCAGCGCCGTCACGATCGTAAACACCGACGGACCGAGCTTCGTGAAGCCGTCCGACGATTTCAGGCCGGCCGCCCAGGCCACTTCCAGCAAACCGGCAATCAACAACCATACCCACGCCATCCCGACGTACTCCGTATCGGATGGGGCCGTCCCCGTTGAAGCGAATGTCCCGGGGTCGTCCCCGGGCGGCGCCGAGTATAACAAGATGCTTACGGATTCGCCGGCGGCCGACCGGGGGCGCGACCGGGCGGGCCCGGTCAGTTCGAGACGCGCTTCGGCGTCGCGCCGCCGACGCAGCGGTCGTCGCGGTACAGCGCCCACTCCTCGCACACGCGACCGTCCTTGAACACGCACATGCCGACCTGCCCGCTCGACAGGTTGCGCACCGTGTGGTGGCCCCCGAGCTTGGTGCAATTGACCGATGCGGGATTGGCCATCGCCTGCTGGGACGACGACGGTTGCTGCCCGGGCGGCAGCGGTTGGGCGAACGCGCCAGACGCGGCAAGCGCCAGCGCACAGATGACGACCAGACGGACGGACATTGCACGCTCCTCGTTTTCGTTCGCGGAGCGGTCAGGATAACGGGGATTGAGCGCCGGGTGTGCAACGCGCGCGTCGGTCGCGGGACTGTCGCGCCGACGCAACCCTGCCGGCGCGCGACGTCACGCGCACGTGCGCCGCCGCGGCCCGGCCGGGCCCGTCATGCGGCGCCGACGAGCCGGTATCCGACGCCCGTCTCGGTGACGATGTACTCGGGCTGCGCCGGGTCGCGCTCGAGCTTCTGGCGCAGGTGCGCCATATAGATGCGCAGGTAGTGGTGGCTTTCGACGTGCGACGGCCCCCACACGTCGCGCAGCAGCTGCCGGTGCGTGAGCACGCGCCCCGCGTGACGCACGAGCGTGGCGAGCAACCGGTACTCGAGCGGCGTCAGGTGCACGATCTCCCCGTCGCGCCACACCTGGCGCAGCGCAAGATCGACCGTCACGGTGCCGAAGCTCACCTTCGGCGACTCGTTCGCGCCGCCCTGGTTGCGCCGGCGCAGTTGCGCGCGGATCCGCGCGCGCAGTTCGGACACGCCGAACGGCTTGGTCAGGTAATCGTCGGCGCCCGCATCGAGCGCCGCGACCTTCTCTTCCTCCTGCGTGCGCGCGGACAGCACGATCACCGGCACCTCGGACCAGCCGCGCAGTTCGCGGATCACGTCGAGGCCGTCGGTATCGGGCAGGCCGAGGTCGACGATCACGAGATCGGGCTTGCGCGTCGCCGCGTCGATCAGCCCCTGCTTGCCCGTCTCGGCCTCGAACACCGCGATGTCCTCCTCCTCGAGCGCGGCGCGCACGAAACGGCGGATCTGCTTTTCGTCCTCGATCAGGACGACGGTCAGGCTGGGTTCACTCATGGTCTGGCAATGACTCGGATGGGGACGACGCACCCGGCACATCGGGTTCGTCGTCGGATACGGCAGGCGCGGCCGGCGGCGTCTCGACCGGCAGCGTGAACCAGAAGCGCGCGCCCGTCACGCGGCCGTCGGGCGCGGTGCGGTTGAGCGCGCCGATTTTACCGCCGTGCGCCTCGACGATCGCGCGGCAGATCGCGAGGCCGAGCCCGATGCCCGGCGTCGCCGATTCCTTCTCGCCGCGCGTGAACTTGTCGAAGATCCGCGTTTCCATGCCGGCCGGCAGGCCCGGGCCGTGATCGTCGACATGCACGCGCACGAACGGCAGCCCGTCGTCGGTCACGCGCTCGGCGCCGATCTCGAGCGGCGTATCGGGCGGCGTGTACTTCGCCGCGTTCTCGAACAGGTTGGTGAACAGGCGTTCCATCAGCACCGCGTCCATCTGCAGGAGCGGCAGGTCGGCCGGCAGCACGACGCGCGCGGGATGGCGCGACAGCACGCGCTTGCACGCGGCGAGCGCCGCGCCGACGGTTTCCTCGAGCAGCGACCACTGGCGCTTGAGCTGCAGGCTGCCGGCCTGCAGCCGCGCCATGTCGAGCAGGTTCGTGACGATGCCCGTCATCCGCAGCGCCTCGTCGTGAATCGCATCGACGAGTTCGCCCTCGCGCTGCGCGAAGCGCTCGGCCGCCGCGGCGTCGCCGCCCTGTGCGGCCGCGCGTCCGTTCGCGAGCATCGACGAGAAACCGACGATCGTCGTGAGCGGCGTGCGCAGGTCGTGCGAGATCGCCGACAGCAGCGAGTTGCGCAGCCGCTCGGATTCCATGTTGACGAGCGCGTCGCGCGCGATCTCGACGTAGTGCACGCGTTCGAGCGCGAGTGCGATCTGCGCGGCGAATGCGTCGAGCATCCGCTGCTGCTCGGGCACCTCGAGTTCGCGCGGTTCGCGTGACGCGACCGCGAGCACGCCGCGCGTGCGCATCGGCGCCTTCAGCGGCAGGTACAGCGCGACCGTCGCGGGCAAGGTATCCGTGCCGCGACCGGCCGGCTTCTGCTGGTCGTACACCCACTGGCCGACGTCGCTGTCGAGGTCGGCGCCCGTCAGCGTGACGGCCGCGTCGGGCTCCTCGATCTTCTGCCGCACCTTGTCCGCACTGTCGGGCAGCAGGAACGCGACGCGCGCGCGGAACACCTCGCCCACGTGGCGGCTGCCGATCTCGACGATCTGCTCGGTCGTCAGCGCCGCGCCCAGCTCGCGCGCCATCGCGTAGATCGCCCCGGTGCGGCGCTCGCGGCGCTGCGCGACGCTCGCCTGGCGCGTCAGCGTCGACGTCAGGTGGCTGATCACGAGCGACGTCAGCAGCATCCCGAAGAAGGTCAGCAGGTACTGCGTGTCGCTGACCGAGAACGACATGCGCGGCGGCACGAAGAAGAAATCGAACGCGGCCACCGACAGGAACGACTGCAGCACGCCCGGGCCGCGCCCGAGCCGCACGGCCGAGAACACGACGCCGAGCAAGTAAAGCATCACGAGGTTCGTGAGGTCGAGCCGCTCGGACACGAGGCTCGCGACGACCGTGATCGCCGCGCAGATCGCGGCCGCATACGCGTAGTGCCGCGGCGGCGAGCGATGCGTGCCGAACTGCGCGAACGCATCGCGCCAGTCGCGCGCACGCGCGTCGAGCGGCGCGGCACGCGCCTCGTCGCTCGCGGACGCACGGATCAGCATCAGGTCGACGTCGCCCGCGCGTTCGGCGAGCTGTTCGCCGAACGGCCGCGCGAAGCGGCGCACGAGCCCGACCTTCGGCGAGCCGCCCGCGACGATCTTCGACACGTTGCGCACCTTCGCATAGCCGATCAGCGCGGCGACCGCGTCGGCACCGGCGAGCGTGGCCGTCTCCGCGCCGAGTTCGGCGGCGAGCTTCAGCGCGTCGAGCGTGCGCTGCCGCCGCGCGTCGGGCAGCCGCTGCAGCCGCGGCGTCTCCACATAAACGGCGATCCAGTCGGCCTTCAGGCTCGCGGCGAGCCGCGCGGCCGCGCGCACGAGCGTCGGCGCCTCGGGGCCCGGCCCGACGCATACGAGCAGCCGTTCGCGCGCCTGCCAGATGCGCTGGATCGAGCGGTCGGCGCGGTATTCGCGCATCTGCGCGTCGACGCGATCGGCCGTGCGCCGCAACGCCAGTTCGCGCAGCGCGATCAGGTTGCCCTTGCGGAAGAAGTTGCGCACCGCGCGCTCGGCCTGCTGCGCGAGATAGACCTTGCCGTCGCGCATCCGCTCGAGCAGTTCCTCGGCCGGCAGGTCGACGAGCGTGACTTCGTCGGCCGCGTCGAATACGCGGTCGGGCACCGTCTCCCACACGCGGATGCCGGTGATCGCGCCGACCACGTCGTTCAGGCTCTCGAGGTGCTGGACGTTGACGGTCGTATAGACGTCGATGCCCGCGTCGAGCAGTTCGTACACGTCCTGCCAGCGCTTCAGGTGCCGTGCGCCCTGCACGTTCGAATGCGCGAGTTCGTCGACGAGGATCAGTTGCGGCTGGCGCGCGAGTGCGCCGTCGAGATCGAATTCGGCGAGCGTGCGGCCGCGGTAGTCGAAACGCGCGAGCGGCAGCACGTCGAGACCGTCGAGCAGTGCGGCGGTCTCGCTGCGCCCGTGGGTCTCGACGATGCCGACGACGACGTCGACGCCTTCCTGCAGGCGCTGGCGCGCGGCCTGCAGCATCGCGTAGGTCTTGCCGACACCGGCCGATGCGCCGAAGAAGATCTTGAGCTGACCGCGCCGCTGCTTTTCTTCGTCACGTTGCAGCTTGTCGAGGAGTTGGTCTGGATCGGGACGATTCATGCGTCAGAAAGGCGGAGCGCCCGGATGCGCGCGAGTACGAGCATTGTTGTTCCAAATCGCCGCAAAAGGCAAAGACGGCGCAAGCGCCGTCGGGAAAAGGCGCGCCCGGCGCGGGGCTGACCGCGCCGGGTGCCGGTTGCCGGACGCGCTCAGTGCGCGGCCTGCGCCGCGTCGAGCGCGAGGTTCAGCTTCAGTACGTTCACGCGCGCCTCGCCGAGCACGCCGAACTGGCGGCCCGTCGTGTTCGCGGCGACGAGCTGCGCGACCGCGTCGGGCGCCAGGTTGCGCGCCTTCGCGACGCGCTCGACCTGGTACGCGGCGGCGGCCGGCGTGATCTCCGGATCGAGGCCGCTCGCCGACGCCGTCACGAGGTCGACCGGCACGGGTTTCGACATGTCGGTGCCCGCGTCGCGCAGCGCGGCGATGCGCCCCTTCACCTGGTCGGCGAGCGACGGGTTCAGCGGGCCGAGGTTCGAGCCGCCGGAGCCGGTCGCGTTGTACGGCATCGGCGCGGTGGCCGACAGCCGGCCCCAGAAGTACTTCGGCGCATCGAACGACTGGCCGATCAGCGCGGAGCCGACCGGCTTGCCGTCCTTCTCGATCAGGCTGCCGTTCGCCTGCGACGGGAACACGGCCTGGCCGAACACGGTCATCACGGCCGGGTAAGCGAGGCCCGTCACGGCGGTCAGGACGACGAAGAGCACGACGAGCGGGCGAATCAACGTTTTCATGATGTTTCCTTCAATGGCGGCCGGTTCAGGCCCAGCCGAGTGCAGCGAGCGTCATGTCGATCAGCTTGATGAACGGGAACGGCAGCAGCACGCCGCCGAGGCCGTACACCAGCAGGTTGCGGCGCAGGAGCGACGCGGCGCCGAGCGGCCGGTACGTGACGCCCTTCAGCGCGAGCGGGATCAGCGCGACGATGATCAGCGCGTTGAAGATCACCGCCGACAGGATCGCGGAGGCCGGCGACGTCAGGTGCATGATGTCGAGCACGCGCAGTTGCGGGTACGTCGTCACGAACGCGGCCGGGATGATCGCGAAGTACTTCGCGATGTCGTTCGCGATCGAGAAGGTCGTCAGCGAGCCGCGCGTCATCAGCATCTGCTTGCCGATCTCGACGATCTCGATCAGCTTCGTCGGGTTCGAGTCGAGGTCGACCATGTTGCCCGCTTCCTTCGCGGCCTGCGTACCGGTGTTCATCGCCACGGCGACGTCGGCCTGCGCGAGCGCCGGTGCGTCGTTGGTGCCGTCGCCCGTCATCGCGACGAGGCGCCCGGCCGCCTGGTGCTCGCGGATCGTCGCGAGCTTGGTTTCCGGCGTCGCTTCCGCGAGGAAATCGTCGACGCCCGCTTCCGCCGCGATCGCCGCGGCCGTCAGCCGGTTGTCGCCCGTCACCATCACGGTCTTGATGCCCATCTTGCGCAGCTCCGCGAAGCGCTCCTTGATGCCGCCCTTCACGATGTCCTTCAGCTCGATCACGCCGAGCACGCGCGCCGCCCCTTCATGCAGGTCGGCCACGACGAGCGGCGTGCTGCCGCGGCGCGCGACTTCGTCGACCGCGCGGCGCACTTCTTCCGGAAAGCGGCTGCCGTGCGTCTCGACGTAGCGGCGGATCGCGTCGGCCGCGCCCTTGCGGATTTCGCGACCCGGAAGATCGACGCCGCTCATGCGCGTCTGTGCGGAAAAGCCGATGAACGTCGCGTGCAGCTGCGCCATGTCGCGCTGGCGAATGTTGAAACGTTCCTTGGCCAGTACCACGATGCTGCGGCCTTCCGGCGTTTCGTCGGCGAGCGACGACAGCTGCGCGGCATCGGCCAGCGCTTCCTCGGTCACGCCGGGCGCCGGCACGAACATCGATGCCTGGCGGTTGCCGAGCGTGATCGTGCCGGTCTTGTCGAGCAGCAGCACGTCGACGTCGCCGGCCGCTTCCACCGCACGGCCCGACGTCGCGATCACGTTCGCCTGCATCATCCGGCTCATCCCGGCCACGCCGATCGCGGAAAGCAGCCCGCCGATCGTCGTCGGGATGAGGCACACGAGCAGTGCGACGAGCGCGGTGATCGTCACGACGTGGCCGGCCTTCATCGCCTCGACCGAGAACATCGAGAACGGCAGCAGCGTGGCCGTTGCCAGCAGCATCACGATCGTCAGCGCGACGAGCAGGATCGTCAGCGCGATCTCGTTCGGCGTCTTCTTGCGCTTCGCGCCTTCGACCATCGCGATCATCCGGTCGAGGAACGCCTCGCCGGGGTTCGCGGTGACCTTGACGACGATCCAGTCGGACAGCACGCGCGTGCCGCCCGTCACGGACGAGAAGTCGCCGCCCGATTCGCGGATCACCGGCGCGGATTCGCCGGTGATCGCCGATTCGTCGACCGACGCGACACCGTCGACCACCTCGCCGTCGGCCGGGATCACGTCGCCGGCCTCGACCAGCACGACGTCGCCACGGCGCAGGTCGCTCGCGGTCGTGATGCGGATCGGCGACTTCGGATGCGGCTCGTTGAGCTTCTTCGCCATCACATCCTTCTTCGCACTGCGCAGCGACGCGGCCTGCGCCTTCGAGCGCCCTTCGGCGAGCGCCTCGGCGAAGTTCGCGAACAGCACGGTGAACCACAGCCACAGCGCGATCGCGAGGATGAAGCCCGCGGGCGCCTCGGCCTGGCCGGCGAGCGCCGCGATCCACAGGATCGTGGTCAGGATGCTGCCGACGTACACGCAGAACATCACCGGGTTGCGGAACTGCGTGCGCGGCGTGAGTTTCTTGAACGAGTCCACGATCGCCGGGCGCAGCAGCGCCGGATCGAACATGGACCGTGTTGCGGAATGTTGAGTCATTGCGATCTCTTCAATCTCTTGAGTCTTTTCAACGTGTCGCCGCGCGTCATGCGCCCAGCCACATCATCAGGTGCTCGACGCCCGGGCCGAGCGCGAGCGCCGGCACGTAGGTCAGCGCGCCCACCAGCAGCACCGTGCCGAGCAGCAGCACGACGAACAGCGGACCGTGCGTCGGCAGCGTGCCGCTCGTCACCGCGATGCGCTTCTTCGCGGCCAGCGAGCCGGCGATCGCCAGCACCGGCACGATCGTGCCGAAGCGGCCGAACCACATCGCGATCGCGGTCATCCAGTTGTAGAACGGCGTGCCGACCGTCAGGCCCGCGAACGCGCTGCCGTTGTTGTTGGCCGCCGAGCTGAACGCGTAGAGGATTTCCGAGAAACCGTGCGGCCCCGGGTTCGCGATGCCGGCCTTGCCTGCGTCAGCGAGCACGGCGATCGACGTGCCGACCAGCACGAGCAGCGGCGTGAGCAGCACGACGATCGACACCATCTTCATCTCGTACGCCTCGATCTTCTTGCCGACGTATTCCGGCGTGCGGCCGATCATCAGGCCGGCGACGAACACCGCGAGCAGCGCGAACACGAGCATCCCGTAGAGACCCGAGCCGACCCCGCCGTAGATCACCTCGCCGAGCTGCATCAGCAGCATCGGCACGAGGCCGCCGAGCGGCGTCAGCGAATCGTGCATCGTGTCGACCGCGCCGCACGACGCGGCCGTCGTCGCGACCGTGAAGATGCCGGTCTGCGCGATCCCGAAGCGCGTTTCCTTGCCTTCCATGTTGCCGCCCGGCTGCAGCGCACCCGTCGACTGGTCGACGTGCAGCGCGGCGAGCGTCGGGTTGCCGCCCTGCTCGGCGCTCACCTCGACGCCGATCGCGAGCACGAACGCGACCGTCATCGCCGCGAGCACCGCGATGCCCTGCCGGCGGTCGCCGATCATCCGGCCGAACACGAGACACAGCGCGGCCGGGATGATCAGGATCGAGAAGATCTGCAGGAAGTTCGCGAACGGCGTCGGGTTCTCGTACGGATGCGCGGAGTTCGCGTTGAAGAAGCCGCCGCCGTTGGTGCCGAGCATCTTGATCGCTTCCTGCGACGCGACCGGGCCCATCGCGAGCGTCTGCTTCGTGAGCGGGGTCGGCACCGTGACCGCGTTGCCCTTGTCGTCCTTCACCGGATTGCCCTGCGCGTCGAGCTTCGGCGCCGCATAGGTGCTCGCCTGCAGCACCGGCACGTCCTGGTACGCCTTCATGTTCTGGATCACGCCCTGGCTCATCAGCAGCGCGGCGACGATCATCGACATCGGCACGAGCACGTACATCGTCACGCGCGTGAGGTCGACCCAGAAGTTGCCGATGGTCTGCGCGGTATGACGCGCGAAGCCGCGGATCAGCGCGATCACGACGACGATGCCGGTTGCCGCCGACAGGAAGTTCTGCACGGTCAGGCCGAGCATCTGCGTCAGGTAGCTGACGGTCTGCTCGGGCGTGTAGTCCTGCCAGTTCGTGTTGGTGACGAAGCTGACGGCCGTGTTGAACGCGCCGTCGACCGTCATCGCGCCGAATTGCTGCGGGTTGCCGGGCAGGAAGCCCTGCAGGCGCAGCAGGCCGTAGAGGAACAGCGCGCCGAGCGCGTTGAACGCGATCGTCGCGATCGCGTACTGCTTCCAGTTCATTTCGCTGCCGGCATCGACGCCGGCAATGCGGTACAGCGCGCGCTCGAGCGGCCCGAACACGCGCACGACGCGCGAACTGCCGTCCATCACCGCGGACAGGTAGCGCGCGACCGGCACGGCCGCCGCCAGCAGCACGACGACGAAGAGCAGTATCTGAAACAGGTTGTTCGCGTTCATTCGATGTCCTCCGCGCGCAGCAGCGCAAAGACGAGATACGCGAACAGCAGGGCCGTCGAGGCACCCGCCAGCCAGAGCATCCAGGTCATGCTCGCCCCCCGCGACCGTATTGCACGAGCTTGTCGCAACCGGCAACCAAACCGAGGATCAGCGCGGTGAAGAGCACCAGTGCGCCGATGAAAACCCCATCCATTTTTGTGTTCTCCATCGTCGAAATCAGACGACTAGAACCTTATGGGAACGTACGTAAAGGACGGGTCAAAGGTATCGGGGCGGGTATAAAAAACGTGTAAACGCGGGCGGCGGGGAACGGCGGGCGGAACGACGGGCAGGACGGGAGACAGGACGGGCGGCACGTCGGTGCCGCCCGCCGGGAGGGCGTGCCGACATGATGCCGGCATGAAGGGATGCATCAGGGAACGAGGATCGTCGAGCCGGTGGTCTTGCGTGCTTCGAGATCTTCGTGCGCGCGGCCGACTTCCGCGAGCGGATAGCGCTGGTTGATGCTGGTTTTCACCTTGCCCGACAGGATCACGTCGAACAGCTCGGCGGCCGCGGATTCGAGATCGGCGCGCTTCGCGATGTACGAGAACAGCGTCGGCCGCGTGAAGAACAGCGAGCCGCGCGACGAGAACTCCTTCGAATCGATCGCTGGCAGCGGGCCCGACGCATTGCCGAAGCTGACGAAGTAGCCGAGCGGCGCGAGGCAGTCGAGCGAGCCGATGTAGGTGTCCTTGCCGATCGAGTCGTAGACAACGGGCACGCCCGCGCCGTTCGTGATTTCCTTCACGCGCTGCGTGAAGTTCTCGCGCGTATAGACGATCGGATGGTCGCAACCGTGCGCCTTCGCGAGCGCGGCTTTCTCGTCGGAGCCGACCGTGCCGATCACGGTCGCGCCGAGCGCCTTCGCCCATTGGCACACCAGCAGGCCGACGCCGCCGGCCGCCGCGTGGATCAGGATCGTGTCGCCGGCCTTCACCGGGTACGTGCGGCGCAGCAGGTAGTGCGCGGTCAGGCCCTGCAGCATCACCGACGCCGCGTCGTCGTAGCTGATGCCGTCCGGAAGCTTCACGAGCCGCTCGGCCGGCATCACGCGCTCCTGCGCGTACGCGCCCGGCGGCTGCCCGACGTACGCGACGCGGTCGCCCGCCTTGAGCGCGGTCACGCCTTCGCCGACGGCCGTCACCTCGCCCGCCGCCTCCATCCCGAGGCCGCCGGGCAGCGGCTGCGGATAAAGACCGGTGCGGAAATACACGTCGATGTAGTTGAGCCCGACCGCGTGCTGCCGAATGCGGACTTCACCCGCCTTCGGCTCGCCGACCTCGACATCGACCCACTTCATCACGTCCGGGCCGCCCGGCTGGTCGTATCGGATTGCTTTCGGCATCGTTTCGCTCCTCTTCTGTCTGGAATCTGGAAATCCGGTTCGGCGAATGCATCGACATTGCGTCTGCAGCGATGCACGTGAACACGGGTCGTAGCGGAGGATTCTCGCGCGTCGTGCCCAGTCACGCAGCGCGTCGTCGCAATCCCTTCACATCGGTAGGGTTTTCGCGGGAAATGGATTGTATGGGCCGTGGTCACACTTGGTCACGTTCATATCAAGACCTTTGGGTAGTACGAATTTCCGCTCCGTTCGCGTTGACCGAGGTTGGCCGCACTGCGAATTTGGCCTTGCGCCCGTGCGAGACGCGTCTCCCGCGCCGCGTTGTCGTACTGCGCTCCCGGAACCGACGACATCGATACGGGTCGGCCGGCAATTCGAATTCATGCCACGCACATTTATGAGATGACGAGCGCGCTATTTTGCCCTTTGCCCAATTCGCCCAACCCACGCCATGAAACGCTTTCTTGTCCAGAACTTGCTTGTTGTCGCGTCGTTGTCAGCGAGTATTGGCAGCGCAACCGGGGCTGCGGTTCCTCGTGTCGACGGCACCCGGCTACTCGACGGCGTGAGTCGATCGGACAACCGTCCATACGCCGACGCCGAACGCCACGCGATGGCCGGGTATCTGGCCGGGGTCGCCGATGCGACCGAGGGCAAGGCGTGGTGCGACAACGGTCGCGTCAAACCGGGAGAAATCGATTCGGAAGTGCTCGCCGCGCTCCGCCAACTGCCGAGGGACGCACTGAAGGCAAGCGCAGCGAGGTTGGTTGCCCACGCCTTGCGACAAAAATTCCCTTGCCGCTAACCGAGGAGCGCTCGCTTGAAACCACCGTTCTCCATACTGAGCAGCCACTATCCAGGCAACAAGACCGTTTCGAGGGAAGCGCTTTTTCAGGAATTGGGCTGACAAGACCTGATCCAGAATCCGTCGTATGCGAATACGTGCGCCATCCGGATCAGCGTGGCACTTGTCAAAAGCGGAATAACGTTGCGCGGCGGACTGGTCATTCAGAAAGGGCCGCACCGTGGGCGCCGAATCGAGGCGGGGCAAGCCAGCTGGCCAAGATGCTGGCCGAGCCGGCGTATTTCGGCAAAGCCGAAGTGTTTCGGCGCGACGACGCCGTGACCGGCATCGCCTCCAGAAAGGGCATGGCGGCCTTCTGGAACATTCCGGGATACATGAACGGGCGTGGCGGGCATATCGACCTGATCGACGGTGCCCGAGCCATCTGTGGTTCAGACTGCTACTGGACGGCATCCGAAACGTGGTTTTGGCCGCTACGGTAATCGGTGGTATCCGGATTCTGCGTCACCCACACCGCTCTCCTTGACGCGCGGCGTCACCCTGCCGTAGTGGCCGAACATGGCGACGCCGGACAACGACAATCGCGCCCGCCCCCCGCCTAGCAAACGTCCTGCATGTTCCGCGCCAGATCGTCGAGCAGCATCCGCGCCGTCGCGACGTTGGTCGCGACCGGCACGTCGTGCACGTCGCACGCGCGCACGAGCGCGGTGATGTCGGGATCGTGCGGCTGCGCGGTCATCGGGTCGCGCAGGAACACGACGATGTCCACGCGGCCGTCCGCCAGTTCCGCGCCGATCTGCAGGTCGCCGCCGAGCGGTCCCGACAGCTTGCGCTCGACTTCCAGCCCGTGCGCGTCCGCGATGCGGCCGCCCGTCGTGCCGGTCGCGACCAGCCGGCATTGCGCGAGCGTCGCGCGGTATTCGCCCGCGAGCGCGACGATCTCGTCCTTCTTCGCGTCGTGCGCAATCAATGCGATGCGGGGTTTGCTCATCTCCGGTTCCTTCGTCGTTCAGTTGTTGTCGTGATCGTGATTCGGGACGCGCGCGTCAGAACGTGCCCGGATACGCGCCGCCGTCGAGCAGCCAGTTCTGCCCGGTGATGTAGCCGGCATGCACGCTGCACAGGAACGCGCACGCCGCGCCGAACTCTTGGCGCGTGCCGAGGCGGCCGGCCGGGATCTCCTTCGTGCGCCGCGCGCGCATCTCGTCGACCGTCACGCCCTGCGCCTTCGCCGACGCGGTGAGCGTGGTCGCGATCCGGTCGGTGTCGAACAGGCCCGGCAGCAGGTTGTTGATCGTCACGCCCTGCCCCGCGACCTTGCGCGACAGCCCCGCGACGAAGCCGGTCAGCCCCGAGCGCGCGCCGTTCGACAGCGCGAGCACGTCGATCGGCGCCTTCACGGCCGAACTGGTGATGTTGACGATCCGGCCGAAGCGGCGCGCGATCATCCCGTCGACGGTCGCGCGGATCAGCTCGATCGGCGTCAGCATGTTCGACTCGAGCGCACGGATCCAGTCGTCGTGCGAGAAGTCGCGGAAGTCGCCGGGCGGCGGGCCGCCCGCATTCGTCACGAGAATGTCCGGCTGCGGGCACGCGGCGAGCGCGGCGGCGCGCCCGTCCGGCGTCGTGATGTCGCAGGCGACCGCGGTCACCGACACGTTCGCGCCGGCGCGTGTCGCCACCAAGGAATCGACGATGGATCTCGGCATCGAAGGAAAGACCGCGCTCGTGTGCGCGGCAAGCAAGGGGCTCGGTCGCGGCTGCGCGGAAGCGCTGGCCGCGGAGGGCGTGAACCTCGTGATCGTCGCGCGCACGCGCGACACGCTGGAGGAAGCCGCGGAGGAGATCCGCGCCGGCGCGAACGTGTCGGTGACCGCGGTCGCCTGCGACATCACGACGCCGGACGGGCGCGCCGCCGCGCTCGCCGCGTGCCCCCCCCCGCACCTTCTCGTGCCGACTCCGGGCGGCCCGCCCCCCCGCCCCCTCCTCCCTCTCCCCCCACCCCCACCGTCCCCTCGCGCCCCACCCCACCATCCTCACCCCGCCCTCC
>NZ_WIXR01000085.1:18994-32217 GCF_019425585.1 Burkholderia sp. COPS | reverse complement strand
CACGCGGTGTGATACGCGAGCAGCTGCAGCGGCACGACGTGCAGGATCGGCGACAGTTGCCCGTAATGCTCCGGCATCCGGATCACGTGCAGGCCGTCGTCGTTGACGATCTGCGTGTCGGCATCGGCGAACACGTACAGCTCGCCGCCGCGCGCACGCACTTCCTGCATGTTCGACTTCAGCTTCTCGAGCAGCGTGTCGTTCGGCGCGACCGTGACGACCGGCATCGCTTCCGTGACGAGCGCGAGCGGCCCGTGCTTCAGTTCGCCGGCCGGATAGGCCTCGGCGTGGATGTACGAGATTTCCTTCAGCTTCAGCGCACCTTCGAGCGCGATCGGGTAGTGCAGCCCGCGGCCGAGGAACAGCGCGTTTTCCTTGCGCGCGAATTCCTCCGACCACGCGATGATCTGCGGCTCCAGTGCCAGCACGCTGTTCAGCGCGGCCGGCAGGTGGCGCAACTGCTTCAGGAACTCGGCTTCCTGCGCGGCATCGACGTGACCGCGCAGCTTGCCGAGCGTCGCGGCGAGCACGAACAGCGCGACGAGCTGCGTCGTGAACGCCTTCGTCGACGCAACGCCGATCTCGGTGCCCGCGTGCGTCAGGAACTGCATCTCGGTGAGGCGCACCATCGCGCTCGTCGCGACGTTGCACACGGCGAGCGTGTGCGTGTGGCCGAGCGACTGCGCGTGCTTGAGCGCCGCGAGCGTGTCGGCCGTCTCGCCCGACTGCGAGATCACGAGCACGAGCTGGCGCGGGTTCGGCACCGATTCGCGGTAGCGGTATTCGCTCGCGATCTCGACCTGGGTCGGGATCTTCGCGATCGATTCGAGCCAGTACTTGGCGGTGAGGCCCGAGTAGTAGCTCGTGCCGCATGCGAGGATCAGCAGGCTGTCGATCTCCGCGAACGCGGCGGGCGCGGCGTCGCCGAACAGCGTCGCGTCGAAGGCTTCGGTTTGCGGCACGGTGTCGCTGATCGCGCGCGGCTGCTCGAAGATTTCCTTCTGCATGAAGTGGCGATACGGGCCCAGCTCGACCGCGCCGCCGTATGCGCTGACCACGCGGATCTCGCGCTGCACGGTGGCGCCGTGGCGATCGACGATCGTCACGCCGTCGAGCGACAGCTCGCACACGTCGCCTTCCTCGAGGAACGTGAAGCGGTCGGTGCTGCCGGCCAGCGCGAGCGCGTCGGACGCGAGGAAGTTCTCGCCGTCGCCGTGACCGACGACGAGCGGCGACCCCTGGCGCGCGCCGACGACGGTGTGCGGCTGGTCCTTGTGCGTCACCGCGATCGCATACGCGCCGTGCAGTTGCTGCACGGCTTCGCGCACGGCGTCGAACAGGTTGCCGCGATACAGGCTGTGCACGAGGTGCGCGATCACTTCGGTGTCGGTCTGCGACACGAATTCGTAGCCCTTCGCGCGCAGCGATTCACGCAGCGTTTCGAAGTTCTCGATGATGCCGTTGTGCACGAGCGCGAGCGCGTTCGACGAGAAGATCGGGTGCGCGTTGTGCGTGACCGGCGCGCCGTGCGTGGCCCAGCGCGTGTGCGCGACGCCGGTCGTGCCTTCGAGGTGCGTGTCGCGCACCTGCGCATCGAGATCGGCGACGCGCTCGACGCTGCGCGCGCGCTTCGGCGCGCCCGGTTCGAGCACGGCGACGCCGCACGAGTCGTAACCCCGGTATTCGAGGCGCCGCAATCCTTCGATCAGCACCGGAACGATATTACGTTGCGCAACTGCGCCGACAATGCCGCACATGAATGGTCAATCCTGTCAGTCGAAGCGGGCGCCGCGCGGGGCGCCCGCAAAAGGTTCAGCTCTTTTTCTTGACCGGGCGGACGTAGCCGCTCTTCGCGGTCTGCGTCTTCTCGTTCAATGCGAGGACGCCTTCGGCGACGTCCTTCCAGATCGTCGTGCCGGCGGCGATCGTCACGCCGCGGCCGACGCGCACGGGCGCGACGAGCTGCGTGTCGGAGCCGACGAACACGTCGTCCTCGATCACGGTGCGGAACTTGTTCGCGCCGTCGTAGTTGCAGGTGATCGTGCCCGCGCCGATGTTCACGCGCGCGCCGATGTCGGCGTCGCCGATGTACGTGAGGTGGTTCGCCTTCGAGCCGTGGCCGATCACCGCGTTCTTCACCTCGACGAAGTTGCCGACGTGCGCTTCGTCCGCGAGCTGCGCGCCGGGGCGCAGCCGCGCGTACGGGCCGATCACGGTGTGCGCGCCGAGCTCGGCGCCGTCGATGTGCGTGAACGCGTCGATGCGCGTGCCCGCGCCGACCGACGCGTTGCGGATCACGCAGTTCGCGCCGATCGTCACGTTGTCCGCGAGCGTCACGTTGCCCTCGAACACGCAGTTCACGTCGATCGACACGTCGCGGCCGCAGCGCAGCGTGCCGCGCACGTCGACGCGTGCCGGATCGGCGAGCGTGACGCCGTCGACAAGCAGCGTTTCCGCGATATTGCGCTGATGAATGCGTTCGAGCTCGGCGAGCTGCGCCTTGCTGTTCACGCCGAGCGTTTCCCATTCCTCGTCGGGTTGGGCGGTGACGACCTCGAAACCGGCCTCGATCGCGAGTTCGACGACGTCGGTCAGGTAGTACTCGCCCTGCGCGTTTTCGTTCTTCAGCGCGCCGAGCCACATCGACAGCTGGGCCGTCGGCGTGACGATGATGCCGGTGTTGATCTCGGCGATCCGCAGCTCGTCCGGCGACGCATCCTTCTGCTCGACGATGCGCGTGACGAAGCCGGCCGCGTCGCGAACGATGCGGCCGTAGCCGGTCGGATCGTCGAGCGTGACGGTCAGAATCCCGTAGCGGCCTTCGCGCGCGGCATCGACGAGGCGCTGCAGCGTCGACGCGCGCGTGAGCGGCACGTCGCCGTACAGCACGAGCGTCGGTTGTGCGGGATCGAGGAGCGGCAGGGCCTGACGCACCGCGTGGCCGGTGCCGAGCTGCTCGGCCTGCACCGCGAACTGGACGTCGGGCGCGGCGACGGCGGCCTGGACCTGCTCGGCACCGTGACCGACGACGACGACGAGCCGGGACGGCTGCAGCGTGCGCGCGGTGTCGATGACGTGGGAGAGGAGCGGCCTGCCGGCCAGGGGGTGAAGCACTTTCGGCAGCGCGGAACGCATGCGCTTGCCGGTGCCTGCCGCCAAAATCACGATATTCATGGCGCCAGCTTGTCAGAGGAGTTCGAAGCCGACCATTTTAGCATGCGGTCCCTGGCGCTCCGGGCCTGTCGCGGCGGGGCGACAGCGCCGGAAAAGGGCCGCCCGGCCCTGTTCCGGCGGGTGTTCGGGCCCTGCTTACAGGTCGTCGAACTGGACGATCGAGATCGGCCGGGCCGCGATCGACTCACCCGGCGCCGCTGCGTCGTCGCCCGACGCGCACGGTTCCTCGTCGAACGCGATGTCGCCTTGCGGATCGGCCTCGCCGGTCGCGCGCAGCGACTGGAACGGGTACAGCGTCGTGTCCATCAGGTGCGACGGCACGACCTTCGCGAGCGCGTTGAACATGTTGTCGACGCGGCCCGGGAAACGCTTGTCCCATTCGCGGATCAGCGCCTTCATTTCCGCGCGCTTCAGGTTCGGCTGGCTGCCGCACAGGTTGCACGGGATGATCGGGAATTCGCGAAGCTCCGCGTATTTCTCGAGATCGGTTTCCTTCACGTACGCGAGCGGGCGGATCACGATGTTCTTGCCGTCGTCCGACTGCAGCTTCGGCGGCATTCCCTTCAGCTTGCCGCCGTAGAACATGTTGAGCAGCAGCGTCTGCACGATGTCGTCGCGGTGATGGCCGAGCGCGATCTTGGTCGCGCCGAGCTCGCCGGCCACGCGGTACAGGATCCCGCGGCGCAGCCGCGAGCACAGCGAGCAGGTCGTCTTGCCTTCGGGCACGAGCCGCTTGACGATGCTGTAGGTGTCCTGGTTCTCGATGTGGAACGGCACGCCGACCTGCTTCAGGTACTCGGGCAGTACGTGCTCGGGGAAGCCCGGCTGCTTCTGGTCGAGGTTCACCGCGACGATGTCGAAATCGATCGGCGCGCGCTCGCGCAGGCGCAGCAGCACGTCGAGCATCGCGTAGCTGTCCTTGCCGCCCGACAGGCACACCATCACCTTGTCGCCCTGCTCGATCATGTTGAAGTCGCCGATGGCCTGGCCGACCTGGCGCACGATCCGCTTGAACAGCTTGTTGTTCTCGTACGCTTCCTTCTGTTCGCGGCGCGTCAGCGCCGGACGGCCGGCCGGGTCGGCGGCTGCGTCGTGGGTGGCGGCATCGGCCGCCGCGTCATTCATGTGGGGGGCGTTCATGCGCGCTCCTCGTCCTTGATGCGAAAGACTTCGACGCCGACGGCGTCGCAGTCCGGATAAGCGTCCGGTTTCTCGGTACAGACGCGTACCGCGCGCACGGCGTCGTGCGCCAGCAGGTGCGCGGCGATCGCGTCGCACAGCGTTTCCTGCAGGTGGATGTGGCCGCGCGCCACGCATTGCGCGACGCTCTGCTTCATCAGGTCGTAGTCGACGACTTCATGCAGCCGGTCGTCCACGGGAGTGGAGCGCGCGAGCGGCACGAACAGGTCGACGTTGATGACGACGCGCTGCTCGCCGCGCTTCTCGTGTTCGAAGGCACCGATGTTGATGTGCACTTCGTAGTCGCGCAGGTAGAGCCTGCGGCAGTCCGCGAGGCGGGGGTGCAGGAGAGCGGAAAACATGGTCGTCCCAGTCAAATTGGCGTGCGCACACGCAAAGCGGCGCGGGCGGCGGCAGTCAGGCCGCGCGATCCGCGCAGTTCATTCATTCGGGCCGGCGGCCGGCGGCACGAGGTGCTCGCCGCCGTCGACGGTCAGCGTCGCGCCCGTGACGCCGGGCGCGCTCGCGAGATAGCAGGCAGCCGCGGCGATGTCGTCCGCGTGCGCCGCGTGGCCGCGCACGAGCGCCGCGACCCGCACCTTCGGCGCGAGCGCCAGCGCCAGCGCCGACGTCGCGCGGTTCAGCGCGGCCTGCATCAGCGCGTGCGACAACTGCGCAGGCGCAGGGTGAAACAGCGCCTGGTCCAGCACGTGGATCGCGCATGCGCGCAGCGCTTCGTGCTCGCGCGCGGCGTCGGGCGTCGCATCGGCGAGCGCGCGGGCCAGCGCGAGCGGCGCCGTCACGTTGCGCGCGAGTGCGCCGGCGAGCGACGCGCCGTCTACCGTGTGCGCGTCGTCGGCGCCCGCGCTGGCGCTCACGAACACCGCGCACGCGGGCCGGCCGAGCGCCGCGCCGCACGCGGCGACGAGTGCGGCGGCTTCGGCTTCCAGGGCCAGATCGGCGTCGAGCACGGCCGCGCGGCGGCCGAGCGCTGCGACTTCGGCGACGAGCGCGTCGGCGGCCGCATGCGGCGTGCCGGGGCTGCGCTGCAACGCGACGTCCCAGCCGCGCCGGGCGAATCCCGTCGCGAGCGCACGACCGATCGACGCGGCGTCGGCCGCGCTGCCCAGGGCACCGGTGACGAGCGCCACGCGCAGGGTCGACGTATCGGCTGAAACGGTCATTTACAATGCCGGGATGAACCCGAAAGCTCACGAACCCGCTAGTTTACCTGCTCCCGGCCCTGACGCGCTCGCGCAGTCCGAAACCCTTGCCGCGCAACTGCGCGACGAGATCGCGGCGGCCGGCGGCTGGCTGCCGTTCGACCGCTTCATGGAGCGTGCGCTGTACGCGCCCGGCCTCGGTTATTACAGCGGCGGCGCGCGCAAGTTCGGGCGCCGCGCCGACGACGGCAGCGACTTCGTCACCGCACCCGAGCTGTCGCCGCTGTTCGCTCGGACGCTCGCGCAGCCGGTCGCGGAAGCGCTCGCGGCGAGCGGCACGCGTTGCGTGATGGAATTCGGCGCCGGCACGGGCAAGCTCGCGGCCGGTCTGCTCGCGGCGCTCGACGCGCTGGGCGCCGGACTCGACGAATACCTGATCGTCGACCTGTCCGGCGAACTGCGCGAACGGCAGCGCGACACGATCACGGCCGCCGCGCCGGCGCTCGCCGCGAAGGTGCGCTGGCTCGACGCGCTGCCCGAGCGGTTCGACGGCGTCGTGGTCGGCAACGAGGTGCTCGATGCGATGCCCGTGCGCCTGTTCGCGAAGGCGGGCGGCGCATGGCAGGAGCGCGGTGTCGCGCTCGATGCGCGGCAGGCGTTCGTGTTCGAGGACCGTCCTGCCGCGCCGGCCGGCCTGCCGGCGGTGCTCGCGGGGCTCGACGAGGCGGGCGACGGTTACGTGACCGAGACGCACGAGGCCGCGCTGGCGTTCACGCGCACCGTCTGCACGATGCTCGGACGCGGCGCGGTGCTGCTGGTCGACTACGGCTTTCCCGCGCACGAGTACTACCACCCGCAGCGCGACCGCGGCACGCTGATGTGCCACTACCGGCACCATGCGCACGACGATCCGTTCCTGTACCCGGGGCTGCAGGACATCACCGCGCACGTCGAATTCACCGGCATCTACGACGCGGCCGTCGCGACCGGCGCCGACCTGCTCGGTTACACGTCGCAGGCGCGCTTCCTGCTGAACGCGGGCATCACCGACGCGCTGGCCGCGATCGATCCGTCGGACATCCGTGAATTCCTGCCGGCCGCGAACGCGGTGCAGAAGCTGATTTCCGAGGCCGAGATGGGCGAGCTTTTCAAGGTGATCGCGTTCTCGCGCGGCATCGACGGCACGCTCGACGCGTTCGCGCGCGGCGATCGCTCGCACGCACTCTGACGGGACTAGGGCCTGTTTCCATATGGAACGCACATGCGAATGCCCGAAATCGCTCGTCCCCCAAGGGGACTTCCTCCGGGGCGTAGGGCAAGAAGTGAGGAGCGCCGTTTGGCCGCGCCAAACAAGCGACGAGCGACGCCGCCATACGGGCGATTTCGGGCATTCCCGTGACATGATTCTATTAATTTGGGGTTGCCACGAGAACGGCCGCTCGCCGCGTTGCGCTCCTTGCGAATACGTCCAGTATTCGCGGCGTCCCACGGGGACTTCCGTTGGTCGTCGCGCGCCTCGCGAGCGGCCGTTCTCGTGGCAACGCATGCGCGTTCCATATGGAAACAGGCCCTAGCATGCTGCGCTGGCTGTTGACGACGTTCGTCGCGGTGATGATCCTGACGCGCTGCTGGCCGTGGCTCGGCAAGCTCGGCATCGGGCGGATGCCGGGCGACGTCACGCTGACGCTCGGCGGGCGGCGCTACCCGTTCCCGTTCATGTCGACGCTGGTGCTGACGATGCTGGTATCGATGGTGGCGCGGCTGCTCTGAGCCGCGCCTGAAGGTTGGTGCGCGTTACAGCTCAATCTCGCCGAGAATCCGGTGCGCGAGCGCTTTCGCCTCGTCGAACGCCTCTTCCTCGCTGGGGCTCGTCGAGTGGACGTCGTAACGCGTGTTCTCGGTGTCGTCCCCGTCGTCGCGCGAGAGGATCACGTAACCCTGGAACTGCCCGTTGCCCGCGTGCTGGGTATGCGCCTTGGCCGTGTAGATGCCTTTCGTGAACGTGTTCGTGTCCATGGTGCTCTCCCGCAAAAGGACACTTCATCGTAGCACTGCGGCGCAGCATGTACAGCGCCGCTTATCGGTGACCGAACAGCGTCCGGTCACCGTTCGTGCCCTCGGCGTGCCGTCAGCGTTCGATCAGTGCGACGACCTCGTCGAGCGTCGGCGCGTGCGCACCCGTATGCCGGCACGCCGCTGCGCCCGCGGCCAGCGCGAACACGAGATGCTCGCGCCACGTGCGCTGCGGCGCGGCCATCAGGCTGAACAGCATGCCGCCGATCGACGCGTCGCCCGCACCGACGGTGTCGGCCACCTCGACGCGCGGCGGGCTGGCTTCATGCACGTCACCGTCCGCGTAGAGCGTCGCCGCCTGCGCGCCGCGCGTGACGAGCACGGCCGCGCGCGGGTTCAGCGTGCGCACCGCGGCGATCGCGTCGGGGCCGTCGCCGCCGAACAGGTGCCGCAGGTCCTCGTCGGACACCTTGATCAGGTCGGCGAGCGCGGCCATCCTTTCCAGCGTCGGCCGGTACGCGGCCGTCATCAGGTTCCGGACGTTCGGGTCGAAGCTGATCTTCACGCCGCGCGCGTGCAGGTCGGCCGCGAGCGCGGCCAGCGTGCCGGCGAGCGGCTCGCGCACGAGGCTGATGCAGCCGAAATGTGCCCATTTCACGTGGTCGGTCCAGCCGGCCGGCAGCCGCGCCGGATCGAACGCGAGATCGGCGCTCGCTTCGCCGATGAAGAAATACGCGGGCGGGCGTGTCTCGTGAACGATCGCGAGCAGCGGCGGCCGCGCGACGCGCTGCAGGAAGCGCAGGTCGAGCCCGGCCGCGTCGCTCGTGCGCCACAGCACGTCGGAGAAGCAGTCTTCGCCGATCGATCCCGCGAGCGCGCTCGGCACGCCGAGCCGCGCAACCGCGCGCGCGACGTTCCAGCCGGCGCCGCCCGGTACCGACGTCCATTGCGCATCGCCCGCGCGCACCATGTCGGTCAGGATGTCGCCTGCCGACACGAAAGCCGGAAACGTGCCGCCGCTCATTGCGTCGGCTCGCTGCGCTGCGCGCGCGCGAGGGTTGCCAGCACGTCGTAGCACGCGCCCATCGTGTGATAGTCGGTCTTGCCGGCCGGGCTCTTCTCGTCGCTGTACTTGCGGTTGTCGCAGGTGAGGATGCGGTACCACGCGCCGTAGCGGTGATCGACGAAGTGCGCCCAGCTATAGCGCCAGATCTCGTCGTACCAGTCCCAGAAGCGCTCGCTGCCGGTGCGCGCGCCGAGCATCGCGGCCGCCGCGAAGGTTTCCGCCTGCACCCAGAAATACTTGTTGTGGTCGCAGATCGTGAAGTCGGGGCCGAAGCCGTAGTACAGGCCGCCGTGGTCGGCGTCCCATGCGTGCGTGAGCGCGGCGTCGAACAGCTCGGCCGCGCGCGGCACGAGCCAGTCGAGCGGGCGGTGCCGTTCGAGGATCAGCAGCAGCTTCGCCCATTCGGTCTGGTGCCCGGGCTGGAAGCCCCACGGGCGGAAGATGTTCGAGCTGTCTTCCTTGTTGTAGTCCCAGTCGACCGACCAGTCCGCATGGTAGTGCTCCCACACGAGCCCGCCCGACAGCGCGGCCTGGCGTTGCGTGATGTGGGACGCGAGCTTTTCCGCGCGATCGAGGTACGTGAGGTGCCCGGTCGCCTCGTGGGCCGCGAGCAGCGCCTCGGTCATGTGCATGTTCGCGTTCTGGCCGCGGTACGACGACACGATCCAGTTCGGCGTCGCGTCGTCCGCGTAGAGGCCCGCGGCCGCGTCCCAGAAGCGGTGCTCGGCGAGCTCGTAGGTGGCCGCGATCAGCGGGCGTGCCTCGTCGATGCCGGCCATCGTCGCGTGCGCGGCCGCGAGCAGCACGAACGCGAGCCCGTAGCAGTGGCGCGTGCCGTCGAGCGTCGCGCGCTTCGCACCGTCGCGCCAGTCGAGTTCCCAGTCGTAGCCCTGCAGTTCGTCGTCCCAGTGCGCGTCGCGCAGGAAGCGCAGCCCGTGGCGTGCGTATTCCAGGTGGCGCGGATCGCCGAAATGCCGGTACGCCATCGCGTAGTTGAAGACGAACCGGCAACTGCTGACGAGGTGGCGCGACGTGCGGTTGTAGATGCTGCCGTCGTCGCGGAAGTAGTGGTAGAAGCCGCCCGTCGGGTCGAACGCGTTCGTTGCGTAGAAGCGCAGCGTGTCCTCGATGTGCGACAGCAGGAACGACGGATCGCGGAAACTCGCGACGAACGGCGCGGCTTGCGTGTGGGCGGCCGGCGCGGCGGTGCAGGGTTGGACCGGGGGCATGTTCATGATTCGGTGACCGTGGCGGTATCGAGTGCCGGGGAGCCGGCGGGCTGACTGCTGGCCCGCACGATCAGCTCGACGGGCAGGGAAATCTCGGTGCGATCGGGCGAGTCGGCGAGCAGCAGCTCGACGCCGCGGCGGCCGAGCGCTTCCTTGTCGACCGCGAGCGTCGTGAGCGGCGGGCTCGCGTGCGCGGCGGCCGGGATGTTGTCGAAGCCGACGATCGCGATGTCGTCCGGAATCCGCAGGCCGCGCGCGGTGCACACGCGCTGCGCGGCGAGCGCGGCCGCGTCGTTGTACGCGAACACGGCTTCGGGGCGCGGGCCCGGCGCGTCGAGCAGCTGCTCCATCGCGCGCGCGGCGCCGGTGTCGGGATCGAGCCCCGCGTCGATCGTCACTTCGTAGGCGGGATCGAACAGCCGCCCGGCTTCGAAGAACGCGCGCCGGTAGCCGATCGCGCGCTGCGCGATGCTGTAGTGCGCGGGCGAGCCGCCGATGAACGCAATCCGCGTGCGGCCGGTGGCGAGCAGGTGGCGCATCGCGAGCGCCGCACCCGTTGCGTTGTCGATGTTCACCGAGCGCAGGCCGGGCGCCCACAGGTCGATCAACACGAGCGGCCGGCCGGTCGCGGCGAGCGCCTCGATCGTCTCCGGCTCGATGAAGCCGGCCACCGCGATTGCGTCGGGCGCGTGCGGGCGCATCTGGCGCAGCACGTCGTCGTTCGGCCCGACCGTCAGCAGCGTCGGCACGATGCCGCGCTCGCGGCAGGCGTCCTCGACGCCGTGCAGCACGTGCGAGAAGAACGGGCTGGCCGGAAAGCGGTTGTGCTGGCGATGCAGCAGGAAGGTGAGCCGGCGGATGCGCGGCCGCAGCTGCGCGGGATCGTAGCCGAGCCGCTGCGCGATCTCGACGATGCGCGCACGCGTGGCTTCGGACAGGCCCGGCTGGTTTTTCAGCGCGCGGGAGACGGTGCCGATCGAGACCTCTGCCGCCCGCGCCACATCGCGAATGGTGGTACCCATCGTTCGGGGTCCGGTTTGTTTAGGGTGAAAGCGATTGTATAGTAAAACGTATCGCGGAATTCGGGCCGGATAACCGGGGAATACCCGGAAATTACCGGTTTTTAAGCGCTAATCTGCGAAAACGACGTTACTAAAAATACTAAACAAAACACGAAAAAGGCAAGGTGGACGTGCCGGTGCCCGGCGAGCGGGAAGTGGCGGCCAGCGTGCCGGCTTCGCGCATGCGCGCACGCGTGCCCGGCGGCTTGCTCAGGCCGGCGGGAAGGCCGGGTGCAACGAGCGGCCTGGCAGCGCGGCGGGCGTCCGGGCATGACGGACGGCGGCGCATCGCCGCCGCATCGGGCACCTTGCGTCTGCGAACGAGGAAGGCCGGCTGCCCGCCGGTCAGCGTATTGCCACGGCCGGCGGTTCGCCGCGATCGCGCAACGCGGCGCGGCCCGCATCGAGGTCGACGACCGCGAGCCCGTCCGGCTGCTGTTTCGCGCGCCGCTTCGCGAGCGCGGCGACCGATGCGATCTCGTCGCTGCCGTAGCGTTTCGCGCCGTGCGCGCCGGCCGGCACGCCGACCGCGCCGATCGCCATCGTCACGAAACCGAAGAACGCCGGGTTGCCGTGGCGGTCCTCGCCGCGCAGCCCGCCCGCCTGCCGGTCGGCCTGCGTGTAGAAGCGCTGCGCGCCGTCGTTGAAGCGCGCGATCGCGTCGGCGGCGCGTTTGCGCCAGTCGTCGCGCTGGAACAGCACGAGGAAATCGTCGCCGCCGACGTGCCCGAGAAAGTCGCGCTGCGGATCGCACACGCCGGCCAGCACCGTCGCGGCGAACTTCAGCACCTCGTCGCCCTGCCAGTAGCCGTACTGGTCGTTGAACGGCTTGAACTGGTTCAGGTCGACGTAGCACGCATGAAAGCCGGCGTCGCGCTGGAGCAGGCGGTCGATGTGCGCGCTGATCGGGATGTTGCCGGGAAGGAACGTCAGCGGGTTCGCATAACGCGCGGCCTCGATGCGCATCTCGGTCACCGCGCGCACGAGGCTCTCGCCGGTGCCGAGCCCGACGTAGCGGCCGTGTTCGGTGATCACGACGCCGTCCGCGAGGTAGCGCTGGTCGTGGCTCGCGAGCAGCATCGCGAGCTGCTCGAACGTCGTCGCGTTGTCGATCATCAGCGGCGCGTCGTTCGCGAACTGCAGGCACGGCTTCTTCCCGAACACCTCGCGGTGGTACGGCAGCGCGAAGCGGTCGATGAAGCCGCGGCGATTCACGAGCGCGACGGGCCGCCCGCGTTCGACGAGTGCGACCGCGTGCAGGTCGGGCATCCGGTTGAACAGGTCGAGCACGTCGTTGCTGGTCGCGTCGCGCGGCAGGGCTGGCGCCGGAACCAGCATCTTTCCGGCGATCGTGCCGGCCGGCCGCACCGGGCGCGTCGCGCCGGGAAACACCGCGATGTGCGGCGTGCGAATCGCGTCGCGCGCGGCCGGTGCGACGACCCGCGACGGCCGCGCGTTCGGCCGGCCGAGCAGGAAACCCTGCACGCAGCAGATGCCCATGTCGCGCACGACGATCAGGTCGCTTTCGTTCTCGATGCCTTCCGCGATCAGTTGCGCGCCGCTTGCCTGCGCGAAGTGCTGCATCGCCTTCACGGCCTCGAACTTCAGCGGGTCGCGCGCGATGTCGTGGATGAAGAAGCGGTCGATCTTCACGACGTCCGGATGCAGGCGCAGCCACAGGTTCATGCTCGCGTTCGCGGTGCCGTAGTCGTCGAGCGCGAACTGGATGCCGGCGTCGCGCAGCGACGCGACTGCCGGCCCGATATGGGCGATGTCCGTCGTCGCGTTCTGCTCGGTCAGTTCGATCACGATGCGCTCGGCGCCGACCCGCGCACGGTCGAGCCGTTGGCGGGCGCGCTCGCGTTCGCGCGCGAGCTGCAGGATCGTGCCCGCGCTGAAATTGAGGAACAGCTTGCCGTCGCAGCCGAGCGCCGCGAACGCGTCGAGGCAGGTGAGCGCGGCGGCCTGTTCGAGCGCGATGGTCTCGCCGTCGCGCGCGGCCTGCGCGAACAGCGCGGCGGGCGTTTCGAGGTCTGTGCCGCGCGGGCCGCGTATCAGGCCCTCGTAGCCGACGACCGTCCCCGAGCCGAGATCGACGATCGGCTGGAAGACGGCGGCCAGCGCACGATCCGCGATCAGGCGGGTGGTGCGGGCGGCGGCGGAGTCGGGATGGGGCGCGGGCATGGGCGAGGGCAGCCGAATCGACGGGACGCACGACTTAACGGCACCGCTCGCGGAGAATTGAATGAAGATTTCGTGACGCGACGGGCATTGCTGGTGCATCGCGTGGGGGCGTGGGTGGAAGGGCGTTGCGGTGGGAAGGCGGAAGGCGGAAGGC
>NZ_WIXR01000085.1:0-18942 GCF_019425585.1 Burkholderia sp. COPS | reverse complement strand
GAAGGCAGAAGGCAGAAGGCATAGCCCCGGGACGGCACCACCCGGCGGCCGTCCCGCTGCCCCGACCGTCAGCGCTTGCCCGCGCTCAGCGCGCCGGGCGCTGATGCCGCGTCGCCCTCGTCGTGCTCGCCGCTCATGTCGCGCGCGCCCCAGCGCTGCGCGAGCGCCGCGCACGCCATCAGCTGGATCTGGTGGAACAGCATCAGCGGCAGCACGATCGCCCCGACCGCGTTCGCCGAGAAGATCACCTTCGCCATCGGCACGCCGGCCGCGAGGCTCTTCTTCGATCCGCAGAAGATGATCGTGATCTGGTCGGCGCGGTTGAAGCCGAGCCGCTTGCTGACGAACGCGGTCAGCAGGAGCGCGATCGCGAGCAGCACGAGGTTGACGACGAGCAGGCCGCCGAGCGCGCGCGGCGGGATCTGGTGCCAGAGGCCTTCGTTGACGGCCTCGCTGAACGCGACGTAGACGACGAGCAGGATCGAGCCCTGGTCGACGAAGCGCAGCACGCCGCGGTTGCGGTCGATCCAGCCGCCGATCACGGGCCGCAGCAACTGGCCGGCGATGAACGGCACGAGCAGCTGCATCACGATGCTGCCGACGGTGCTCCACGGCGACGCGGCGGCGGCCGATTGCGACGTGATCATCAGCCCGACGAGCGCCGGCGTGACGAAGATCCCGAGCAGGCTCGACGCGGATGCCGCGCACACGGCGGCCGGCACGTTGCCCTTCGCGATCGACGTGAACGCGATCGACGACTGGACCGTCGACGGCAGCGTGCACAGGAACAGCACGCCCGCATACAGCGTCGGCGTGACGAGCGGCTGCAGCACCGGCTTCAGCGCGAGGCCGAGCAGCGGGAACAGCGCGAACGTGCTGAGCAGCACGACCGCGTGCAGCCGCCAGTGCGTCGCGCCCGCGACGACGGCTTCACGCGACAGCTTCGCGCCGTGCAGGAAGAACAGCAGGCCGACGGCGATGTTGGTCGCCCAGTTGAACGCATGGGCGGCCGGGCCGCGGCAGGGCAGCAGGCTCGCCAGCACGACGGTGCCGACGAGCGCGAGCGTGAAGTTGTCGGGAAGAAAACGGGGACGGGCCATCGGGAACTCGATTCGGAAACGACGGGGGCGCGCGTCGCGCGCGGATGGCGCCATTGTCCCGGTTGATGATTCACTACACAAATTCATTGTGAGAATCGATTGATGAATCAATCTCATGCGGTGTCGTTCACGGCACCGGCCCGGCCATGCGCAAAACGGCAGAAGAATGTTCTGTCCCGGTCGCGTGCCGAAGTGAAAAAACCTAGCAGTAACATGGTGTTACACCGATGCCGGCGACATAACACTTTTTGGCTCGACACACTTTCGGCACGCTCATAAATTACTGCTGAAGCCTTGGGTCGGCCGAAAGGAGCCGGCGGCGGGCATGGACAGGCATTGCACGATGACGGAACGGGTGAAACGGAAGATCGGACGATGGGTGGCGGGCGTGCTCGGCGCGTTGCTGATGCCGTTCGCGCTCGCGCAGCCGCCGCACGGCGGTCATGCGTTCGGCGGCCACGGTTTCGGTGGCGGCGACATGCGCGCGTACGGTCAGCCGGCCGGCGGGGCTCCCGTCTGGCGCCACGTTACGCCCCCCGCCGGTGCACGCGCCGGCGGCGTGAGCGGCTACGGTTCCCGCTGGGGGCTGCGGCCGACGCCGTCGTATGGCCATTACGCCGCGCAAAGCCCGTATCGCCCGATCAGTGCCGACGTGCGCCAGATGCCGCGCCCGCCGGGCGGCGGCAACGTGCCGCTGCGCGCCGGTTCGATCCGCGCCGACGTCGCGCGCTACAACGAGGAGCGCGGCGGCCGTCCGATGCCGCCGCCCCGCTCGCAGGAAGAGCCTGCGCACTCGCCGTATTTCTCCCCGTTCTACCGAAACTGAGCGCCCGCGCGCTCGTCCCTCCGGCGGCTGATGCGAATTCGCCACAGTCGCGCACAGATTTCCGCTGATTTTCCCGTCGCATTGCGCTATCTTTCGCGCCCGGCTCGCATGTGCCACGCAGCCGTCCGGCCGTGCGACCGCGTCCACGCCGGGCCGTCGGCGGGTACCCGGCCATGTATCAATTCCGCGAAGTTAATGCTGCCGCTATACCCGCAATAAGTGTGCGCAATTTTGACCGGACGAATGATCCGTAAAGATGGCTGCGCCCCATACGACGCAAGCACTCGGCTCCAAAAAACAACGCTCGCGCCACTTATCGACAATTCGACAAAATCTGGAGATCCAATGAAAGCATTCGCTCGCCGTGCGTCGCGCACGTCCGTCAAGCTGATCGCCGCGGCTGCCTGCGTGGCGGCTACCGCTCCCGTCCATGCACAGTCGAGCGTGTCGCTCTACGGTCAGGTCGACGAATGGGTCGGCGCCACCAAGTTCCCGGGCGGCGACCGCGCGTGGAACGTGAGCGGCGGCGGGATGTCGACGTCGTACTGGGGCATGCACGGCGCCGAGGATCTCGGCAACGGCTACAAGGCGATCTTCACGCTGGAAAGCTTCTTCCGCGCGCAGAACGGCCAGTTCGGCCGCTTCCAGGGCGACACGTTCTTCGCACGCAATGCGTACGTCGGCATCGATTCGCCGTACGGCACGGTGACGGCCGGCCGCCTGACGACGCACCTGTTCCTGTCGACGATCCTGTTCAACCCGTTCTACGACTCGTACACGTTCTCACCGATGGTGTACCACGTGTTCCTCGGCCTCGGCACGTTCCCGACCTACCCGAGCGACCAGGGTGCCGTCGGCGATTCGGGCTGGAACAACGCGCTGTCGTACACGTCGCCTTCGTTCGGTGGCCTGAATTTCGGCGCGATGTACGCACTCGGCAACCAGGCCGGCGACAACGGCTCGAAGAAGTGGAGCGCGCAGTTCAACTACGCGAACGGCCCGTTCGCGGCGACCGCTGTCTATCAGTACGTGAACTTCAACAACGGCCCGCGTGACCTGAGCGCGCTGGTGGCCGGCATGAAGAGCCAGGGCATCGCGCAAGTCGGCGCGACCTACGACCTGAAGTACGTGAAGCTGTTCGGCCAGTACATGTATACGAAGAACGACCAGGTCGCGGGCAGCTGGCACGTGAATACCGCGCAGGGCGGCGTGTCGGTGCCGCTCGGCGTGGGCAACGCGATGGCGTCGTACGCGTACTCGCGCGATGCGGGCGGCCTCGACCAGACGCGCCAGACCTGGGCCGTCGGCTACGACTATCCGCTGTCCAAGCGCACGGACGTCTACGCTGCTTACATGAACGACCACATCAGCGGCCTGTCGACCGGCAACACGTTCGGCGCCGGCATCCGCGCGAAGTTCTGACGCGCACGCGCGGCCGCCGCGCCGGACGCGCGCGAAAAGCGCGTCCAGGCTGCATGTTTTCCCGCCAGAACGGCGCCGCCACTCGCGGCGCCGTTTTGCCTTTCTTGACCTTTCTGTTGCCCCGCCTTTGTTACCCTATCTCGTAATTGGACCATTCCCCCGTCATTACGAGCGAGTTCGATGGATACCCTCGTCAGCATGAATGTGTTTCGCTACGTCGTCGAAGTGGGCAGCTTCGTCGGCGCGGCGGAGCGCATGCAGATGTCGGCTGCGATGGCGAGCAAGCACGTGATGCATCTCGAGCAGCAGCTCGGTGCGCGGCTGCTGCATCGCACGACACGACGCGTCGCGCCTACCGAGGCCGGACGCGAATACTACGAGCGCCTCGTGCAGGCGCTGTCGGAACTCGACGAAGCCGGGCAGGCCGTCGGCGCCGCGAGCGTGGTGCCGCAAGGCAGGCTGCGCGTCACGTCGCTGTCCGCGTTCGGGCTGCGGCACGTGATGCAGGCCGTCACCGATTATGCGGGCCGGTTCCCGGACGTGACCGTCGACATGACGCTGTCCGATCGCGTGGTCGACCTGATCGAGGAAGGCTACGACGTCGCGGTGCGCGCGGCGCCGAACGGATTGAAATCGTCGTCGCTGGTCGCGCGGCAGATCGCGACCGCGCACATCCTGCTGGTCGCGTCGCCCGAGTATCTCGAGAAGCACGGCACGCCCCAGACGATCGCCGATCTCGCGCACCACAACTACCTGCGGCGCGATTCGAATTCGACGATGCTCGACGCGCTGGTGATCGACGCGGCCGCCGCGTCGCGCGTGAACCTGAACGGCAACCTGATCGTGAACCATCTCGAAGGGCTGCGTGCGGCCGTGCTCGCGGGCGCGGGCATCGCGCTGCTCGGCACCGAGGTGGTCGGCGACGACATCGAGTCCGGCCGGCTCGTGCCGGTGCTGATCGATGCGGTGCCGCCGCACGAGGCGCCGATCTATGCGGTCTACGCGAGCCGTCGTCACGTGTCCGCGAAGGTGCGTTCGTTCGTCGATTTCCTGGCGGCGCGTTTCGAAGGGCAGTCGCTGTGCCCGTCGATCGAATCGCGCCTGCGCGTGCTGCCGATCACGCGGATGAAGCGCGCGGTGTGAACCGTGCATCCCGCTGCGACGGGGCGATGAAAACAAAAGCGCGAGCCGTTGCAGCTCGCGCTTTTTTTGTCTGGTCCGACGGGATGCACGCCGGCGGCAGCCGTCATGGCCGCCGCGGCCGTCAGCGCGGGATGCCGAGCCGCGCCTTCGCGTCGTCGTACTCGCGCTTCAGGCGCTCGACGAGCGCGCCCACGCTCGGCAGGTCGTCCATCAGGCCGACGCCCTGGCCGGCGCCCCAGATGTCCTTCCACGCCTTCGTCTTGTCGCTGCCGAAATTCATCTTGGTCTTGTCGGATTCCGGCAGCGCGTCCGGATCGAGGCCGGCCTTCTCGATGCTCTCGCGGATGTAGTTGCCGTGCACGCCCGTGAAGAGGTTCGTGTAGATGATGTCCGACGATTTCGCGTTCAGGATCGCGTGCTTGTAGTCGTCGATCGCGTGCGCTTCCTGCGTCGCGATGAAGCGCGTGCCCATGTACGCGAAATCGGCGCCCATTGCCTGCGCGGCGAGGATCGAGCCGCCATTCGCGATCGAGCCGGACAGCACGATCGGGCCGTCGAAGATCTTGCGGACTTCGCCGACGAGCGCGAACGGCGACGTCGTGCCCGCGTGGCCGCCTGCGCCGGCCGCGACGAGGATCAACCCGTCGACACCGGCTTCGAGCGCCTTCTGCGCGTGACGCAGGTTGATCACGTCGTGCAGCACGATGCCGCCGTAGCTGTGCACCGCGTCGACGATCTCGCGCGCCGGCGCGCGCAGGCTCGTGATGAAGATCGGCACCTTGTGCTCGACGCACACGCGCACGTCGTGCTCGAGCCGCGCATTCGACTGATGGACGATCTGGTTGACCGCGATCGGGCCGATCACTGCGTCGGGGTGCTTCGCCTTGTGGTCGGCGAGCTCGGACTGGATCTGCGTGAGCCACTCGTCGAGCAGTTCGGCCGGACGGGCGTTGAGTGCGGGGAACGAACCGACGATGCCCGCCTTGCATTGCGCGAGCACGAGTTCGGGGTAGCTGACGATGAACATCGGCGACGCGATGACGGGCAGCGTCAGGTTCTGCAGGACGGTGGGCAATGCCATGTAATGTCTCCAGTCTCCAGGGGCGGCCGCGCGGTCGCGCCGCCGCCATGCTTTGCGGTCGAACGGTCGTTCGAGTGTAGCTGCGGAACGACGCTGTAAAAACGAAGCTGTAAAACGAAGCTGCAAAAACGAGGTCGTCCTTATTAATACGAACGATCGTGCGATTCTACGCGAGCTTAACAAATCGCGCGGTGTGGCGGCAATCGAGGGAGTGTTCTCTTTCTAGGGATTCTGGTGTTTACCGCGCTGTGAAGACGCGCCGGCGCTCCTAAAATAATCGCCATAACAAACCAACGAGAAACAAACCATGTCGTTTGAGGCGTTTGCACCGTTTCGCGTGACGGTGCAGGACACCGACATTTTCGGTGTCAAAGGAGGCGCGGGTCCGCCGCTCCTGTTGCTGCACGGACATCCGCAAACCCACATGATCTGGCATCGCGTTGCCGCGACGCTCGCGGATCATTTCACGGTGATCGCCACCGACCTGCGCGGTTACGGCGCGTCGGGCAAGCCGCCGAGCGACGCGCAGCACGCGCCGTATTCGAAACGTGCGATGGCGGCCGACCAGGTCGCCGTGATGCGGCATTTCGGCTTCGAGCAATTCCATGTGTGCGCGCACGATCGCGGCGCGCGGGTCGCGCACCGGCTCGCGCTCGATCATGCGGACGCCGTCGAGCGGATGATGCTGCTCGACATCGCACCGACGCTCGCGATGTACGAGAAAACCGATCGCGCGTTCGCGACCGCGTATTTCCACTGGTTCTTCCTGATTCAACCGGAGCCGCTGCCCGAGACGCTGGTCGGCGCGCATACCGATGCCTACATCGAGCGCGTGATGGGCAACCGGTCCGCCGGACTCGCGCCGTTCGCGCCCGAGGCGCTCGCCGCGTACCGGGCGGCGCTCGCGCAGCCGGGCGCCGTGCATGCGATGTGCGAGGACTACCGTGCGTCCGCGACGATCGACCTCGAGCACGACCGTGCGGATCTCGAGCGCGGCAACAAGGTCGCGTGCCCGCTGCGCGTGCTGTGGGGCGAGCACGGGATCGTCGGCCGCTGCTTCGATCCGCTCGACGAATGGCGCCGCGTCGCGCGCGACGTCAGCGGCCGCGCGCTCGACTGCGGGCACTACATTCCGGAAGAGGCGCCCGTCGCGCTGATCGACGAACTGCTCGCGTTCTTCGAGGCGCGCGACGCGGCTGCCTGACGGCACGCGGGCGGCGCGTGCCGGTGCTCAGCGGTGCGCGCCGTCGTCCTCGACGAGCGGCGGCAGCCGGCGCGGCACCGGCGTCGATTTCACGATCGCGGTGCTCGTCTCGGCGCGCTCCGTCACTTTCGACAGGATGTCGTCGAGGTGCGCGATCGTGCGCAGGTAGAGCCGGCAGATGAAGCAGTCGTCGCCGGTGACCTTGTCGCACTCCACGAATTCGGGAATCCGGCGCAGCATCTCTTCGACGAGATGCAACTGGCCGGGCAGCGGCTTCACGCGGACGATCGCCTGCAGCGTGTAGCCGAGCGCGCGCGGGTCGAGCTCGACGGTGAACGCGGCGATCACGCCTTGCGCCTCGAGCCGCCGCACACGATCGGCGGTCGCGGGGGCCGACAGCCCGATCTGCCGGGCGAGTTCACTGGTTGCGATACGCGCGTCGTCGGCCAGCGCCGCGAGGATCGCGCGGTCGGTCGCGTCGAGCGACGCAACGGCGGGCGGGGAAAGGCGTTTCGGCATGATCGCTTTGCTTTCGAAGGTCAATTGGCTGATTCGCTTCAGTTTAGCCGTGGTTGCGGCGAAAGCAAGTTTCTAGAATCGAGGTCATCCACTCTCTTTCAATGGAGCTCATGATGGCCTCGAATGAAATGCGCCGCGGTGCCGCCGAGATGGTCGTCGCGATGCTGATGTCCGGCACGATCGGCTGGCTCGTGATGTCGTCGCAGCAGCCGCTGACGAACGTCGTGTTCTTCCGCTGCCTGTTCGGCGCCGCGACGCTCGCGATCGTCTGCGCGGCATTCGGCATCCTGCGCCGCGCGCTGTTCTCGCCGCGGATGCTCGCGCTCGCGACGCTCGGCAGCATCGCGATCGTCGCGAACTGGCTGCTGCTGTTCGCCGCCTATTCGCGTGCATCGATCTCGATGGCGACGGCCGTCTACAACACGCAGCCGTTCATGCTCGTCGCGCTCGGCGCGATCGTGTTCCGCGAGCGGATCACCGCGTCGACACTCGCGTGGTTCGCGCTCGCGTTCGTGGGGCTCGTCGCCGTGGTGCGCGTCGAGCCGGCCGTGCTCGCGGTGCCGGGCGAATATCTGGAGGGCGTCGCGCTGTCGCTCGGCGCGGCGTTCCTGTATGCGATCTCGTCGATCGTCACGAAGCACCTGAAGGGGACGCCGCCGCACCTGCTCGCGTTGCTGCAGGCCGGTATCGGCATCGTGCTGCTCGCGCCGTTCGCGCACTTCGGCACGCTGCCCGCGACGGCCGGGCAGTGGCTCGACCTGATCGTGCTCGGCGTCGTCAACACGGGCCTGATGTACGTGCTGCTGTACGGCGCGATCCAGAAGCTGCCGACCGCGATGACCGGCGCGCTGTCGTTCGTCTATCCGGTCGTCGCGATCGTCGTCGATCACTTCGCGTTCGGGCAGACGCTCGCGTGGACGCAGGTGCTCGGCGCGCTGCTGATCCTGCTCGCGGCGGCCGGCGTGAATCTCGGCTGGCGCATCGTGCCCGCGCGTCGCGCGGCAGTCGGCAACTGAAACGGTCGTACGATTCGGCGTCGCGGCGGGCGTCACGGCGGCGCATCGAATGCGGTTTTCGGGAACGGGTATTGCACGCGGATGGCGTGCTCATGGCGAGCAAAAGCGGGGCGCGCGCACGCGTGGAAGACGCTGTAAGAAGTTGTAGGGAAACACCCGATGCGAGCGGTGCGCGTCGCTCGTATGATGCGGGCTGTGACGTTGATCACGTTCACAGGATTCCGATCTCGATGCCGTTCGCCCGTCAGGCTGAACGGCTTTTTTTTATGCGCCGCTCCTCGCAATCAGGCGCCGCCGCGCATCGAGCCGCGCAAGCAGCACGCGCCTCGCGTCGTCATCCGACGTGCGCCATCCCTTGATCTCGTCGCGCGTACGCAGGCAACCCGCGCACCAGTCGGTGCGCGGATCGATCCGGCATACGTCGATGCACGGCGAGGCCACCGTGCCGACCGGTACCACGACGTCGCTCATGCGGATTCCCGCAATGCGACGTCCGCGACCGGCGCGCCCGTCAGCGACACCAGTTCGTTCGGCGACAGGTTGAACACCGCGTGCGGATGGCCGGCGGCCGCCCACAGGCTGTCGAGCTCGAGCAGGTCGGCGTCGATCAGCGTGACGGGTTCGACGAGATGGCCGATCGGGCAGACGCCGCCGATCGCGTAGCCGGTGTTGTCGCGCACGAACTTCGCGTCCGCGCGGCCGACCGCGCCGACCTGCGCGGCGACCTTCTTCTCGTCGACACGATTGACGCCGCTCGCGACCACGAGCACCGGCGCGCCGTCCGACTGGCGGCGAAACAGGATCGACTTCGCGATCTGCGCGACCGAGCAGCCGAGCCCGGCCGCGGCTTCGGCCGACGTCTTGCCGGTTTCGGCGAGCATCACGATGCCTTTCGCATGGCCGCGCTCGCGCAGCAGCAGCGCGACGCGTCGCGCGGAATCGGGGAGGGAATCGAATGAAGCGGGTGTCGTCATGTTGAGGAATCCATCGAATACCGGGGTCATACGCAGTTCGCGGCGTCGGCCGCGCTCTGCGCCTTGGCGAGCAGTGCACGACCGGCGCGCGACACGTTCGCGCGGCCGATCGCGTTCGAGATGAAGTCGCCGGCAGCGACAACCTGCGCGAGATCGATGCCGGTGTCGATGCCGAGGCCCTGCATCAGGTACAGCACGTCTTCGGTCGCGACGTTGCCGGTCGCGCCCTTCGCGTACGGGCAGCCGCCGAGGCCCGCGACCGACGCGTGGAAGATCTCGATCCCTTCGAACAGCGCCGCGTAGATGTTCGCGAGTGCCTGGCCGTAGGTGTCATGGAAGTGGCCCGACAGGCGTTCGCGCGGGAACACGCGCGTGACGGCCGACAGCACTTCGCGCGTGCGCTTCGGCGTGCCGACGCCGATCGTGTCGGCGATGTCGATCTCGTCGCAGCCGAGCGCCGCGAAACGCTCGACGACGTCGACGACCGATGCGACCGGCACTTCGCCCTGGTACGGGCAGCCGAGCGTGCACGACACGCTGCCGCGCAGCCGCAGGCCCGCATCCTTCGCCGCCTTCGCGACCGGCTCGAAGCGCGCGATGCTCTCGGCGATGCTGCAGTTGATGTTCCGCTGCGAGAACGCCTCGCTGGCCGCGCCGAAGATCACGACTTCGTCGGCGCGTGCGGCGAGCGCATTCTCGAAGCCCTTCAGGTTCGGCGTGAGCACCGAGTACACGGTGCCCGGGCGGCGCTCGATGCCGGCCATCACGTCGGCGCCGTCGGCCATCTGCGGCACCCATTTCGGCGACACGAACGACGCGGCCTCGACGTTGCGGAAGCCGGCGCGCGACAGCCGGTCGACGAGCGCGATCTTCACGTCGGTCGGCACGAAGGTCTTCTCGTTCTGCAGCCCGTCGCGCGGGCCGACTTCGACGATCTTGACGGCGGTGGGGAACGTCATGGTTGTCTCCAGGTTTGCTTGCAGGTTCAGTAGCCGCGCGTGTAGTCGACGATGCCGCCGATGCGCTCACCGCGCTCGAGCGCGCGGATCTTGCCGGCGATCTGCTCGACGGCCTCCGCGCGCAGCGTCTCGGCCGAGCTGTGCGGCGTGATCGTGATGCGCGGCGCGCGCCAGAACGGGTGATCGTCGGGCAGCGGCTCCTGGTGGAACACGTCGAGCGTCGCCGCGGCGATCCGGCCGCTCGCGAGCGCGTCGAGCAGGTCGGCCTCGACGAGATGCGCGCCGCGCGCGACGTTGACGACATACGCACCGGGCGCGAGCCGCGCGAATGTGCGGGACGACAGGATGCCGTCGGTGTCGGGCGTGCTCGGCAGCAGGTTGACGAGCACCTTCGCGCCGTCGATGCACGCGTCGAACGCACCGTCGCCGGCGAAGGTCGTGACGCCGGCGAGCCGCTTCGCGCTGCGGCTGTAGCCGCGCACGGGCAGGCCGAGCGCGGCGAGCGCGAGCGCGACTTGCGCACCGAGCACGCCGAGGCCGAGCACGGCGACGGTGAAGCTCGCACGCGCATGCGGCTCGAGCGGTTGCCAGCGGCGCTCGCGCTGCTGCGCGTCGTATTCGTCGAAGCGGCGCAGGTAGCGCAGCACCGCGTGCGTCACGTATTCGACCATCTGCTGCGCCATGCCCGAATCTTCCAGCCGCACGAGCGGCACGTGCGGCGGCAGCGTGCCCGGTTGCGCGCGGTCGAGCGCGAGCAGCGCGTCGACGCCGGCGCCGAGGTTGAAGATCGCGCGCAGGCCGTCGCGCGGGGTGAAGAATTCGCGCGGCGCGCGCCAGACGAGCGCGTAATCGGCGGCGGCCGTGTCGCCCGGCTGCCACGCGCGCAGTTCGGCTTCCGGCAGCGCATGCGCGATCTCGTCGCGCCACGCGCCTGCTTCCTGGTGCGGGGAATGGAACAGGATCTTCATTGGACGACTGCGCGCGCGCCGGCGAGGCGCGTCACGGGAACGGCGAGCGGAGCCGGGCGCGGCGCGCCGGCGGGCGTAGCGGACATCGGGCGTCTCCTGACGACCGGGCGCCCGGCGCGCATCGGCGCCCGGCCCCGGTTTCGTGTGAAGCTGACGGGGAGCCCACATTCTACGGTTTCGCGGCTCATCGCGCGTCAGTGCGCGGGGCGGGCGACCGGCGCGGGTAACCGGCGCGGGCGACTCGCGGAGGGCCACCCCGCGGATGGCCGCCCCGCGTAAAAGCAAAGCACAAAATATTGGTTCGGCCGCCGGGCGCGCCGCGCCACAATCGAATCCCGTCTTCAAGCAAGCGAGGGCAATCATGCGCGCATGCAGCAAATCGGCGTGGCCGCCGCGCCTCGTTACCGTTCCGGGCCTGCACGGCAGCGAAGGCGCGCACTGGCAGACCTGGCTCGAACGGCAGTTCCCGCGCTCGCTGCGCGTCGAGCAGGACGACTGGGACGCGCCCGATCTCGCGCGCTGGGCGCAATCGGTGCGCACCTTGCTCGACCGCGAACGCGGCCCGTTCGTGCTGGCCGCGCACAGCTTCGGCTGCCTCGCGACCGCGCATGCGCTCGCGCAGTGGCCGCATACGGGCGATGTCGCGGGCGTGCTGCTCGTCGCGCCCGCCAGTCCGAAGAAATTCACGTTTGCCGGGCCGTTCGACGCGCGCCGGCTCGCCGTGCCGTCGATCGTGATCGGCAGCGAGACCGATCCGTGGATGCCGCTTGCCGATGCGCGCACGCTTGCGCAGCACCTGGGCAGCGCGTTCGTGAACCTCGGCGACGCCGGGCACATCAACACCGCGGCCGGCTTCGGGCCGTGGCCGCGCGCGAAGTACTTCATCGACACGCTCGTCCACTGCGCGGCGCCGCTGCGCTTTCGCGACGCGGACGACGGCTTCGAGGCTGCGCTCGTCGATCGCGCGCTCGCGCACGCGATCTGATTCCGCCGGGCAGGGCGGGCGACCCGTGCGGCGCGGCGGGTGCCGCGCCACGCCGTGCCGTCGCGCTTATGCCGCGGACACGGGCCGCACCGCCGCCGGATCCGAATAGCTCGGCCGGCCGTTTTCGACGTGGCCCGCGAAACGGCGCGAGAACGTGCCGGCCGCGCCGTCGCTCACCGTCACGTCATACCATTGGTGGCTCGCCGCGAGCGACCACTGCTCGACGCGTTCGTCACCGCCATGCAGCGTCACCTGCCGCGACGGCGCGCCGTACGCGTTGTCGGTCAGCGTCAGCGTGACGTGTGCCCCGCCGGGGTTGCGCAGCTTCAGGTACAGGTTCCCGTTCGCGACGTCGTAGCCGGCCTTCACTTCCGGCTGCGCCGGATTGCGATGGGTGGCCGTGGTCGACACGTTGCCCGAGAACACGCGCACGAAGCCGTTCGGCCCGTACACCGAGAACGTGTACGCACCGTTCGTCGTCGTCAGGTCGAAGTCCGCATGCAGCACGCGGCGTGCGCCGACGGTGTAGCGCCACGGGCCGTCGGTGCGGTTCGTCGCGTACACGTGGAAGTGCGCGCCCTGGTTGCCGCGGTTCGCGAATTCGATGCGCAGCCGCGTCCTGCCGTCAAGGCTGGCGTTCACGTGCAGCTCGTACGGCAGCGCACGCGCCGGCCGCACGCCGGGCTCCTGCGGGTCGACCGGCGACGGCGTCGCGGGCACGGTCGGCGCGGGCTGCGACGTGCACTGCTGGTCGGCGATCGAGCGGTACTGGCTCGTGTCGGGCAGCGGCGGAAACGACGCGTCGGACGAGCGGAAATCGAATGCGGCGGTGAGGTCGCCGCAGACCGTGCGGCGCCACGGCGTGATGTTCGGTTCGTCGACGCCGAAACGCTCGCCGATGAAGCGGATCACCGACGTATGGTCGAACACCTGCGAGCACACGAAGCCGCCCTTCGTCCACGGCGACACGACCGTCATCGGCACGCGCGGCCCGAGGCCGTACGGCAGGCCGTCGGCCGTGTAGCTGCCGCCGCGGCCGGGGTTCACGACCGTGTGCAGCTCGCCGTCGGTCGTCACGGTCGACGCGCCTTGCGCGGCCGACGTCGGCGGCTGCGGCGGCACGATGTGGTCGAAGAAGCCGTCGTTCTCGTCGTACATGATGAACAGCACCGTCTTGCGCCATACGTCCAGGTTCGACGTGAGCGCGTCGAGAATCTGCGACGTGTAGTTCGCGCCGTACGCGGGCGTGTATTTCGGATGCTCGGAGAATGCCGCCGGCGGGCACAGCCACGACACCTGCGGCAGCCGGTCGTTGATCACGTCGTTCTTTAGGTCGTCGAGCGTGCGCACCGTCTGCGCGCGCTGGTACAGCGACGAACCGGGCTTCGCGTTGATGAAGTTCGCGAAGTTCTGCAGCACGTTCGTGCCGTAGTTGCCGTTGTACGGGTCGTTGCCCGTCGTGCCCTGCTGGTAGATCTGCCACGACACGCCGCGCGCTTCTAGGCGTTCGGGAAAGGTCGTCCACGACAGCAGCTGGTAGGCGGGCGGCCCGTCGCCGTCGACATAGTCGCTGTTGTCGAGCAGCGGGCCGCCGAACTTGCCGGTCGGGTCGACGGTGCCCGTCATCAGGTACGACCGGTTCGGGTGCGTCGGCCCCGGCAGCGAGCAGAAATAGTTGTCGCACACGGTGAATGCATCGGCGAGCGCGTAATGGAACGGGATGTCCTCGCGCACGTGATAGCCCATCGTCATGTCGGTCTTGTTCGCGGGCCACTGGTCGTACCGGCCGCCGTCGATCGCCGCGTGCGTCTTGTACCACGAGTGGTCGAGGTCGCCGACGCACTGCGCGCTCGTCGTCAGCGTGTTCAGCCGGAACGGCAGCACCGGCTTGCCCGGGTCGGCCTTCGACGGCTGGTACCACACCGGCTTGCCGTTCGGCAGCGGGATCGGGAAGCGGTCGTTGTAGCCGCGCACACCGCGCAGGTGTCCGAAATAATGATCGAACGAGCGGTTTTCCTGCATGAACACGACGATGTGCTCGACATCGCGGATCGTGCCGGTGCCGTGCGCGGCGGGAATCGCGAGCGCGCGGCGGATCGATTCGGGGAAGGCGTTGAGCGCGACGGCGGCGCCCGCGGATTGTGCGACGGTATGCAGGAAACGGCGGCGGCTCGATGACGTCATGTTATTTCACCTCGGTTCTGCGGTCGGGGGACGGGAGCGGCGGGATCAGCCCGGCGACGACGCGGCGGCACTCGACGCGGCCGCATTCGCCGCGGGTTTCGCGTCGTCGTCGTCATCGGGCGGGTAGTGCACGACGGGCGGCGCGAGCGGCGCGGCATCGGACGCGGCGGCGTTCGCGGTTGCATCGTGGTTGAATGCGCTGGCGGAGCCGGCCGATGCGCCGGCCTGTTGGGACGCGTCGGTCGTGTGTGCGTCGTGCGGCGCGTCGTCGCTGCAGGCGGCGACGAAAGCGGCGGCACAAAAAACGACGACGGCGGAAACGCGACGCATGACTTCTCTCCTGGCAGGCTGATCGGGAAACGTTTTCGAGTATGCCGGTGCGATGCGACGTTTCGGTGAATCGTTTGCGACCGGCGCGTGATCGCGGAATGCTTTCGATATCCTGACCATCCGCTTGCATGGCGTGGCGGGCGCGCAATATCTCCCGGTGGACGTTGCGAGCCGGGCACTTTTACCCGGGCGCGCGATGCGACGCATGAGCGCGTCCAAGGCAGCCTGACCGTCGACGATGAACGCGAGCAACCGGTCGCGTTGCGTCAGCGCCGCGGCGTGCGGCGCCGCACCTCGCTGCGCAGCCAGTCGAGCCAGGTTCGGATCGCCGATTCGTGCGGATGGCCGGGGCGCCACACGACGTAGTGCGCATACACGTCGGTCACGCGTACCGACGATACGCGCACGAGCGTGCCGTCCGCGAGCTCGGGCTCGATCAGCGAGCGGCGCGCGAGGGCGACGCCGCGCCCTTTCAACGTTGCGTCGATCAGCGCGTTCGCATCGGTGAAACGCGGCGCGCGCGCGGATTCGGTGAGGTCGAGCCGCGCGGCCTGGAGCCACGGTTCCCACGGCTGCGCGGGATGGCGCAGCAGCGTGGCGCGCACGAGATCGGCCGGCGCGCGCGGTGCGACGCCGTCGCGATTGCGGTACGCGGGGCTCGCGACCGGGAAGATCGTCTCGTTCATCAGCTTCTCGGCGACTACGCCCGGCCACGTGCCGGGCCCGTAGCGCAGCGCGACGTCGATGCGGTCGCGCTTGCGCAGCGGCGCGAGCGCCACGTCCGGGTGCAGCGCGATCGCGATGTGCGGATGCGCGGCCGAGAAGCGCGGCAGGCGCGGCGCGAGCCAGCGTTCGGCGACGCTCGGCAGCACGCTGACGTTCAGCGTGACGTCGCAGGTGCGCGGGCGGCTGCGCGCGGCGAGGGCCGGCTCGAACGCGCGCTCGAGCACGCTGAGGCCCTGGCGCACCTGCAACGCGAGCGCGTGCGCGGCGTGCGTCGGTGTCGCGCCGTTGCGCTCGCGCGTGAAGAGCGGGTAGCCGAGCTGCGCCTCGAGCGCGCGGATGTGCTGGCTGACGGCGCCTTGTGTGAGCGCGAGCGCGTCGGCCGCGCGCGTGAAGCTCTGCAGCCGCACGGCGGTCTCGAACGCGCGCAGCGTCTGCAGCGGAGGAAGGTGGATGCGTTTCATGCGGGTATTAGTAGCACTAATGCCCGAGCACGACAATTCATCGTTTGCGGCGGGCATGCACGCGTTCCTACACTCGGTTCCGTCTTCCACAGTCACGTCGGGCCACGCCACCATGAACGCATATCGTCTTTATCTTTCGCCGGGCGCCTGCTCGCTCGCCGCTCACATCGCGCTGGAGGAAACCGGCGCGCCCTTCGACGTCGAGATCGTCTCCGTGCAGAAGCAGCAGAACCTCGAAGCGCGTTATCTCGCGATCAACGCGAAGGCACGCGTGCCCGTGCTCGAGATTCCGGGCGAGCCGCGCGTGCTGACCGAAACGCCCGCGATCCTCACGTATCTCGCGCGCCGTTATCCGGACGCGCAACTGCTGCCGCCCGGCGATCCGCTGCGCGAGGCGCGATGCCACGAATGGCTCGCCTGGCTGGTCGGCTGGGTGCATGGCGTCGGCTACGGTGCGCTGTGGCGGCCGGGCCGCTTCATCGGCGATCCCGCGCTGCACAGGGCAGTCAGCACGCACGGGCGCGGCGTGATCGAGGCCGCGAACGAGACGATCGAAGCCGCGCTCGCCGACGGCCGCACGTGGGCCGAGCCGGGCGCGCATTCGATCGTCGATCCGTTCCTGTTCGTGCTGTATCGCTGGGGTGTCGCGATCGGGCTCGACATGGCGCGGCACCCCGCATGGACCGCGCACGCGCAGCGCGAGGCCGACCGGCCGGCCGTGCGCCGCGCGCTGGCGCGCGAAGCGGCCTGACCGAGGTGCGGGCGCCGTGGCGGGGGCCGCGGTGCCCGCGTGCCGCGCGCGGCCGCTAGCGCGTGGCGAACAGCGGATAGGTCGCGCCGGCAACCAGCGCGGCCGCGAGCCAGACCACGCTCCACGAGCTGACGGCGAGCAGCGGCGGGATCGCGAGCGGCGTTGCGAACAGTCCGAGGTAGACGACCGTGTTCGCCATCCCGAGCGCAGTGCCCGCTTGGTTCGCACCTGCGAGCGTCGCGAGCTCCGTATACGCGACGCCATGCCACGCCGATACGCACACGCCCGCGAACACCAGAATCGCGACGATCGCGGCGAGCGGCACGTGCGGGCTGCCGGCCGTCGCAGCGGCAAGCAGCGTGAACGAGCCGGCCGCGACGAGCACCGAGCCGCGCAGGTACGCGCGCCGGTTGCCGTGCCGGTCGGTATGGCGGCCGCTCCAGACGCGCATCACCATCGCGCCGAGCTGCAACACGACCATCGCCGCGCTGATGCCGGCGAGGCCGAGCCGGCCGAAGTCGTGCAGGAACACCGTCGCGAACGTGAGCACCGCGAACTGCGGCGCGCACAGCAGGCCGATGCCGAGCACGATGCGCCACACGCGGGCGTTCGCGAGCGGGCCGTGCGCGAGCCGCGCGGGTTGCGCGGACTGCGCGGACTGCGCGGACTGCGGCCGAGCGGCCGGTCGATGCGCGGCACCGAGTGCGACAGCCGGTTCGGCGGGCGGTTCATGCAGCCAGCGCCAGGTCAGCACGGCCGACCCGGCGCACAGCAGCATCAGCGCACCGAATACCGCCGCGAAGCCCAGGTGCGACGCGAGCGACGGCAGCAGCGCCGCGCCGACGCCGCCGCCGAGCGGCACGGCCGTCTGGCGGATGCTCATCGCGAGCCCGCGTTCGCGTTCGCCGAACCAGCGCATCACCGCGCGTCCGCTCGATCCGTTCACGCTGCCGCCGAGCAGGCCGACGCAGCACATCGCCACGACGACGCGCGCCAGCGGCGGCACCGCGTGCGCGCTCGGGACGATCGTGCACACCATCAGCGCGAGCATCGCGGCCGTCGCGACGAGCCCGGTCAGCAGCACGCGGCGATCGCCGAAGCGGTCGGCGGCGATCCCCCACGGCAGCTCGGACAGCGCGACGCCGAAGCCGAGCGCGCCGAGCACGAGGCCGAGTGCGCCGTTGTCGAGGTGGTAGGCCGTGCGCATCCACACGGCGGTGGTCGGGATGCCGGCCGCCGCGGCCGAAAAGCTCATGTTCGCGGCCACGCCGGCGGCCAGCACGCGCCAGCGATGGGCCGGGCCGCGCACGTCGCGGGCGGGCGAGGAGGGAGAGGCGATGCAGGTGGTATCCATGGCAGCAGGCCCGGTTGGAAATTGACATCCACAGTCTGGCGACCTACATTCATCCTGAAAATCGGAAAGTTCTTGATGAATCGTTCGATAAAACAGGATGGTTGAGATGCCCGGACAAGACATTCCACGCGGCGGCGAGTCGCTCGCGCTGGCCGATGCCGCGCTGGCCCGGCCCAACTTCGACGTGGCGGCGCTGCGCAGCCTCGTCGCGGGCGTGGATCTCGGCAGTTTCGCGAAGGCGGCCGACCGCGTCGCGCGCTCGTCGTCGGCGGTGAGCGCGCAGATCCGCAAGCTCGAGGAGCAGGCCGGCACGCCGTTGTTCGTGAAATCCGGGCGCGGGCTTGCGCTGACCGATGCCGGCGACGCGATGCTGCGTTATGCGCGGCGGATGATCGAGCTGAACGACGAGGCGGCCGCGGCCGTGCGCGGCGTCAATCTCGACGGCTGGGTGCGCGTCGGGTTGCAGGAGGATTTCGGCGAGGCGATTTTGCCCGACGTGCTCGGGCGGTTTGCGCGCGCGCATCCGAAGGTGAGGATCGAGGCGCGCGTGGCGCGCAATGCCGACCTGCTCGACCGGCTCGACGCGAACCAGCTCGATCTCGCGCTGGTGTGGGGCGATCCGGTGTCGGCTGCGCTGCTGTCGCGGCCGGGTATCGACAGCGACGTGATCGCGCAGGTGCCGATGCAGTGGGTCGGGGCGGCGGGGGCGGGCGGGTTCGGGAGGAGGGGGGGGGGGGCGAGAGGTTTCTGGGGAACGGGGGTGGTGGGGAGGGGGGGCGTGCTGTGTGGTGGGGGCGGGTGGCTGTTGGAGGGCGGGTGGGGGTGGGGTGGCGGGGGGGGGGTGCGATGGAGGGGGGGGGGTTGGGGGAGGGCGCGGGGGGCGCAGATGTGCTGGTGGGCAGCGGTGAGCGGCCGGGGGTGCGCGGCGTTGAGTTCGGC
>NZ_WIXR01000084.1:0-1399 GCF_019425585.1 Burkholderia sp. COPS | reverse complement strand
GTGGCTCGGGCGATGTGGTGCCACGGCGGCGTGGGAGACGGGTGGGCGTGGGCGGGGTGGGGGGGGGGGGGCGGAGGTTGAGGGCGGGGGGGGAGTTCGCCACCGCCATCCCGAGGTCGTTGTGGCAATGCACGGAGAAGATCGCCTTGTCCGAGTTCGGAATGCGTTCGCGCAGCGTCTTCACGAGGTTGCCGTAGAGCTCGGGCACGCCGTAGCCGACCGTATCGGCGATGTTGATGGTCGTCGCCCCTTCGGCGATCACGGCCTCCAGCACGCGGCACAGGAAGTCGAGGTCCGAGCGGCTGCCGTCTTCCGGCGAGAATTCGACGTTGTCGGTGAACTTGCGTGCGAAACGCACCGCGAGACGCGCCTGCTCGAACACCTGGTCCGGCGTCATGCGCAGCTTCTTCTCCATGTGCAGCGGCGACGTCGCGATGAACGTGTGGATCCGCGAGCTGTTGGCCGGCTTCAGCGCGTCGGCCGCACGCTGGATGTCCTTGTCGTTGGCCCGCGCCAGCGAGCAGATCGTGCTGTCCTTCACGAGACCGGCGATCGTGTGGATCGCGTCGAAGTCGCCGTTCGAGCTGGCCGCGAAGCCGGCCTCGATCACGTCGACCTTCATCCGCTCGAGATGCTTCGCGATGCGGATTTTCTCTTCCTTCGTCATCGACGCGCCGGGCGATTGTTCGCCGTCACGCAACGTCGTATCGAAAATGATCAGCTTGTCTGTCATGGGGGGCTCCAGGGGGCTTTATACGGAAGTCAAACGTAACGAGATCGCGCCACCGTTGGCGACGCTCAACAACAGACGAGGCTTGACGGAGGGCGAGAACGGTCAGCGCGGCAGGCGCGCCGAAGCTAGCGCGCGTAGCGGCGCACCGGCTAGAAGGAGGGAGAGGCGGGGAAATGCAGTCATGCCGAAGACTATAGCGACATTCCGTTGGGTGCGCAATCGGACGGCACCCCGGGTTTCCGGCAGCCCGGGCCGAACAGGGGGACAAATGAAAACGGCGGCCCCAAGGCCGCCGTTTCCGGGCAAAAAACGCGCGTCAGTGATCGCGCTGCGACGAGCGCGCGGGGTTTGCCCGCCCGCGCACGGCCATGTAGGCCCAGAACACGTAGCCGGACAGCCCGTACAGCACGAACAGGCAGAACAGCATCAGCGGCGGGTCGGACGACACGAGCACGAACGCGACGACGACCAGCAGGATCGCCGCGAACGGCACGCGGTGCCGCACGTCGAGCGCCTTGCCGCTATAGAACGGCGCGTTCGACACCATCGTCACGCCCGCATAGATCGTCAGCGCAAATGCGACCCACGGCAGCCAGCCGAGCTTCATCGGCACGCGGTTGTCGGTCGCGAGCCACACGAAGCCCGCGATCAGCGCGGCGGCGGCCG
>NZ_WIXR01000083.1:1949-2619 GCF_019425585.1 Burkholderia sp. COPS | reverse complement strand
CCCGCGACGCCGGCATCGCCGAGCGCGGCAAGACGCACTTCTTCAGCGGTCTCGTATTCGAAGTTCGGCAGGCCGAGCAGGCTGCCGAGCACGCGCAGCACCTTCCAGCCCGGACGCGTATCGCCGAGCGGGCGCACGACGCCGTTGAAGCTCTGCACCGTGCCTTCGGCGTTGACGAACGTACCGGCCGTTTCCGTGAACGGCGCAACCGGCAGCAGCACGTCGGCGTAGTCGAGACCGTGCTTGAACGGCGACATCACGACGACCATTTCCGCCTGGTTCAGCGCGGCCAGTGCCTGTGCCGGATCGGCGGTATCGAATTCCGGCTCGACGTTCAGCAGCACGTAGCCCTTGCGCGGCTGCGCGAACGCTTCACGTGCGTTCAGGCCGCCTTCGCCCGGCAGTGCGCCGACGACGTGCGCGCCGACCGTGTTCGCCGCTTCCGTCAGGAAACCGAACGTGGCGCCGGTGTTGTCGGCGATCCACTTGGCGACAGCGTGCAGCTTCGCGAATTCCGGATGGCGGACCGCGACGTTGCCGAGCAACACCGCACGGCGTTCGCCGTTCGCGAGCGACTGGGCGACAGCTTGCGCGGCCGGCGATGCGGTGACGCCTGCGAGCGCGTCGGGCAGCGCGACGCCGCGCAGTTGCGCGACGGCCGCGGCGATGC
>NZ_WIXR01000083.1:0-1935 GCF_019425585.1 Burkholderia sp. COPS | reverse complement strand
GCCACGGTGCGCCCTGGACCGGCGCCGAGAAATCCTGCTGACGCAGACGGAAATCAACGTTCGGCGTCTTCAGTTCGCTGGCGAGCTGCTTCACGAGGAACAGCTCTTCGGCGGTGCTGTGCGCGCTCGCGAGCATCGCCAGCGCGTTCGCGCCGTGATCCGCGGCGATGCCCTTCAGGCCCTTCGCGACGTATTCGAGCGCGGTCTGCCAGTCGGTTTCGATCCACTGGCCGCCCTGCTTCAGCATCGGCTTCGTCAGGCGCTCTTCGCTGTTGAGGCCTTCATACGAGAAGCGGTCCTTGTCCGAGATCCAGCATTCGTTGATCGCTTCGTTCTCGAACGGCAGCACGCGCATCACGCGGTTGTTCTTCACCTGCACGACGAGGTTCGCGCCGACGGAATCGTGCGGGCTCACCGATTTGCGGCGCGACAGTTCCCACGTACGGGCGCTGTAGCGGAACGGCTTGCTGGTCAGCGCGCCAACCGGGCACAGGTCGATCATGTTGCCCGACATTTCGGAATCGACCGTCTTGCCGACGAACGTCGTGATTTCCGAGTGCTCGCCGCGGCCCAGCATGCCGAACTCCATCACGCCGGCGATTTCCTGGCCGAAGCGGACGCAGCGCGTGCAGTGGATGCAGCGCGACATCTCTTCCATCGAGATCAGCGGGCCCACGTTCTTGTGGAACACCACGCGCTTTTCTTCCGAGTAGCGCGACGACGACTTGCCGTAGCCGACCGCCAGATCCTGCAGCTGGCATTCGCCGCCCTGATCACAGATCGGGCAGTCGAGCGGATGGTTGATGAGGAGGAATTCCATCACCGACTGCTGCGCCTTCACGGCCTTGTCGGATTGCGTGTGGACGATCATGCCGGCCGACACGGGAGTCGCGCAGGCAGGCACGGCCTTCGGCATCTTCTCGACTTCGACGAGACACATCCGGCAGTTGGCCGCAACCGACAGTTTCTTGTGATAGCAGAAGTGAGGAATGTACGTATCCGCCTTGTGCGCAGCCTGGATCACCATGCTGCCTTCGGGCACCTCGACCTTCTTGCCGTCTATTTCAAGTTCAACCATGATGGTGAATGGTCCTTAACCTATTTCCGCCCGTTCGCGCCTTCGCCCGACCGTGCGCTCAAATTCCGCAACCGGGTTCGCTTCAGGCTGCCGCCGCGTGCGCGTGGCCGCCGACCATGCAGTGCTTGTGCTCGACGTGGTACGCGAATTCGTCCCAGTAGTGCTTGAGCATCCCGCGAACCGGCATCGCCGCCGCATCGCCGAGCGCACAGATCGTGCGGCCCATGATGTTCTCGGCCACCGAGTTCAGCAGGTCCAGATCTTCCTGGCGCCCTTCGCCGTGCTCGATACGGTTCACGACGCGATACAGCCAGCCGGTGCCTTCGCGGCACGGCGTGCATTGGCCGCACGATTCCTCGTAGTAGAAGTACGACAGGCGCAGCAGCGAGCGCACCATGCAGCGCGTCTCGTCCATCACGATCACCGCGCCGGAACCGAGCATCGAGCCCGCCTTCGCGATCGAATCGTAGTCGAGATCCGTCTGCATCATGATGTCGCCCGGGATCACCGGTGCCGACGACCCGCCCGGAATCACGGCCTTGATCTTCTTGCCGCCGCGCATCCCGCCAGCGAGCTCCATCAGCGTCGCGAACGGCGTGCCGAGCGGCACTTCGTAGTTGCCCGGACGCTCGACGTCGCCCGACACCGAGAAAATCTTCGTGCCGCCGTTGTTCGGCTTGCCGATCTCGAGGTAATTCTGCGGCCCGATGGACAGCAGGAACGGCACCGCGGCAAACGTCTCGGTGTTGTTGATCGTGGTCGGCTTGCCGTACACGCCGAAGCTCGCCGGGAACGGCGGCTTGAAGCGCGGCTGGCCCTTCTTGCCTTCGAGCGACTCGAGCAGCGCCGTTTCCTCG
>NZ_WIXR01000082.1:0-8405 GCF_019425585.1 Burkholderia sp. COPS | reverse complement strand
GCGGGCGGGGGAGGGAGGGGCCGGGCGCGCGGAAGGCGCGGCCCGGCTGGCCGACGTTACGCCGTCAGGGCGGCGGGCATCAGCGATTCGATGAACTTCGTGGTGCGGCGCGCCTGGCGCTTCATCGCGTAGTCGAACACCGCGGCCTGCTCCTGCAGCATCTCGGCGATGATCGTCGAGTGGTCGGCCGGCGGCAGCGACAGGTACGCATCGGCTTCGCCGTACGCATACTCGATCCGCATCCCGGATTTCTTCGCGATGTGCATCATTGTCGCGTTACGCGACAGGCAGTGCATGTACAGCATCGTCACGTGCGTGTTGCGGCTGCGGATCGCCGCGCGTTCGAACAGCTTCGAGCCGACACCGCGGCCGCGTGCGCTTTCGAGCACCGACACGCCGAATTCGGCCGTGCGCTTGTCGCCCTCGGCCGGCAGGTAGGCCAGGTGGCCGACGCCGATCAGTTCGAGGTCGTGGTCGAACACGCCGAACACGGTGTCGCGACCGAAGTCGATCGTGCGGACATAGTTCTCGATCACGTGGTCGGGCACCATCTGGCCGAAGCGCAGCAGGCGGTCCTCTTCGTCGAGCGAGAGAAAGTGGGTGAGCATCTGCTCACGGTCTTTGGAAGCCAGTTCCCTGACGAGAACCGGCGCAGTACCGGCGGTGCCGACGACATCGGCCGTGCCGTTGAATCGCGTGTTCATCGTGGGTTCCTCAATGTGTGACCGTACAGCGGGTTGTGCAATGCAGCAGCATTTTACCCGACCGTCAGCCCTCGGATTGGGGAAAACCCGTATTTAACGATGTTTGAGCTGGAGGATGAATTCTAAATCCGCTTAGTTAATCGGCTATCTATTTGATTTTTAATGGATTTAAAATTCATCATATGAAATGCGCGGCGGCCGGTCGCAGTGTGCCCGTAGAGCAACGTTTGCTGCTGCGCGGCAATCAGGCGGCCGTCGACAGCCCGCGTTCGATCAGGTCGATCACCTGCTCGGCGAAGTCGCGGTAGCCGAGGCGGCCGCCGGGCTTCAGCCACGTAAACGTCCAGTTGATCATTCCGAACACCATCATCGTCACGGAAGTCTGGTTTTCCTTCGAGATGCGGTCCGGGTACGCGCGCGCCAGCTGTCGCGTGAATGCCGCGACGATGTCGCGCTGGCGGTCGAGCACGATTTCGCGCTGCGCGTCCTCGAGATACTTCACGTCGTTAAGCAGCGCGACGTGGCGGCTGTGCGATGTCTCGTATTCGGCGAGGAACGCGCGCACGAGCTCCGCGAACGCGTCACGCTCGCTGAGGCCGCGCCGCTGGCTCGCCCCCTCGACCTCGGCGATGATCAGCATCAGCCGTTTCGTGTAGCGGTCGAGCAGGTCGAACAGGATTGCTTCCTTGCTCTCGTAATAGTGATAGAGGCGTGCTTTCGACGTGCCGCTCGCGGTCGCGAGATCGGACATCGACGTGCTCGGGTAGCTCGTCTGCGCGAATTTGTCGGCGGCCAGATCGAGGATCTGCTCGCGCTGGGATTCGTGGTCGGGCGCTCGGGTACGGGCCATGGTCGAATGCGGAAGATTAGCGGTGCGTGGCGGCCGCGCGGGCCGCGCGCACCTGCGTGGAGGAGAGGGCGTCGGGCGTGTCGTCCTGCAGCTCGAGCCGGCCGGCCGCCGCGAGTTCGCGGCAGCGCCACCAGGCGATCGAGTCGCTGACGAACAGCCCGCCGCGATCGGCGTCGGCCATGATGCTGCCGACGAGGCGCCGCGCGGGCAGCCAGTCGGTTTCCGCGCGCGCGAGGATCAGCGCGTCGAGTTCTTCATAGTGGCCGCTCTTGATCGTGTTGCTGACCCAGTAGCGCAGTTCGGCGTTCTGGTGCTTCGCCTCCTGCCATTCGAGCGCGAGGCGGCCGATGCGCAGCACCGAGATCGGCGCGGCCACCGGCCGCTTGCGCGCCAGTTCGGCGGGCGAGAACATGCCGGTCGCGCATGCCTGGTCGGTGCGCGACAGCGACGCGCGCTGCGCCGGATCGAGGTCGGCGGCCGACAGCCGCACTTCGTTCAGGCGTTGCGGGACATTGCGCAGGTGATAGGCGACGCGCCGCAGCAGCAGCTTGTCGCCGACGCTCGGCGCATGCCACACCACCACCTGGCCCGTCTCCGTCGCCAGTTGGTCGAGGCGTGCGAACTCGGCTTCGATCTCTGCATTCCAGTCGGGAATCTGGTCGCCGAGCACGCGCTGCCAGAAGGCTGCGCGCGTGTCGGGCGTCTCGTCGGCGCCCTTGAGCGGCCCGACGCCGAGATCGTCGAGCAATCCGACGACGTGCTCGTCGCGCCCGGCTTGTGCGAGTGCCTCGCGCAGCGACGCGGCGGCGGTGCCGCCCTGAATCACATGAATGGTACTCATCGGCCTGTCGTCAACAAAAGAAAACCGCCGGCCGGGCGGACGTTGCGATGTCCAGCCGGCCGGCGGCCCCTAGTGTAAGCGAGATGTGTGACGGCGAGAAACCGCCCGGCGCCGCGACGCGACGTCGCTCAGCGCTCGTCGAAGCTCACGACGACCTTGTCGCTGATCGGGTGGCACTGGCACGTGAGCACGAAGCCGTCCTTCACTTCATGCTCCTCGAGCGTGTAGTTCTTCTCCATCCGCACTTCGCCCTCGAGCACCTTTGCGCGGCACGTGCAGCACACGCCGCCCTTGCACGCGTACGGCAGCGCGAGGCCCGCACGCAGGCCGATATCGAGCAGGCTCACGCCTTCGTACGGCAGCCGCAGCTTGCGCTTCTTGCCGTCGAGCACGATTTCGAGGTCGGCCGCCGGCGTCTGGTCGGTGATTTCGACGACCGGTGCACCGGCTTGCGGCAGCGGCGTGCCGAAGCGCTCGACGTGCACCTTCGCCTGCGGCACGCCGGCTGCCTTCAGCGCCGCTTCCGCCGCGTCCATCATCGGCGCCGGGCCGCAGATGAACGCTTCGTCGATCGCGTCGGCCGGCGTCAGCGTGCCGAGGAATTCCGCGCATTTCGCCTGGTCGAGCACACCGTTGAACAGCTCGACGTCCTGCTGGTCGTCCGACAGCACGTGATAGAGGACGAAGCGGTTCATGTAGCGGTTCTTCAGGTCCTCCAGCTCCTCCGCGAACATGATCGCGTCGACGCTGCGGTTGCCGTAGATCAGCGTGAACGTGCTGCGGGGCTCCAGTTCGAGCGTCGTCTTCACGATCGCGAGCACCGGCGTGATCCCCGAGCCCCCGGAGAACGCGACGTACTGCTTGCCGTGGTCGGCGTTCAGGTGCGTGAAGAAACGGCCGTCCGGCGTCATCACGTCGATCGTGTGGCCGGGCTTCAGCGTATCGAAGGCGAAGTTCGAGAAGCGGCCGCCGCGCACGCGCTTGATGCCGATGCGCAGTTCGCCGTCACGGTCGTAGTCCGTCGTGCCGACGCAGATCGAATACGAGCGGCGCGTTTCCTCGCCGTCGATGTGGGTCTTCAGCGTGACGAACTGGCCCTGCGTGAAGCGGTACGCGTCGCGCAGCTCGGGCGGCACGTCGAAGGAGACGGTCACGGCGTCGGCGGTCTCGGGCCGCACGTCGCGGATACGCAGCGGATGAAATTGCGGGGTCGCCATATCGATTAGTAGGGTTTGAAGTAGTCGAAGGGTTCGCGGCAGTCGACGCAGCGATACAGCGCCTTGCAGGCCGTGGACGCGAATTGCGCGAGACGCTCGGTGCGTGCCGAGCCGCAGCGCGGGCACGCGGGCGTCGCGACGGGCCGCGGCACGAAACGCACGACGTTTTCCCGCGGCGCGGCGGCGCCGCATTGGCCGACCGGCGGTGCGATGCCGTACGCACGCAGCTTGTCGCGCGCTTCCTGCGTGATCCAGTCGGTCGTCCACGCGGGCGCGAGCACCGTCTCGATCCGGTGCGGCGGCAGGTCGGCGGCCTGCAGCGCGGCGGCGATGTCTTCGGCGATCTGCGACATGGCCGGGCAGCCCGAGTAGGTCGGCGTGATCACGACCTCGAGCTGGCCGTCGTCCGCGCGGCGGACGTCGCGCAGGATGCCGAGCTCGCGGATCGACACGACCGGGATCTCGGGATCGGGCACGGCTTCGAGCACGTCCCATGCGCGGGCGAGCAGCGGATCGTCGCGGCGCGCAGCAGGCGCGGCGTTGGCGGGGGCGGTCTGGACGGACATCGTCGGGCTCCGTGGCGTCGGGGTTACCAGGTCGCGCCGGGGTGCTGGCGTGCGAGGCTTTGCAGTTCCGCGAGCAGGTAGCCCATGTGTTCCGAATGCTCGCCCTGCTTGCCGGTCGTCACATGCTGCACGGGGGCCGGCAGCGTGAGCGTCGCCTCCGCGAGCGCGTCGTCCACGTCCGCGCGCCACGCCGCTTCGAGCGTGGCCGGTGCCGGGGCGATGCCCTCGGCCGCGACTGCGTCGTCGATCGCATCGGCGGCGAAGAATTCGCGCGTATACGGCGTCAGGTAGTCGAGCGCGTCCTGCGCGCGACGGTGCGATTCGTCGGTGCCGTCGCCGAGGCGCACGAGCCACTCGCGTGCGTGCTGCACGTGATAGCGGGTTTCCTTCACCGATTTCGCGGCGATCGCGGCGAGCTGCGTGTCGGCCGACGTTTCCAGCGCGGTCCACACGTGCAGCATCAGCGCCGAGTACAGGAAGTTGCGCACGATCGTCACCGCGTAGTCCTTGTCGGCGTGCGCGGTGCCGGCGAGCGGGCCGTAATGCGGCAGTTCGGCGAGCGTGAAGTTCGCGAACTCGCGCTCGGTGCGGAAGTACGCGTAATCGTCCTCGGTCTTCGTCGCGCCGGTGAGCTGGCGCTCGAGTTCGGCCGCATGCGTATACAGCATGCGCGCCTGGCCGATGAGGTCGAGGCTCATGTTGGTGAGCGCGATGTCTTCCTCGAGGATCGGGCCGTGGCCGCACCATTCGGCATTGCGCTGACCGAGGATCAGCGTGTTGTCCGCGAGGCGCAGCACGTAGGAGAGGTGTTCGGGCGTGATCGTCATGGCGCGGGCGTTACATGTGGTTGACTTCGTCGGGCAGCGTGTAGAACGTCGGGTGACGGTAGATCTTGTCGCCCGCCGGTTCGAACAGCTCGGCCTTCTCGCTCGGATCCGACGCGGTGATCGCCGACGACGGCACCACCCAGATGCTCACGCCTTCCTGGCGGCGCGTGTAGACGTCGCGCGCCATGCGCAGCGCCATCGACGCGTCGGCGGCGTGCAGGCTGCCGCAATGCTTGTGGTCGAGCCCCTGCTTGCTGCGCACGAACACTTCCCAGATCGGCCATTCCTTGTTCATCACTTTCTCCTGAATCCTGAATTCGATGGTGTGCCGCTCAGGCGGCGTGCTGTTCGGCGCGCGCGCGGCGCTTTGCTTCGTGGGCGAGGGCGGCTTCGCGTACCCAGGCGCCGTCCTCGTGCGCTTTCACGCGGGTCGCGAGGCGTTCCTTGTTGCACGGGCCGTCGCCGTTGACCACGCGCCAGAATTCGTCCCAGTCGATCGGGCCGTAGTCGTGGTGGCCACGTGCTTCGTTCCACTTCAGGTCGGGATCGGGCAGCGTCACGCCGAGCACCTTCGCCTGGTCGATCGTCGCGTCGACGAATTTTTGCCGGAGGTCGTCGTTCGTGATCCGCTTGATGCCCCATTTCGCGGACTGGTTGCTGTGGACCGAATCGGCGTCGCTCGGGCCGAACATCATCAGCACCGGCCACCACCAGCGGTTCACGGCCTGCTGGACCATCGCGCGTTGCGCGTCGCTGCCCTTCATCATCGACAGCAGCGCGTCGAAGCCCTGACGCTGGTGGAACGATTCTTCCTTGCACACGCGGATCATCGCGCGCGCGTACGGGCCGTACGTGCAGCGGCACAGCGGGATCTGGTTCATGATCGCCGCGCCGTCGACCAGCCAGCCGATCACGCCGACGTCGGCCCAGGTCGGCGTCGGGTAGTTGAAGATGCTCGAGTATTTCGCCTTGCCGGCGTGCAGCGCGTCGATCAGCGAATCGCGCGATACGCCGAGCGTTTCGGCCGCGCTATAAAGATAGAGGCCGTGGCCGGCTTCGTCCTGGACCTTCGCGAGCAGGATCGCCTTGCGCTTCAGGCTCGGCGCGCGGGAGATCCAGTTGCCTTCCGGCAGCATGCCGACGACTTCCGAGTGCGCGTGCTGCGAGATCTGGCGAACCAGCGTCTTGCGATAGGCATCGGGCATCCAGTCCTGCGGTTCGATCTTGCCGTCGGCGGCCATGACCGCATCGAACCGCGCCTGCTCGGGCGACTCGGCTGCGGCGTCGAGCGGCGCGACGTTGCCGGGGATGTCGAGGGATTGCGTGTACATGGCGAGGCTCTCGTCCGGTTGAATGTGTGCGAAGTATAAACCAACCGACCGGTCGGTTAATAAATTTCTTGCGGATTTGCGGAAAGACTCGGGTAAACGAGGGACATCGGGGCGCGATGATGCTGCGCGATGGCGTCCGGCACGCGGGAGCCGCGCCTTCTGCGGCACAATGCCCGCTTTCCGACGAGGATTTTGCCGATGTCATTCCGAAGCAATATCGCCGCGGCCGTGCTGGGTGCGGCCGCTTTTGTGTCGCCGCTCGCGGCGTCGGCTTCGGCCGCGCCGGCGGGATGGGTTGCCGCGTGGGCGACCGCGTTGCAGCCGATTCCCGACCTTGCCGCACCGCCGCCGCTTTATCGCGCGCCCGACGTTGCCGGTCGCACCGTGCGCCAGATCGTCTATCCGACAGTGTCGGGGCGCGCCGCACGGATCCGCGTCAGCAATGCATATGGTCGTTCCCCCCTCGTCGTCGAGGCGGCGAGCCTCGCGCGCGCTGGCGAAGGCGCGGCGCTGTCCGGCGATGCGGCCGTGCCGGTCCGGTTCGGCGGCAAGGTGTCGGTGACGCTTGCGCCGGGCCAGGAACTCGAAAGCGATCCGGTGGGGATCGACGTCAGAGCGGGGCAGCCGTATGCGATCAGCCTCCAGATGGGGCCGAACCAGCGGATGACGGTCTGGCACCGCGTGTCGAACCAGTTCAATTATGTGTCGGTGCCGGGCGAGCACGTGAGTGACCCGGGGGCTGCCGCGTTCCGCACCCGCTTTACCCAATTTGCATGGGTGACCGAGCTCGCGGTCGAGACCGGTTCCGCGCGCGCCAGCGTAGCCGCGATCGGCGATTCGATCACCGACGGGCTGCGCTCCAGCGTGAACCGGAACCGTCGCTGGCCGGACGCACTGGCGCGTCGGCTGGCCGCCTCGGGCACGGAATCGATCGGCGTCGCGAATCTCGGGATCAGCGGAAACCGGCTGCTCAGCGATTCGGCGTGCTATGGCACGTCGCTGGCGTCGCGGTTCGAGCGCGATGCGCTGTCGCGCGCGGGCGTGAAGGCGGCGATCGTGCTGATCGGGATCAACGACATCAACTTTGCGGCGATGCCGCCGCGCGCGGGGCTCGATTGCGACCACCCGCATACGCAGGTTACGGCTGCATCGCTGATCGACGGCTACCGCCGGCTGATCGACGCGGCACACCGTCAGGGCGTGAAGGTTTTCGGTGCGACGCTGACGCCGGCCGGGCTGCCGGCGGGGCGCGAGGCGATCCGGCTCGAGGTGAACCGGTGGATCCGGAGCGGTGGCGGGTTCGACGGCGTAGTGGACTTCGACGCGGTGCTGCGCGATCCGGCGCGCCCGAGCGTGCTGCAGCGTCGATTCGATAGTGGCGACGGCATTCATCCGAGCGACGCGGGATACACGGCGATGGCCGACGCGGTGCCGGTCGAGCAACTGCAGGCCGCGGTGGGCGGCAAGTAATGGGCTTCCATATATAGAGGGAAGTGTTGCCGGTGCCCTGGTGATCGATTGCCTCCGGCGGCCCACCGAGTCCCAGCCCCCCGTGCGCGCCAGCGCACGAGGGCTTTCTCAAAATATTTTCACAAAGGGCTTGCGTGGATGGGGGCAGGTGCTTAGAATCACGCCTCTTTCGCGCTAACGGAAACGCGGCGCGGAAGGGGAAGCGAAGCTGGTGGTGTGCTGTAGTGATGGGCGCGCGGCTGGCTTGGAAGTTGAACCCCGCAGTCGCAACGATGTAGTGTAAAAAGTTGTTGACGAGCTGCGAAACACGGTTCATAATTTCGCTTCTCTGCTGCTGAAAACGCAGCGCTGCTGAGAAACGCGAAGTTCCTCGCAGATTGCTCTTTAAAAATTAACAGCCGATAAGTGTGGGCGCTTGATCGAAGCGAGCTGATCCTCGGATCAGATAGCAAAAGTATCAAGAGTCTCACACTAAAGTAAGTCAGGTTTATGAAGCAATTCATATTCCTGTCAGCTTTGAGTGAGCGACCGGTTCTTAACCGAACCGAAAACAGTAACAGGTTTAACCCGACAGCTTAGCACCTGTCTCACATTTAATC
>NZ_WIXR01000081.1:0-10433 GCF_019425585.1 Burkholderia sp. COPS | reverse complement strand
GTGGACTACGCTGAGTGAGGATTTTGTCCTTTCAGGGGGCCATCATGAACACGGTATCGCTAGTCGGGATCGATCTGGGCAAGCATTGCTTCCATCTGCATGCGCAGGATGTGTCAGGCAAGCAGGTGTTGCGCAAGAAGCTCACGCGCAGCCAGATGTTCACGCTCTTGGGCAATTTTCCGAGTTGTACGGTGGTCATGGAGGCTTGCGCCGGTGCGCACTGGATCGCCCGTCAACTTCAAGCGCTGGGCCACGAGGCCAAGCTGATTTCCCCTCAATTCGTCAAACCGTTCCGGCAAGGCAACAAGAACGACTTCGCGGACGCCCAGGCGATCTGCGAAGCGGCTTCACGCCCGAGTATGCGTTTCGTGAGTCCACACAACGAAGCCCAGCAGATCGTTTCGGCCTTGCACCGCGTGCGCGAGAGGCTGGTGCGGGAGCGTACCGGCACGATCAACCAGATTCACGCGTTTTTGTTGGAGTTCGGCATCAGCCTGCCGCGCGGCATGGCGGTGATCCGGCGACTCCCCACCGTGCTGGAGGCGGAATCGTTGCCGCCGAGGCTGGTGGCCGTGCTTGAACGCTTGCAGGCGCACTTCAAGTATCTGGACGAGCAGATCCGCCAGCTTGAGCGCGAACTGCTCACCCAGCTACACGAGGACGAACGCAGCGAACGGCTGCTCGAGATTCCCGGTATTGGCCCGATGACCGCCAGCGTGTTGATGTCGGAGTTGGGCGACGCCCATCAATATGGTTCGGCAAGGCAGTTTGCAGCTTCGGTCGGCCTGGTGCCACGGCAGTACAGCACCGGCGGCAAGCCAACGCTACTGGGCATCAGCAAGCGCGGCGACAAGGAACTGCGACGGCTGCTGGTGCAATGTGCGCGGGCCATCATGCAGCGCATCGAGCACCGCACGGATGCATTGGGCGTCTGGATTCGTAACTTGCTGGCGCGACGACACTCGAATGTGGTGGCCTGTGCCCTGGCCAATAAACTGGCGAGGATCGCCTGGGCCATCCTCGCCAAAGGGACGCGCTATCGAAGCGTACCGACGGCTCTGCCGGCCTGACGCTTCCCATCGCTTACAGCTTCCGTTTCAGTAGTCACCTCTGGTTTTGCGACGCGAGATACGTGAAGGCATAAACGACTCAACGGCCGGGCAAGTAACCTGACACAAAAACCAGCACCTCAATGCTGAGGGCTTTTTGAGGTTTGTCCGGCGCGGCTCCCATCATGGGGCGGGATCTTTCCCATCCGCGACCCCGGATAGATTCGAGCAAGTCCACTTTAGGTCAACACTGCCTCGCTTGCAAAAATCGGGCTGACCATAGATTTTGTTGGCGCGACGCGTTGCGTGCACCCTTATGCGTGCTGCACCGCGATACCGAGCGATTCGACCGCCTGCGCGATCGCCGCGACCGCGCGCCGGATATCGTTGGCATCGATCGCACCGATGCAGCCGACGCGGAACGTCTCGAGCTGCGTGAGCTTGCCCGGATACAGGATGAAGCCGGCATCGCGCACGGCGTCGTAGAAGCGGCGGAAATCGTAGGCCGGGTGGTCGGGCGCGTGGAACGTGACGATCACCGGCGCCTGCACGTTCGCATCGAGAAACGGCGCGAAGCCGAGCGCGCGCATCGATTCGACCAGCGTCCGGCAGTTGTCCGCGTAGCGCGCACCGCGCGCCGGCTGGCCGCCTTCGGCGAGATACTGGTCGAGTGCGGCGCGCAGCGCGGCGATCACGTGCGTCGGCGGCGTGAAGCGCCACTGGCCCGTCTTGCGCAGGTATGCGTACTGATCGTGGAGATCGAGCGCGAGCGACGGCGAATTGCCTTCGCCGGCCTCGAGCGCATCGCGCCGCACGATCGCGAACCCCATCCCCGGCACGCCTTCGAGACATTTGCCGCTTGCCGAGATCAGCGCATCGATGCCGCTGCCCGCCAGCGCGATCGGCAGCGCGCCGAACGAGCTCATCGCGTCGACGATCAGCCGCTTGCCGTGGCGTCGGCACACGGCGGCGATGTCGTCGAGCGGGTTCAGGATGCCGGCGCTTGTCTCCAGATGCACCTGCGCGACGTGCGTGATGCGCGGCTCGCGCGCGAACGCGGCTTCGATCGCGGCCGGATCGACGGCCGCATCCTCGCCGAACGGCAAAGCGATCGCTTCGATACCGAGCCGGCCCAGGATCTTCAGGATGCGCGCGCAATACGCGCCGTTGTCGGGCACCAGCACGACGCCGTCGCGCGGCACCAGCGTACCGAGCGCGGCTTCGACCGAGAACGTGCCGCTGCCCTGCATCGGTACGCACACGTACTCGTCGCCGCCACGCGCAATGGCGACGAGGTCTGCGCAGACGCTGGCCGTCAGTTGATTGAAAGCGGCATCCCACGAGCCCCAGTCATGTTGCATTGCGTGGCGGGTTGTGGCGGAGGTGGTGAGCGGGCCGGGCGTAAGAAGAATCGGATCGGACATGGTTTTTCCTTGCAAAGGTCGAAAGAAACGCCGGGCGGCATTTCTGAATGACTTGCATGATATTGGCAAAATGTGTCATTTTTTGGAAATTGTGGCATTCGTCACGGGTTTGTCATCGAACGCTGTGATCCTTCGCTTGCCGCGAGAAACCCGACCTCGGCGCGGCGGCGAGGCAGGCCGTTGATCGGCCTGCCCGGAGATAACAGGAGAGCCGGATCGTGCCCCGGCCATTTGGTGTTCCGCCTACGGAGAAGTGAGATGACACTGCAGAATTCCTCGCGCGCCGCTGCCGGCGCGTTCCGCAAGCTTGCACTGGCCGCCACCGTCGCCGGTCTGCTGGGCGCCGCGTTGCCCGTGCATGCGGCGAGCGCGGTCGTGCTGTACACGGCGGACGGTCTCGAGAACCTCTATCGCGATGTGCTGCCGGCGTTCGAGAAGAAGGAAGGCGTCAAGGTCAACATCGTGACGGCGGGCAGCGGCGAAGTCGTCAACCGCGCGAACATCGAGAAGAATTCCCCGAAGGCCGACGTGATCGTCACGCTGCCGCCTTTCATTCAGCAAGCCGGGCAGATGGGCCTGCTGCAGGCGTACCAGAGCGTGAACTACAAGAACGTGCCGGCGATCGCGAAGGCGGAAGACGGCACGTGGGCGACGTTCGTGAACAACTACTTCTCGTTCGCGATCAACCCGGACGTCGTGAAGAACCAGCCGAAGACGTTCGCCGACCTGCTGTCGCCGGCCTATGCGGGCAAGGTCGCGTACTCGAACCCGGCCACGGCCGGCGACGGGATGGCCGTGCTGATCCTGACGACGTCGCTGATGGGCGAGGACAAGGCGTTCGACTACCTCGCGAAGCTGTCGCAGAGCGTGAAGTTCCACACGAAGGGCACGGGCTACCTGAACGTGCTGCTTTCGCGTAACGAGATCAGCGTCGCGAACGGCGACCTGCAGATGGACCTCGACGATGCCGAACACGGCGCGCTGTCCGTCAAGCCGATCTTCCTGGCCGCGAAGGACGGCGACCAGCCGACCACGTTCCAGCTCCCGTACGGCATCGGCCTGATCAAGAGCGGCCCGAACCAGGACGCCGGCAAGAAGCTGATCGACTACCTGATGTCGACGGAAGTGCAGTCGAAGGTGCCGGACATGTACGGCATCCCGGGCCGCACGGACGTGCCGCTGGCCGGCAAGAACGGCGAAGCGGTCAAGAAGGCGATCGCGGGCGTGAAGCTGATCCCGGTCGACTGGACCCAGGTGATGGCGAAGAAGCCGGTGTGGATCGAGCGCTGGAAGAAGGACGTGATCGGCAGCTCGGGCAAGCAGCTCGACGTCGTCAAGCCGAAGTGATCGGCGCACGCCGCCTGTATTCGTGAGCAAGAGGATGAACCCGGTGGACACCACCCTGACCCATCCCGGCGCATTCGGCGCCGCCGAACCGCGAGCAACGCTGCGGTCCGGCGCGCCGGGCGGCGTGCAGATCGAACACCTGAGCGTGCGCTACGGCGCACGCACGGTGCTGGAAGATCTGTCGCTGTCGATCGGTGCCGGTGAATTTCTGACCGTGCTCGGCAAGAGCGGCTGCGGCAAGACCACGCTGCTGCGCTTCATCGCCGGGTTCGTGAAGGCCGACGGCCTGACCGGCACGCTGACCGTTGCCGGACGCGACCTGACCTACGCGCCGCCGCACAAGCGCAATCTCGGTCTGCTGTTCCAGAATTACGCGCTGTTCCCGCACCTGTCGGTGTTCGAGAACGTCGCCTTCGGGCTGCGCGCGCGCGGCATGGCGTCGTCGGAAGTGACGCGCCGTGTCGCCGATGCGCTGAAGCTCGTGCAGCTCGGCGATGCGGGCCATCACCTGCCCGCGCAGTTGTCGGGCGGAATGCAGCAGCGCGTCGCGCTGGCGCGCGCGCTCGTGATCGAGCCGGACGTGCTGCTGCTCGACGAGCCGCTGTCGGCGCTCGACGCCAACCTGCGCGCGTCGGTGCGCAGCGAACTGAAGGCGCTGCACGAGCGCCTGCCGAACCTGACCGTCGTCTGCGTGACCCATGACCGCGACGACGCGCTCGTGCTGTCCGACCGCGCGCTGCTGATGCGCGACGGCCACATCGCGCAGCTCGGCACGCCGCAGCAGCTGTACGACGCGCCGCGGGACGGCTACGTCGCGCGTTATCTCGGCCCGGCGAACCTGCTGCCGCCGCACGTGATCTTCCCGCTCGGCGATCCGCGCCATGAAGTGCGTGGCAAGGTGGCGTGCGTGCGCCCCGAGCGCCTGACCGTGATGCCGCCCGCCGCGGGCGGGCTGCACGGCACGGTGTCGTCCGTCGAATGGCAGGGCGCGGACCTGTCGATCGCGGTCACGATCGATGCGGCGCCCGACGAGCCCGTGCGCGTCACGATGCAACGCGGCCGCGGCGCGGCTCCCGAGCGCGGTGCGCGCGTTTCCCTGCATTGCGAGGCAGACGATGTCGTCCTTATCGAGCCCTGAAGCCGGCCTGCCGCCGCACGTGCTCGCGTCGGCCGCCGCGCACGCCGCCGCCGCGCGGCGCCGCAAGCGCATGGGCGACCTGCACCTGGCCGTGCTCGCGATCGTCGTGCTGGGCCCGCTCGTCGTCTACCCGCTGGTGCGGCTCGTGCTGCTGAGCGTGTCGGGCGACCACGGGCTGAGTTTCGCCGCGTACCGGACGTTCTTCGGCAACCCCGACACCCGCAACGTGCTGCTGACCACGCTCGGCGTGCTATTCGCGAGCGCCGGCACCGCGTCGGTGCTCGGTGTGCTGCTGGCCGCGCTGCTGTTCTTCAAGCCGTTTCCGGGCGCGTCGCTCGTCACGCGCTTCCTGGAGCTGTACGTCGCGTTTCCGTCGTTCCTCGTCGCGTTCACGCTGATCTTCCTGTACGGCTCGCAGGGCTCGATCAGCATCGCGCTGCAGCACCTGTTTCATCTCGAAAATGCGCCGCTCGATTTCCTGTTCGGCATCGGCGGCGTGATTCTCGCGCAGACCGTGTTCTATACGCCGTTCGTCGTGCGGCCGACGCTCGCATCGTTCGCGACGCTCGATTTGCGGCTGATCGAAGCCGCGCGCAGCCTTGGCGCGTCCGGCTGGATGCTCGCCCGCCGCGTCGTGCTGCCGATCGCGTGGCCGGGCATCGCCGCCGGCACCGTGCTGTGTTTCCTGCTGACGCTGAACGAATTCGGGATTCTGCTCGTGCTCGGCAGCGCGCGGCTCGTCACGCTGCCGGTCGCGATCTACAGCAGCGCGACCGTCGACCTCGACCTGCCGACCGCATCGGCCGGCGCGGTGGTGATGCTCGCGCTGTCGCTGGCGCTGTATGCGGTTTATCGCCGGGTGAACCGGCGCGCGACGGGAGGGAACGATGTCCGCTGAATTCCGTATCGGGCAGGGCGTGCCGCGCCACCAGATCGGCTGGGGCGACACGGTGCTCAAGCATGCATCGCGCGCGGCGCTCGCGCTGGCCGCGTTCGCGTGCTTCTGGCTGTTCGTGTTGCCGGTCATCGTCGTCGCGCTGTCGAGCGTGTCGACGCAGTGGTCGGGCACGATCTTGCCGGCCGGTTACAGCCTGCGCTGGTTCGAGCGGCTCGGGTCGCCGGAATACGACGCGCTGCTGACGAGCCTCGAAATCGGCTTCGGCGTGTCGGCGGTCGGCACGGTCCTCGGGCTGTGGCTCGCGCTGGCGCTCGAAGGGCGCGACCGGCGCGGCCTCGGTGCGGTGGTCGATGCCCTCGTGATGGTGCCGAACGGCGTGCCGAGCGTCGTGCTCGGGCTCGCGGTGCTGATCGCGTATCACCAGAAACCGGTCGACCTGTCGAGCTCGGCGGCGATCGTCGTGCTCGTGCAGCTCGCGCTGATCTTGCCGTTCTGTTATCGCTGCGCGGCCGCGGCGCTGCGTCCGGAGCTGACCGTGCTGCGCGAAGCGGCGGCGAGCCTCGGCGCGCCGCCCGCGATGGTGCTGCGCCGCGTGCTGCTGCCGCAGCTGGTGCCGGCGCTGCGCGCGAGCCTCGCACTCGGCTTCGCGCTGTCGCTCGGCGAGCTTGGTGCGACGCTGACGGTTTATCCGCCCGGCTTCGCGACCGTGCCGATCGTCGTGATCGGCCAGGTGGAGCGGGGGTATTACCTGCCGGCGTCGGCGCTGTCGCTGCTGATGCTGGGCGCGTCGCTCGCGGCGCTGCTGCTGATCGCCGCGCGCGTGCCGCGCGGCAAGCGGGTGGCATCATGAACGCCGCGTTCGCATTGCGCCAACCTGGCGACGCGTCGGCGGCCGGTATCCCGACGGCGCTTGCGGGTCGCTCGGTCGACGTCAACGGCCGGCACTACCGGCTGCCGGTCGAGCCGACCGTCGTCGTCTGCGTCGACGGCTGCGAGTACGACTATCTCGAACGGGCGGTGGAAGCGGGTGTCGCGCCGTTCATCGGCTGGATGATCGCGGAAGGCACGGCCTGGCGCGCCGATTGCGTCGTGCCGACCTTCACCAACCCGAACAACCTGTCGATCGTCTGCGGCGTGCCGCCGTCGGTCCACGGCATCTGCGGCAACTATTTCTGGGATCCGGCCGCCGACGGCGGGCGTGGCGCCGAAGTCATGATGAACGACCCGGCCTACCTGCGGGCCGGCACGTTGCTCGCGGCGGCGTCCGACGCCGGTGCGCGGGTGGCCGTCGTGACGGCGAAGGACAAGCTGCGCCGGCTGCTCGGCTGGCAGATGAACGGCATCTGCTTTTCGGCCGAGAAGGCCGCGCAGGCGAATCTCGCCGAAAACGGAATCGTCGACGTGCTCGACTGGGTCGGCCTGCCGTCGCCGGACGTCTACAGTGCGGCGCTGTCCGAATTCGTGTTCGCGGCCGGCGTGCGGCTTGCGCAGACGCGCCAGGTCGACCTGATGTACCTGTCGACCACCGATTACGTGCAGCACAAGTGCGCGCCGGGCAGTGCCGGCGCGAACGCGTTCTACGCGATGATGGACGGTTATCTCGCGCAGCTCGACGCGCTCGGCTGGGCGATCGGGCTGACGGCCGACCACGGGATGAACGCGAAGCACGATCCCGCGACGGGCCGGCCGAACGTCATCTATCTGCAGGATGCCTTCGACGGGTGGTACGGCGCGCAGGCTGCGCGCGTGATCCTGCCGATCACGGATCCGTACGTCGTGCACCACGGCGCGCTCGGCTCGTTTGCCACGGTCTATCTGGCGCCGGGTGTCGACCGGGCCGAGGCGATGTGGCGCGTCGGCGGCCTCGACGGCGTCGAGCTCGTGCTCGACAGCGCGGAAGCCGCGGCACGTTTCGAGCTGCCGGCCGACCGGATCGGCGATCTCGTCGTGATCGGCCGCCGCGACATGACGCTCGGCACGCGCGAGCGCGAACACGATCTGTCGGGCCTCACGGTGCCGCTGCGTTCGCATGGCGGCGTGTCGGAGCAGGAAGTACCGCTGCTGTTCAATCGCCGTATCGAGCCGGTCGATCCTGCGCGTCGCCCGCGCAATTTCGACGTGTTCGATTTCGTGCTGAACCGGGTCGCGACATGATGGCTCACCCCCGACACGATCACCCGGCGTTTCGCGCGGAGGCGCTGCGCTGGTGCGGCACGCGCGCGACGCGCGAACGCACGCTCGACGTCATGGACCCTTACACGGGCACGCGCGTCGGTACGGTGCCGCTCGCGAGCGTCGACGACGTGCGCGCGGCATTCGACTACGCGATGGCGTACCGGCCGACGCTCACGCGTTACGAGCGTTCGGAGATCCTCGAACGCGCGGCTGCGCTGTTGCGCGAGCGTACCGAGGAAGCGTCCGACCTGATCACGCTCGAGTCGGGGCTGTCGAAGCAGGACTCCCGCTACGAGATCGGCCGTGTGGCCGACGTGTTGAAGTTCGCGGCGGTCGAGGCGCTGCGCGACGATGCGCAGAGTTTCTCGTGTGACCTGACGCCTCATGGCAAGGCCCGCCGCGTGTTTTCGCAGCGGCAGCCGCTCGATGGCGTGATCGTTGCGATCACGCCGTTCAATCATCCGATGAACCAGGTGGCGCACAAGATCGCGCCGGCGATCGCGACCAACAACCGCGTGATCGTGAAGCCGTCGGAAAAGGTGCCGCTGTCGGCGCTCTATCTGGCCGACCTGCTGGTTGAAGCCGGTCTGCCGGAGCCGATGCTGCAGGTGCTGACCGGCGATCCGCGCGAGATCGCGGACGAGCTCGTCACGCACCCGCATGCGTCGCTGATCACCTTCACGGGCGGCGTGGCGATCGGCAAGGCGATTGCCGCGCGGGCCGGCTACCGCCGCATCGTGCTGGAACTGGGTGGCAACGATCCGTTGATCGTCCTCGACGATGCCGATCTCGAACGCGCGGCGTCGCTGGCGGTGCTCGGGTCGTACCGGAATTCGGGCCAGCGCTGCACGGCCGTCAAGCGGATGCTGGTGCAGCGCTCGATCGCGCCCGCCTTCACCGAATTGCTCGTCGAGAAGACGCGCGCATGGAAGTACGGCGATCCGTTCGATCCCGCGAACGAAATGGGCACGGTGATCGACGAGGACGCGGCGCGGCTGTTCGAGGCGCGGGTCGGGGAGGCGGTCGCGCAGGGCGCGCGGTTGTTGACGGGCAACGTGCGGCGCGGCGCGCTGTATGCGCCGACCGTGCTCGACAACGTCGATCCGTCGATGACGATCGTGCGCGAGGAGACCTTCGGCCCGGTATCGCCGGTGATTGCGTTCGACACGATCGACGACGCGATCCGGATCAGCAACGGGACGGCGTTCGGGCTGTCGTCGGGCGTCTGTACGGACAGCACGGCGGCGGTGGTGCGGTTCGTGAACGAGCTGAACGTCGGCACGGTGAATGTATGGGAAGTGCCCGGATACAGGATCGAGCTGTCGCCGTTCGGCGGGATCAAGGACTCGGGGCTCGGATACAAGGAAGGCGTTCAGGAGGCGATGAAGAGCTTCACGAACCTGAAGACGTTTTCGCTGCCTTGGGAGTGAATGAATGGCATTGACGGTGGAAGATATCCACGGGCTGTATCGCGAGCATGGCCATGTGGCCTATAGCGGTGAACCGGTCACGCAGCTCGAGCATGCATTGCAGAGCGGATTGCTGGCGGAAGAGGCGGGGGCTGATGAAGCGCTGGTCGCGGCGGCGTTCCTGCACGATCTCGGGCATCTGCTGAATCGCCAGGGCGAGACGCCGAGTGCGCGCGGGATCGACGATCTGCACCAGTATTACGTGCTGCCGTTCCTGCGTCCGCTGTTTTCCGACGCGGTGCTGGAGCCGATCCGGCTGCACGTCGACGCAAAGCGCTGCCTGTGCCGCACGGATACCGGCTACTTCGAGAGCCTGTCGCCGGACTCGGTGCGCAGTCTCGCGCTGCAGGGCGGCATCTTCAGTGAGGAGGAGACGGCGGCGTTCCTGCAGCGCCCGTTCGCGGAGGATGCGCTGCGTCTGCGCCGCTGGGACGATACGGCAAAGGAAGAGGGCAAGGTGACGCCTGATCTCGATCACTATATGGAGATCGTCGCGCGCCAGGCGCGCGCTGGCTGACCGGTTGAGTTGCTCCTATATAAGACCCCGCACGCGACAGCGTGCGGGGTCTTATATTTTTTGAGAAACCCCTTGCGCAGTTCGAAGAGGGTGCTTAGAATCACGCCTCTTTCGCGCTAACGGAAACGCAGCGCGGGAGAGGGAAGCGAAGCTGGTGGTGTGCTGCAGTCTTGGGCGCGCAGCTGGCCTGGAAGTTGAACCCCGCAGTCGCAACGATGTAGTGTAAAAAGTTGTTGACGAGCTGCGAAACACGGTTCATAATCTCGCTTCTCTGCTGCTGAAAACGCAGCGCTGCTGAGAAACACGAAGTTCCTCGCAGATTGCTCTTTAAAAATTAACAGCCGATAAGTGTGGGCGCTTGATGGAAGCGAGCTGATCCTCGGATCAGATAGCGAAAGTATCAAGAGTCTCACACT
>NZ_WIXR01000080.1:0-29098 GCF_019425585.1 Burkholderia sp. COPS | reverse complement strand
ATCCGAGGATCAGCTCGCTTCCATCAAGCGCCCACACTTATCGGCTGTTAATTTTTAAAGAGCAATTTGCGAGGAACTTCGTGTTTCCCGGCAGCGCTGCGTTTTCAGCAGCAGAGAAGCGAGATTATGAACCGTGTTTCGCAGTTCGTCAACAACTTTTTACACTACATCGTTGCGACTGCGGGGTTCAACTTTCTTCGCCAGCCGCGCGCCCATCACTGCAGCACACCACCAGCTTCGCTTCCCTCTCCCGCGCCGCGTTTCCGTTAGCGCGAAAGAGGCGTGATTCTAAGCACCTGCCCTCATCCACGCAAGCCCTTTGTGAAAATATTTTGAAAAGTCCCCGTGCGCTGGCGCGCACGGGGACTGGCCTCACGACGAGCCGCGCGTTGCAACGCGATCAACCCTCTATTGGTGTGACGTATGCCTCACGTCCCTCTATATATACGGACGCGGAACGGGCAAGGAATCCGGTGCTGTCGAGTATCATGCCGCGACCGAACCACGCACTCATATCCACGATGGACAGCACGACTCAATCCGGCGACGCCGACCTTCGCGACGAATATGCAGCGCTCCGCGAGCGCGCCATCATCCTGGAAGAACAGGCTCCGCCGCTTCTGCAACGCATCTCGGATGTATTGCCGCGAATCAGTGGCGAATCCGAACTGGCAGACGAGCACCGCGAGCGGCTCGTCGGCGCGCGCAACGCGGCAATGGTCTCGATCGAAAATTATCAACAGGCGATTCCCTTCCTGCAGACCGCCGACTCGATCATCGAGCAGCTGGACAAGACGCCCGAGCGTGACGAAGACATCGAGTGGCGCGAATCGCTGCTGCAACGGCTCGACGAACTGATCGACGTCGCAGTCGTGATGATCGACGACGCCGAAGGCTACTTCGAACAGGCGCAAGCCTGTGACCTGTCCAGCGTGCCGAAAGCCATCCTCGAGGATTGAGTAACGCGGCCCGGGATCGCGCAGCGCACCGGCCTAACGCCGTGTGCGCCAACCATTCCGATGCTTGCCGGCCGGCAATCGCAGCCCGACACCTTCGCCGGCACACCGGCCGCGCCCCTCCCGAAAAAGCTCACCTTTTTGCTACGCGCCTCGCCCGGGCCGCGCGACACGACTACGGTGCGTCGAGAGCGATCGTCTCGTTCACGATCGGCACGCGGATATATCCGCCCTCCGTATCGCCATACGCGTGCGCACTCCCGTCGATGACGTATTGCGCGGTCAACGCGCACAGGGTCGCGTCTCGCGCATCGACGGACTTCAGCGTCGACACATCGATCCCCAGTCGCTCCAGCAACTGCCGGCGCTGGTTGCGTTTCTGCTTCGCCGACGCAACAGTCTTGCCCAGCATTGCGCAGGTGATCGCATAAGGATAGGTTTCGAAGCTCGCGCGCCCGCCCGCATAGCGCGCGCCGGTCAGCAGCGGATAGGCGTCCGCGAGTACGCGGTAGACACGCTCTCCCATGAACATCCAGTCGAAGAAGCCTGACGTGCTCGCAACTGCCTGCTCCCGTGACGGCGTCGGAAAGCATGAGATCCGTTCGCGCGCGAGCGCCTGTTCCGCCGCCCGGCGCCCGCTCCCCGTCCACCACACGCTCGGTGCGTCGACACCGACGGCCACGACGTCATGGGCGAGACACAGCGCAGGCACCGCCTCGGGCGCGATTCGTTCCTCGCGGCAAACGACCGTTGGTCCGCGCAGGATCACGAGATCGCATTGCTTCTTTTCGCCACCCACATCGACACCCGCCACGGCCAGCGGTTGCCGCGCGGATCCAGCGGATCGGGCCGATCGCATGCGGGCGCCTCAGTCCGCCGGCCGTGCGTCGTAGGCGGTGTCGAAGATCGCTTCGAGACCGGGATGCACGCCGCGCATCGGGTCGACGACCGACTTCGCCCAGTCGAAGTACGCCTGCTTGCGCTCGAGCGGCCAGTCCGCGGGCGGATGCCGCGCGATGTCGCGCAGGTTGCAGATCTTGTCGGCCAGCTTCACGAGCTTCGCGCGCCGGCTGATGGTCGCCGCATGCTCGACCTGCAGGCGTTTGCGCTCTTCCTTCGGCAACGACTTGTCGTCGGTGACTTCCATCACGATGTCCGCCACGTCCTTGCCGAACAGCCGCAGCAGCTCCTGCTCGGTCGTCTCCGTATCCTCGACCGTGTCGTGCAGCACGGCCGCGACGATCACCCGCTCGTCCTCGACGCCGGCCTCGTTGGCCAGCACGTCGGCGAGCGCGATCGGATGATTGATGTACGGCGACGCTTCTTCGTCCTTGCGCCGCTGATTGCGATGCTTGTCCGCCGCGAACGCGATGGCAGCTACCAGCTTTTTCATATTCCCCCCTCGTATGGCCAGACCCGCGACCGGCAGAACCGGCCGCGCGCATTTCGGAACCGCACATACTACCTGCACGCGATGACCGCGCCCGTGCGCCGGCATCCCGGCACACCCCGCATCACGCGCTCACCGGCGCGCGCTGCAGCTCGACCACGTTGACCTGCGCACCGAATACGTCCCGCACGAGCGGCAGCAGGTGGTCGTGGTGCGTCAGGAACAGCACCTGGGTTCGCGTCGACAGATCGCGCAGCGCGTCGAGGCCGGCCTTCGCGCGCGCGTCGTCGAAGTTGATGAACAGATCGTCGGCCACGAACGGCAGCGCGGTCCGGCTGCCGAGCTGCAGTTCCAGTGCCGCGATCCGCAGCGCGAGAAACAACTGGTCACGCGTGCCTTCGCTCAACCCGGCAACCTCGACCGATGCGCCCTTCGTCCGCCGTGCATACAGGGCGGGCGGCGTCCGTTCGGTATCGACGGTCAGCCGCGAGAATTCGCCGAGCGTGAGCCCGGCAAAGATTTCGCCCGCGCGCCTGAGCATCGGCCCCTGCTTCTGGTCGCGATAGCGATCCGTCGCCCACTTCAGCAACCGGCTTGCGGTGGCCGCTTCCAGGTACTGTTCGGCTGCATCGCCCATCGCCGCCAGCGCTTCCTGCCGTTTCGACTCGGCAACGGCCGCGCTCGCCTGGCCGTCGATCGCGCCGAACGCCTGATCGGCCACGACCTGCTGCTGTGAAAGCTCGTTGAGCCGCTTGCCGATATCGGCGAGCGATTGCTTCACCGCTTCGAGGTGCGCAGGTACGTCGGCGATGTCCTGCTCCGCGACCTCGGCTTCGACGGCGGAGCGGGACAGGCCGTCGCCGTCGCGCACCAGTGCCTCGTGCGCGGCATCGACCGCCTGCCGGAGCTGGCGCTGCCGGTCCGAGCGTTCGGCCAGCGGCAGCGCGGCATCGATCGACACGACACCGGCCAGTTGCAGCAGCGGCTGGACGCGTGCCTCGGCACCGGCCACCGCGGCGGCGGCATCCGCGACCTTGCCGTCGGCCTGCCGCACGGCCTCGTCGGCCCGATCGATCGCACGCGCAATTTCCCTGGCGGCGGCGAGGCGCATCGTCAGCCGGTGCGCGACGTCCGGCCAGTCGCCGCTCGTCAGCCATTCCGGCGCGAGCGCCGCGGCAAGCCGCCGTGCGCCCGCCTCGAGCGCGGCCAGTTCCGCACGGATCGCGACGATCCGGTTGCGCGGCGCGTCGGCATCGGCCAGTTCGGCCGTCACGGCGTTGGCAAGCGCGAGCGCACCTTCCGCCGCGGCCAGCGTCGCCGCGCTCGTGGAAAGCTTCGCGTCGGCCAGCGCGTCGCGCCATTGCGCGTGCCACGCGTCGTAGGCCGCCTGCGCGTGGCCGGCCCGCGATTGCGCCGTCGCGCATCCGCGTTCGGCTTCCCGCGCGCGCTCCTCGAGACTGTCCTGTTGCGCGAGCGCTTTCTCGGCCGACTGTACGAAAGCCTCGGCGGTCGCGACGAGTGCCGCCAGACCATCCGACTCGCCTCCTCGCGGCACGGTACGCAGCGCCGCGCGCAACGCGGCTTCGGCACCGGCCCGCGCAGCGCGAATCGTGTCGAATTCGCGACGCTGGCGATCGAGATCGGCCTGCGCGGCGAACACCGTGTCGCGCTTCGCCAGCCAGTCGCCCATCGCCGCCAGCGGCATCCCGGGCACCGCGGCCGTCGTCGCGAGCGCGGCCCATGCGTCGCGATGCGCGGCGAGCTCACGCTCGCGCTCGTCCAGTGCGGCCTGCCTGCGCGCCACGCCCGCACGCGCGGATTCGACCTGCTGACGCAGCGACTGCAACGTCGCCGCTGCCTGCGTCGCGCCCAACTGCGCGTCGACGAGTTCGTCCGCAAGGCGAATCGCATCGTCGAGCGCGGGCGCGCCCGTCGCGAGATCGGTCGCGCCGCTGCGGATATCGCCCCACGCGCCGTCGCGCCGCGCACGCGCTGCCAGCACGTCGGCGGTCGTGACGACCTTGTGGTTCTCCGCGAAGTGCTTCTCCTGCAGTTCGAGCCGCTCGAGCTCTTCGAGCGCGCCGTCCCGTGCGTCGCGTGCGGCAGCGGCCGCGCTCGCGCGTTCGCTGTCTTCCTTCAGCAGCGCACCGAGCTGTGCCACCGACGGGACGTCGAGCGCGCGCAGCGTGTCGACCGGCATGCGCCACCGGCCGAGCGCATCGAGTGCGCCGGACAGTGTGCGTTCGGCAGCAGCGATTTCCTGTTCGAGCGCCTGCTCGCGCTGGCCGCTGTTGCGAAAGCCCTGCGCATCGGCCAGCGCAGCGCGCAGCGTTTCCGGCACATCGACGGTCGACAGGCGCGCCTGTTGTTCCCGCACCTGTGCAAGGTCGCGCGTGCGTTCGTCGAGCGATTCGCGCGCGCCGGCCAGCGCCTGGTGCAGCGCGCCGTGTTCGCGCAACAGGTTGGCCACGGTCTTCAGCGACAGCGCCGTCGGCAGCGACGCACGCAGCGACGCTTCGTCCGTCGGCCAGTCGAGCTGGGCGGCTGCGGCGAACGCGGCGGACAGGTGCCGCTCGACGTCCGCACCCAGCAGCAGCAGATCCTGCGCGTGATTCATGCACGCGCCGCGCAGCCGATCGAGCGCCTCGATGTCGGCTTCGAGCGCCAGCGTGTCAGCGTCGGCCTCGATCGCATCGCGTGCCTGCCGTTTCGCGAGCAGGTCGGCACGCCGTTCCTCGAGCACCTTCTGTTCGGCCGCGAGATCGCCCTGCGCCTTCAACAGATCCGCATACGCGGTGGGCGGCAACTCGACGACCGCGCCCAGTTCCGCGAGCGCCGCGTCCTTGACCGTCAGCTCCTTGAGGTACGGCGCCAGCCGTCGCACGCGCTCGAGCTTCGAGCGCAACGCTTCGAGCCGGCGCTGTTCCGCGCGCGCCTGCTCGATCTGTTGTTCGACCGCTTCGCGCGCGTCCTTGCGTTCGACCCAGTCGCGCGTGCGCACCTGAACCGTCTTCAGTTCGGTCACGGCTTCGTTGAACGACGTTTCGGCGAGCGCAAACGCGCTGCCGCTGCGACGCGGCGCCCACAGCTCGACCGCACGCGCATCGAGCTCCTCGCGCACCGGCCCGAGACTGCCGACTCCGGCGGCCGATTCGAACAGCACCTGGCCGAGCTTGTCGGATGCGTCGAGAATGCTCCGGCCGCCGGCGACCAGACGCCCGTGATCGAGCCCGAACATCTGCTCGAAGAACTCGCGCGTGGCGCCGTCGAGAACGGCGGCCAGGTAATCGTCGGGCAACCTGTCGTCGGCGGGCGTGCGCAGCGGACTGCGCCCACGGGCGCGGTGGAACGCGAGTTCGCCCGTGCCGCTCTCCAGCACGCCGCCGATCCGCAGTTCCGGTGTGCTGTGCAGGAAATCGAGGGGCGTCTGCAGCTTCATCCCGAACAGCAGTTCCGACACGGCCGTGCGGATCGTCGACTTGCCGGCCTCGTTCGGCCCCACGATCACATGGAAATCCTCGCCGGCCGACGGAAAACGCAGCGTCTCGTCGGTGAACTTGCCGTACTTGATCAGATCGAGCTGGTTGATCCGCATCGCTTACTCCCCCCTCGCCAGCCGCGCAAGCAACGCGGGCCAGACCTGCTCGACGAGTGCCGTGAACTCGCCCGCGCGTGCCATCGCCAACAACGGCACCTCTTCCTTCACGTCGCTGCGCACCTTGCCGACGAACGGCTTCAGGTCGCGTTCGAGCAACTCGAGGAAATCCGGATCGCGCGCGGCGTCGGCCAGGATCTGCTTCAGGTCCTCGAGCGCTTCGAGCTGCTCGCTTTCGCCCGGCTGATGATCGGCCGCGGACGTCGCGAGCCGGACCTTCTCGAGCCACAGCCGCTCGTTGCCGATGATGCCGATCTGGTTCAGCACCTCCGCGCGCAACTGCGGCGCGCGGCCGAAAAAGAGGCCGTGGGCGGGCGTACGCCCCGCAACCGTCACGCGCACCGCGCGCGGCACATGGCCGTCGACGGTCAGCAGCGCTTCCAGCGACTGGCCGATCTTTCTCGACAGGTCGGCGACGGTAAGGCAATCGGACGCGTCGACCGACACGGCTTCCCAGCGCAGCACGTCGAGATACAGACGCTCGACCTGCGTGCGGCCTTGCTCGACCGTCACGAGCACCGCGCCGCGGCGGCCCGTCTCGCGGATGTGGCGCCCCTGCAGGTTGCCGGGAAACACCACGGTGGACGGCCCCGACCATTGCTGGAATTCGTGCACGTGGCCGAGCGCCCAGTAGTCGTAGCCTTTCGCGTGGAGTTCGGCCAGCGTGCACGGCGCATAGTTCGCGTGCGCCGCATAGCCTTCGAGCGCCGTATGCAGCACGCCGATGTTGTAGTAACCGGGGACCGGGTCCGGATAGCCGATCGCGAGATTGTCGACGACGGCCTTGTCCTTGAAGCTCTGCCCGTGCAGCGCGACTTCGAATTCAGGCAGCTTGTGGGTTTCCGCCTTGCGGTGGCCGAACACCGTGACGTTGTCGGGCAGCGTCAGCTTCTTCGTCATCTCGCTTTCGGCATCGTGGTTGCCGCCGAGGACAAACGCACGGATGCCGGCCTTGCGCAGGCGCCCCATCTGCTGGCCGAAGAAGATGCCCGTGTTGTGATCCTTCCAGTCGCCGTCGTACAGGTCGCCGGCAATCACGAGGAACGCGACTTCCTCTTCGATCGCACGATCCACGAGTTGCCGCAGCGCCTCGCGCGACGCGTTGCGCAACTGCGCGGCCGGCGCGTCGGGATACGCGCTCAGGCCGTGCAACGGGCTGTCAAGGTGTATGTCTGCCGCGTGGATGAACTTCACGAAGATTCCTCTGTTTCATGACGATAAAGCCGGCGATCGCCGCGCGATGCCGTGAGCCAGGCCATCAGTCGCAATCCTGATAGCCGCCGGGTTCGCCGCAACGGATACAGCGGAACATATATGCGGTCGGTGAACCGTCCTTGTCGAGTGCGGCAAGGAAATGCTCCCACTCCGCGCCCTCGTCGAGTCCGGTCGATTCCCGAATCGACGCGACTGCCTGCGGGCCGAGCGCACGCAGTTCTCCGGCACCCGCACGGCCGATGAACTGCGCGGCATCGCCGCAATGCGTCCACCACCGCTCCCGCTGCCAACCCTGAAAGCCCGGCGTGCGACAAGCGATTTCGCTGACGACCGCGTCGGGCACTTCGTCCCATTCGCCACCGCCGATGCCGTCCGTGTCGGTGAAGGTTGCGCCGAGCCGCGCGTGCGCCGAACCGTCGGCGATGCACCATGGGCAGATGCAATTCTCATACTCGTCGACCGCATACACGGGGCCGGCGTAGACGTAACCACGTGCATCGCCGCAACACACGCAGCGCACGTCCGAGCGGATCACGCTGCCCGTTGCCAGCGGGTCGGGATGGTACCTGAAAGCGGGTAACGACATGACGCTCTCCGTGGAGCCGGAAGGGAGGAAAGCACGCGATGCGAATTCGAATCGCCATCGTGCCACGGGATGACCGTGTTACTGCGGTACCTCGGTCTCGACAAATGTGCCGTTCACGAAACGATAAACGCGATGCAGCGCGCCGCCATGCGCGACATATTCCCACCGGATGTCGATGGCGGCCGGATCGTCGCGCCACGCGATCGCCAGGTAAGGCGACTGAGTTCCACCGTCGGTTTCGAGAGAAACGGAATCGAGACAGCTTTGGACCGGCAGCGAGAAACGTGGCACCGCACGGGTGCCGCGCAGTTCCAGCACGTATAGCGACCCTTCTTCGCCCGCGCCGCAATATCCGGTCGGACGGCTGCTCGACGAGCGATTGACGACGACCAGCAGATAGTCGTTGCCGTCGATCCGCTTCGAACGGCCCGACGGGAACGCAACGCTCGATGCGTCGGCCAATGCACGGCGCAGCGCAGCCGGCACGATCAGTGCCGATTTCGTGTGACGGGCCGCATCGACCTCGAACAGCCTCGGGCTCGCCCATTCGATCTCGTGACCGTTGGCGAGCCGCACCGATTCCGGCGCCGGCGTTTCGGCGAATGCGACGGCGGCATTCGAGGCCAGCAGCGCCAGCGCCGCGAGCCTCAATGCAATCGACGATCTCATCGGGCCGATCCGCGGCCGCAAGAATCGCGCAGGATCGTCGTGAAGTCCGTCGCATGCGCCGGCATGCCGCTCGGGCCGCGGCGACCCAGGATCGCTGCGCGCGCATCGTTCGCCGCGACGCGCGCGGCCGATCCACGACGCAACGTCACTCGCCGCGCGGCACCGGCGGCGGAGCATAGCCGTTGTCATTGCCGGGGAACGGATTCGCGTTGCGGCGCAGCGCTTCCTCTTCATTCTCCTTCTGCGCGAACAGCGCGACGCCGATCACGCCGACGTTCGCCGAATCGCCGTACTTCGAGTTCGCGACGTAGCTGTCGGGCACCGCCGCGAAGCGGAACGCGGCGACTTCGTCGCGGCTCTTGCGGAAGCCCTCGATCGTCAGCGTGCGGCCCGGATACAGCACGTAACCGCCATTCGTGTAGCTGCCCGGCCGCCCCGACAGCACGTCGAGCCCGTCGACGGTCGACACGACTTCGAACGTACGGCGCCCCTGGTTGCGCAGCACGATCATGTAGCGCGAACCTTCGACGCCCGCCATGTGCCAGCGGCCGTTGCTGCGCGCAAGACGCAGCGGCGCCCCATTTTCGTCCGTAAACGACAGCGCGATGTCGCCGTTGGCGAGCGCGACGCGGGTCGGCAACCGGCGAACCTGGGACGCGGGCGGATGTCCGGGCAACGCATCGTTGTAATAGACCGACGCGAGATCCGTCGGCTTCGCCGGATCCGCGCGTTCGAAATCGACCTGGCGGGTTTCGGATCGCACCGACTCGCCCCACGCGGTGCCAAGCCCGCGGCGTTCGCTGGCATTCGGCGCGGCGGCGGACGCGCCGCTGCTGGCGGACGGCGGGGGCGGCGCTGCGCAGGCGGCCAGCCAGAGCGCGCAGGCGAGCGCGAGAAGACGGAACAGGATGGTCATGACGTGAGGCCTCGGAATGTTATCGGGCCGCGCCGGACTGGCCGGAACGGCGTTTTGGTGTCGTCTGTCGTCACGATGTCGATCGGACATGCTGGCCCGTGTCGGCCGGCACCGCGATCCCGGCGGCCCGGCGATCGGGAGCCCCGCTATTTAAGCATGGCGGGCGGGCAATGGGCAGGGGGCGCGCACACCGCCCGTTGCGGGCACGTGCCGGCGGCCCCAGGCAAAGGCGTGCATACGGGTCGCGCGCCGGATCGGTGGCGAACGTCGACGCATCCCCGTATCGAGGATGCGTTGAACGGCGCGCCGCGCGCGCCAATAGAAAAGCCCGGCCCGCATCGAAGCGGGCCGGGCCTTGACGGGAAGCGTGACGCTTACAGCGCGCCGCCTTGCGCGGACGCCGAACCCTTCACACCGACCGATGCGCCGCCCTGCACCGCGTTCGTCGCACCTTCGAGCGCCTCACCGGCCTTCGCCTTCGCGCCGCCGGCGACATCGCCTGCCGTCGACACCGCGCCTTGCGCGTGGTTCTTCGCCGTGCCCGCGACATGCTTCACATGCGATTTCGTCGAGTGGACGGCCGATGCGGCGGCATCCTTCGCCGTGCCCGCTGCCGAACCGACCGCATGCGTCGCACCGCCCGCCGCGTTGCCGGCCGCCGAGCCCACGTCGCCGACCGTCTTGCCGACGCCGCTCAGCGCACCGCCGACGACGTTGCCCGCGCCCGAACCCGAGCCTGCCGCGTTCGCGCCGGCGCCGGCCTGCACACCCACGCCACCGCCGAGCAGCGGCGTCTGAACCTGCGCGCCGACACCCGCGGAACCCTGGGCGCCGGTTTGCGCCGTCTGTGCGAACGCAGCCGAAGTCGCCACTGCCGTCAGTGCAGCACCCACCAGAATCGTACGGATCTTGTTCATGGTCATTCTCCCCAAAGACGTTGTTGCTGCGGGCCGCCTTCGTGCGGCTTGTCGCATGCCTCGCCGCGACGTGCGGCAGGTGGAGCTAATGTAGCGGCGCGATCGTGCAAAACGATTGATTTGCGGGGACTGTTACTTCGGTTGCAAATGCTGACGATTGATTCACACAGTTTGACAATCGGGCGATTGCAACGGGATCGGGACGGTATAGTCCGGCGGACGGGGAAACGCTGGACGCGTGTCGCGCGGCGCATTCCGCGACGGAGACAAGGCCGATCGCACGGATCGGAACCAGACAGGCAAAACGGCCGGAAGCGACCGGAAACGGCTAGCAGGGAAACCGGCCGCTTCTATAAGCATTCCAAAGGACGCTCGTCGGCCAGCCGTCGGTGCGGCCTGACAACCGGCTCCTCGCGATCAGCTCGATGTCGTCGGACACGCACGCCGCCACGCCGGCATGCCCCGACGCGCCGAACGCGAGCTTGAACGCCTTTTCCCTCAGCGCATCCACGGCCGGCCGGTCGAGCGCTGCGCCCGGATCACCGTCGATTTCGTCGAACGACGCCATCCACTGCGCGTCGAACGGCTCGGCGTCGCGACTGTCCAGCGCGCGGTCGCAATCCAGGTCGGCGAGGAAATCGAAAAAGCCCGGCGCCGACAGGATGGCGTCCATTTCAAGCAGATGCGCATGCATCATTGCGGCTCCTTCACGATGCACGGCCCCGATCGCCCGTCGGCCAATACGGGCAGATCGGGGCCGCGCGCGTACCGCCCGATTATGGCCGGAACGTATCGCCAAGCACGACGCCTTCACGCCGCGGATCGGTGCCGCCCTGCAACGCGGGCGACTGGCCGACCGTCACGCGCATCACCGTGTTGATGCCGCTCGCCTGCGCGGAGGTCGACACCTTGTGCCCGAGCGCGAGCAGCCCCGAGATCAGCGGATCGTTCGCCCCGTTGTTCGCCGTGTTGACGTTCGGATGCTCGCCGCCGATCGTGGTCGTCGGGCTGTTGCTCGCGCCGAAGTCGGCGAGCCCCGCGGACTGCTGCGCGTCGAGCCCCCAGTCGAGCGCGCCGACGAGCGTCTTGACCACGTATTGCGGAATCGTGCCGCCGCCCGGCGAACCGGTCGCCATCACGAAGTCCCCGCGCGAGCCGTCCGCGGCCTGACCGAACACGATCGTCGGCGCCATCGAGCTGCGCGGCCGCTTGCCCGGCTGCAGGCGGTTGGCCACCGGATTGCCCGAACTGTCGACCGGGTTCGCGGAAAAATCGGTCAACTGGTTGTTCAGCAGGAAGCCGTTGGTCATGTGGAACGAACCCATGCTCGACTCGACCGTGGTCGTCGCGCTCAGCACGTTGCCGTCGCCGTCGACGATCGTGAACTGGTTCGTGCCGTGCTCGATCAACGTCGTGTCGACCCCGAGCGGCACCGCACCGAGATTGCCCGGCTGCGCGGTACCCATGCTCTTGGCCGGGTCGATCAGCGCCGCGCGCGATTTCAGGTACGGCTTGTTCAGCAGCGTATTCCACGTGCCGCCCGGCAACGGCACGAAATCCGTGTCGGCCACGTACTTGTCGCGGTCGGCATACGCGAGCCGCTCGGCCTCGGTGATCAGGTGCACGCCCGCGACGGTCGGCTTGCCGCCTTCGAGATCGATCGCCGTCGGCTTCAGCGACTTCAGGTCGTAGTTCTCGAGAATGCCGAGTGCCGACGCGACCGCGATGCCGCCCGACGACGGCGGCGGCATCCCGCACACCCAATAGCTGCGATAGGTCGTGCACACCGGGTCGCGGCGCTTCGCCTGGTAGGCGGCCAGATCCGCGACGGTCGTCTTGCCCGGCGTGAGCGTCGAGCCATCGGCGCCCTTCGTCGTGGCGATCTTCGCGACGATGTCCTGCGCGATCTGCCCCGTGTACAGCGCGTTCGCACCCGACTGCGCCATCAGCGTCAGCGTGCGCGCATACGCCGGATTCTTCAGCACGGTGCCGAGCGTCTTCGGCGAACCGTCGGCATTCAGGAAATACGCAGCGGCCTCGGGGTCGCGCTTCAGGTTCGCGGCGTTCGCCGCGATCGCGTCGGCGAGCCGGCCACCGATCGGGAAGCCGTTGGCCGCGAGCGTGATCGCATCGCCGAACAGGTTCTGCCACGGCAGCCGGCCGTGATCCTGCTGCAGCGCCTCGATGAGCCTCGGCACACCGATCGTGCCGATCGAGCGGCCGCTCGCACGCGCATTCGGCAGCGGCGCGGAGTGGTCGGTCGCATCGTCGACATAGCGCAGGTAGTTCTCCGTCGCGGCGGCCGGCGCGGTTTCTCGGCCGTCATACGCCTGCAGCGTCTTGCCCCGCGCATCGTAGTAGAGCAGCACACCGCCCGAGCCGAGGCCCGTCGCTTCGGGCACGGTCAGCCCGAGCACGGCCTGCACGGCGACCGCCGCGTCGGCGGCCGTGCCGCCCTTCTTCAGCACCGCGCAACCGGCCGCGCTCGCGTAGGCGTTCGACGTGGCGACCAGATACGTTTTCGCATGGACGGGCTTCATCCCGGTGCGATAACCGGACGACGCTTCCGGCAGTGACGGGTCGCCCGGCTGGTTCGACCCGACCACGACAGTCGAGCCGCTGTTGTCGATTGCGAGACAACTCGTGTCGGCCGTGGGTGTCGTCGTGGCGCCCGCGTCGGTTTCGATGTCGTTGCCGCCGCAGGCCGACATCATGGCGGCCGCGAGCAACGCGGACGCATACGGAAAGATCGCTGTTCTGTTCATTGTCTGCCGATGTTCTTGTCAGTCGTTGCGAGGGACATCACGCTGCCTGCGACCCCCTCGGTGCGCCGACAACGCGTTCGATAGTCCCATGAACAATTTTTTTTCCGCAATAAGGGAATGAAGTAATGCAGCCGGACGTTGCACGCACAACGTCACGACCGCACGCGCGCGGGTACGCGTGTTGCACTGCATCGCAGTGCGATGCGCTCGCGTGGCCGCTGTCGTTATCGCGCTGCCCGGCGGCGCTTGCCGGCCGTCCGGCCGTCCCGCGCGAAACCGTGTTCCATCGCTTCGATCGCATCGGAGAAGAACTCGAGGAACATCGTCATGGCGACAGTCGCGCTCATGTCTGCCCGTTGGTAGATGCAGCTGAACGAGCGCGCGCCCGCATCGGCAAGCGGCGTCCACGCGAGCCGGCCGGCAGCCACATCGTCCGCGACGTTCTCGGCGATCAGGAAGCCGACGCCCGCGCCTTCGGCCGCGAGGCGCCGCACCATCGGCACCGAACCCGTCTCGACCAGCGGTCGCACACTGCGCGGCTGCCGTGCATCGATTTGGTCGAACATCGCACGCAGTTCCGTGTCGGGTGTCATCAGGATCAGCGGATACGCGAAGCAGTCGCGCATCCGCACCTTGCCGCCTGACGCCGCGAGCGGATGGCCGGGCGCCGTGACGACACCCAGCGGCTGGGCAAACGCCCGCACCTCGACGACGCCCGCCGACGTGCGCCGGCGCAACGCATAGCCGATGTCGGCCTCGCCCGTCTCGACCCAGCGCACGATGCTTTCGCCGTTTCCCGAGCGCACGCTGTACGTGACGCCCGGATAGCGCTGCATCGCGGCGAGGATCGCGTCGGGCACGAGCTTTTCCGCGGTCGATGCGGGCACCGCCAGGTTCACGTGGCCACGCCGCAGCGCGCGCAGGTCCTCGACCTGCGTGAGCGCGTTGTCGAAGTCGCGCTGACCGCGCCGCACGGCCGCGATCACGATCTCGCCGGCAAGCGTCAGCTGCATGCCGCGCGGCAGCCGGTCGAACAGCGGCACGCCGACCTGCTCCTCGAGATTGCGGATCTGCTGGTGCACCGCCGCGGCAGTCAGGTGCAGCGCGTCGGCCGCCTTGCGAATCGAGCCGCGCCGCGCGACTTCGTCGAAACAGCGGAATGCCTGCGATATCGAACGCATGAGTGATCCGTTAGTTTTTTCCGAACAGGCCGTCAAGAATAATCCGATTTTACCGATCGCCCGGATCGTCTAGATTGCGCTGCATCCCCGTGTCCGATTCGAATGGAGCGTGCAGTGACAACCGTCGACCAGATTACCCAGCGCCGCCGTGGCGTCGGCCTCATCGCCCACGATCCCGCGCTGTCCGCGGGCGGTTATACGCTCATCGCGCCGCAGACGGCCGACGGCAACGTCTATCTCGTCGGCATCGACGGTGAAGTCGCGCATCAGTGGAAGATGCCCGTGCGCCCCGGCCGCCATGCGGTCATCCTCGCGAACGGCAACCTCGGCTACAACGGCAATCATCCGCACTCCGAATCGCGCTACGCACCGTGGTCGATGTGGCATGGCGGCGACTTCTACGAAGTCACGCCGCAAGGCGAAACGGTGTGGCGCTACGAGGACCCCTCGCATCATCACGACGCGCAGTGGCTGCCGAACGGCAACCTGCTGTACGCCGCGTGCGAACCGGTCGACGCCGCGTTCGCGCGGCGCGTGCCGGGCGGCACGCCGCACGGCGACGACGAAGTGATGTATGCGGACGTGATCCGCGAAGTGAACCGGGCCGGGCAGATCGTGTGGGAATGGCGTGCGCGCGAACACCTGCGACCCGAGGATTTCCCGATCGCGGCGGGCTTCGGGCGCTATCACTGGCCGCTCGTCAACGGCCTCGCTGTCGACGCGAACGGCCGCGTGCTGATGAGCCTGCGCACGACGTCGGGCATCATCGGCGTGAACCGCGAAACCGGCCGCGTCGACCTGCGGATCGGGCCCGACGTCGTGTCGCACCAGCACGCGCCGGTGCCGCTCGCGAACGGCAACATCCTCGCGTTCGACAACGGCAATTTCCGCCACGGCGCGCACGTCGTGTTCTCGCGCGTCGTCGAGATCGATCCGGCGACGCAGCGCGTCGTGTGGTCGTATGCGGACGACGTCGTGAACCTGTTCTACACGCCGTTCATGGGCAACGCGCAGCGCTTGCCGAACGGCAACACGCACGTCACCGAATCGTCGACAGGCCGCCTGTTCGAAGTGACGCCCGCCGGCGAGGTCGTCTGGGAATACGTGATTCCGTGGTTCGCCGAATACCCGGACGAAGCCGCGCGCAAGACCGGGCCCGGCCAGCTCAACAGCGTGTTCCAGACGTTCCGCTACAGCGCCGCGCAACTGCCCTGGCTGCGGGCCTGACCTTGCCGTTCACCGCCGGTTTCCGGCGCTCGTCGCCGTTCGCTTCCGAGGGGCCTGCCGTGTCGCACGATCCGATCCCAACGCCCGTCGACGCACGACTGCCCGCGTGGCAGCTCGCGCTGTTCGGGCTGCAGCACGTGCTGTCGATGGCCGCGTCCCCGATCACGGCCGTGTTCCTGATCGCAAAAGTGCTCTCGCTGCCGGCGGACCTGACGGTCCAGCTGATCGGCGCGACGTTCTTCGCCTGCGGGATCGGCACGCTGCTGCAATCGCTCGGCGCCGGTCCGATCGGCGCGCGCATGCCGTTCGTGATGGTGCCCGGCGGCGCACCGACGATGCTGTTCGCCGGCATTGCCGCGCAATCGGGCCTGCCGACCGCCGCCGGCGCGGCGCTGCTCGCCAGCGCGTTCTACTGGGTGCTGCTGCCCGTCTTCACGCGTTGCCTGCGGCTCTTTCCGCGCATCGTCGTCGGCGCGATGCTGCTGCTCGTGTCGATCAACCTGATCCGGATCTACGCGACGATCGTCGTCGGCCAGCCCGGTTCGGCCGACTTCGCGCAGCCGCGCGCGCTCGGTCTCGCGCTGGCGACGATCGTCGCCACGGTCGTCGTCGCGGGTGCGTTCCGCGGCACGCTCGGGCGCCTCGCGGTGCTGATCGGCCTGACGGCCGGCGCAACGCTCGGCTGGGCGCTCGATGCGATGCCGGCGCTCGCCGACGTGTGGCGCGGGCCGCTGTTCACGCATCCGGTATGGCTGCCGTTCGGGATGCCGCGCTTCGACGTGCTGGCCGCGCTGCCGCTGCTGATCTTCACCGCGATCTCGATGGCCGAGGCCACCGCGCAGACGGTCGCCGTCGGCGAAACGTGCGGCAAGCCGATCTCGCTGTCGCGCGACGTGCCGAAGACGATACGCGGCGATGGGCTGGCGTCGCTCGCCGGCGCGCTGTTCGGCACGCCGCTGATCGTGACCAGCGCCGAGAATATCGGCGTCGTGCAGACGACCGGCGTGCGCTCGCGCTACGTGACGGCCGCGGCCGGCGCGATCCTGATCGTCATCGCGCTGTTCGCGCCGCTCGCGCGGCTCGCCTATGCGATACCTGCCGCGGTGGTCGGCGGCACCGCGCTCGTCGTGTTCGCGATGATCGGCGTGATGGGCATCCGGCTGCTCGCCGGCGTCGACCTGCACGCGCGCGCCAACCAGTACACGCTCGCGGCCGCGCTCGTCGTCGGCCTTGCACCGATCCTGGTGCCGAACCTGTATCGCCATTTCAGCTCACCCGTGCAGATCGTGCTCGGCAACGGCATGGCGGCCGGCACGCTCGCGGCCATCGCGACGCAACTGGCGTTCGCCGCATTTGCGCGGCTGAGGGGGCAGGCTGGCGCGGCAGCGGTTGCGGCTTCTTCGCGTGCGCGCGACGGTTAATGGTGAAGGCTGGTGACGTTGCGCGGTGCCGCGTGCCAGCGACATCGCAAGCCGAGCAGCCGGTTCGTTTGCGATTGCCGGCCCGACACCCGGCTTCCTCACACGACAGGCCGGGCTCATGTCGGTCAGCCACGGATGATTCGGATGCGGACCCCGACGCGATGGAACTGGGTACCGGACGCACTCCGTTTCTTCAACACGCGGCTGCTCGCTTGCCTGGGCCCTCCACAACGACGGCATCGTCGACGCACGTCCCGCGCACTGACGCACCGGTTGCGTCGGACTGGCCATCTGACCGATTGCCGGAGCCTCCGCGTTCCGGCTATAAATCGTGCATGGACACGAATCGCTGGACCCACGACCCCGTCGGCGCCTTCCGGGCATGGCAGGAAACCGCCGCGACCGGTGCCGACCGCCGGCCGTTCGCGCCGCGTTCGGTCGTGCAGCACGTCGCGATGTTCGAACGGTTCCTGCGTCATCTGATCGCGCACCGCGTGTCGCTGGCCACGTTCGGGCCCGACCACGTCGCGGCCTTCCTGGCGGAACTCGAGCACACCTGTGCGCCCGGCACGTCGACTCGCGTGCGCTACGCGAAGCTGATCGACCGGTTGGGCCGGCATCTGGTCGAGGCCGGCGTGCGCACGATTCATCCGGCCGGCCGGACGACGCGTGATCTCGCATGGCCGGACGGCGAGCCCGAGCCGTGCTACCTGCCGCCCGATGCCGACGCGGCGCTTCAGCACCACGTGCAGCCTCGACCGGACGACACGCCGGCCGATTGCCGGAATCGCGCGATCGTCGCGCTGCTGCTCGCGAGCGGCATCACTTCGGCGGAGATACGTGCGACGACGCACGACGCGCTCGATCTCGACGCGCGGCCGCCGGCGCTATCCGTGCCGCGCGATCGGGCACGGCCGGCGCGCCGGATCGCGCTCGCCGAATTTGCACTGGCGCCGCTCGCCGCATGGCGTGCGCGCTCGGCCGATGCGCCGGCATCCGCGTTGCTGTTTCCCGCACCGCGCGGCGGTGGCGCGATGAACGACATGTTCCTGCTGCTCGTGGTGCGCGACGCGCTGAGCGCGATCGGCTTCCACGCGGCGGACATGAGCCCGCGCGTGCTGCGCAATACGGTTGCGCGCCGCCAGTTGCTTGCGGGTCATGCACATGCCGACGTCAGTGCAATGCTCGGTCTCGTCAGTACACGAACGGTCACGCGCATCCGGCAGACGCTACCGCCCGATGCAGCTGCGGATCGCGCCGCACACGAGCGCTGAACCTGCGTTCGGCGCAGGCTCCGTGTGTCCGGTTCCCTATTCACCCGGCTTCGACTGGACCAGCCGCAGAATCCGGGTGTCGTACGGTGACTGCATCACTTCGGCAATACGGGCCTCGGAAGCAGCCGGATGCAGTGGATTCAGCAGGAAGTTGTGCGCGTGCGGCACGACGACGCTCGGCACGCGCAGCAGCGCGCTCGGCTGCGTGTGCAGCCACTCGGTACCGGCGCTGCGGGTCCAGTCGACGTTGGATCGCCAGTCATCCGGCGCGTCGCCCTCCGCGATTTCGGCGATATCGACCGAATCGGCTACCTCGATGCGAAGCAACTGGTACCCGCTCGGCAATTGCGCGACCGTGGCGATCTCGAAATGAACGAGCGTCTCGAGCAGCGCGAGCGCCGGATGCTCGGCGAGATACACGACGGGCTGCCCGGCGAAGTGCCAACGCCCGCCGGCGCGCAACCCGCCGATGCCTTTCAGGTCGGCGAAATTGCTGATCCGCCAAAGCGTCGTCAAGCGAAATACCCCTCGTCGATCTGCGTGAGGGCTTCCTCGACGAGCCGCGCACCATGCTCGGTGCTCGCCATGTCGAGCGACGTGCGGCCGCCGAAGCGCTGGAGCCCGTTGCGCAGCCACGCCATCGCCTTGTCCTGGTCGCCGAACGTGGCCGTCGCCTGCGCGACGATGCGCGCGAGACGGATCGCCTTGTCGGATTCCTCGGGCGACAGGCGTTCGTGCGCCTGGCGACGATGGCTCAGCGTGCGGCGCGGAATGATGAAGGCCAGTTCGTCCGATTTCAGCCCGCGCTCGGACAGCCGGTCGATCACCGAGACGTCGACGCGCGCGCTCGCCAACTCGGCAAGATCGGCCCCCGATCGGACTCGGATCGCCAGCAGTTGTTCGAGAATCGTGAATTCGGCCTGACGCGGATGCGCGACGCCCGAAGGATGAAAAGCAATGGTGCTCATGATTTCTCCAGGCAATTTGCCCAATCATTATAGGCGTTTTGCCGGGAACTGGCGGAAGGTGGATGGAGAGTGTGGCTGTGGTGGAGGTCAGGGCGTCTGCAAAAGCGGGGGCGAACATGACCCACCTGGCTGGAGGCACGTTACTGGGGGGCGAATCGAAGATTCGCCAGGGTGACGGGAGGCATTTGTTCAGTATATAAAGTCTGGGAAATATCACGTGGTTGTCACGTAACAACATCTTTACTGATTTCATCCGCTCCCACTCCGCCGCCCATTTCTTCCTGACAAGGCCGGGGGTTCACCAAGGACACGGAGATTTCGTCAAGCGCGGCCCCTGATCCCTGGCACTCGGAACGCCGCTCCCGGCAATTCACCGTTCGTCACGACGGAAACACATCGCCGCGCCTCGCGCCGGATGCGTTCCCATCCCGCACGTTTCCCGTCGTGGGTCATGAACACCTGGTGCGAGACCTCGTCGGCCATTCGGCCTCCCCCTTGCAGGCATCGTCGAACAGTGTCGAGCACACATCGACACCGGGCTGTCGGAGATGTCGTGAGGTGTGGGCGCCATCGAAACACTCGTATGGGTCGAAAATCCGGCATCGCAACGAATCGCGCCCCCATAAACGGCTACCTTTCCGCTGGTGATGCAGCGATGCCGTGTCGCCGTACCGCCCGCCCGGCTTGCTTCGACGAGACCACAAGCCGCCCCGATGTCGCCGTGATGTCCACGCCGTATGTCGATCCGGCCTTCACACAGTTGCCGACTTGTCGTGGAGGATGTTCCGCGACTCCCCGAAAATCCGGCGCGTGGTGCTGACCAACAGAGTCGGCCACACCAAGTTCACCGGTGAACGTCGGAAAACGTGCCACCACCACCGCCAGCCGATTGCCGTGAAGGTTTTCGCCCTTGTGTATCGGCGAATGCCTTGTGCCACACCACACGCCGTACGCTTCGGATTCATTCGCACGCGCGCGCCGCTCCGGAATCACTTCGCGATCAGCCAGACGTCCTGCAACGGCGCGGGGCCGCGCGGGCCGACCGTCTGGATGTTGACGTCATCTTCGACCGGCGCGCCGTTCGCTCCGATCAGCTTTCGATCGCTCGACGGGCCCAACATGATCGCACTCCTGAATAATGCGCGAATCGCGATTCACGTGGCGCGCACGATCTCCGCTCAGCAGCCGAGGTCGTGCGCCATACCGTGAACAATCAGCCCGCCCACGCGGACGACCGGATCACGCTGCAGAAGTTGCCGGCGCGGAAATGCGGATCCTTGTCGGCGAGCACGTCGGCCTTCACGTTGCCGAACGTCGTGTCGGGCTTGTGCCTGATCCCGTCGTAGAACGCCTGGATGATGTCTTCCTTGAAGTGCGGCGTACGCGGATGTGCACGGACGACGGCCTCGCGTTCGATGTCGCTGTATTCCGGATACGTCAGGCCCAGCACGTCCATCTCGACGCCCGCGGTCACCAGCGCGATCACCGGATGCATGTGCTGCGGGATGCCCGGCGTGGTATGCAGTGCGATCGAAGTCCATACGACATCGATATCCTGCTGCGAGATGCCCTTGCCCGTCAGGAAATCGCGGGCGGCGTTGGCGCCGTCCACCTCGAACCGCTCGCACGCGCTGCTGTGTTTGTGCGTGAGCCCCATGTCATGAAACATGCAACCGCAGTAGAGCAACTCCGGATCGTATTTCAGACCGCGCCGCTGGCCCGCAAGCGCAGCGAAATAGAAAACGCGGCTGGAATGATGGAACAGCAACGGCGACGCGGTATCGCGCACGAGTTCGGTGATCTCGCGCGTCAGTTGGCTATCGGGAATAGTGATGCCTGCAACGTTCTCTGTCATGATCGACCTCCATTGAAAACACCCTTGATTCTCCGGAGCCCGATAGCTGGCTTCAATAGACGTATTGCGTCAAATCCTGCCATTTTGCGCGACAGACGGACACGGTGCCCGCACGCCAGGAAGAACGCCGGAAACAGGCTCCGCCACGCACTCCGTGCATCGCTGGCCCCTCTATACTGCTACCCGTCACGTTAGAAACAACACGCAATCGATCATGCCGAAGGTCGTGGGAATCTTCGCCGTTCCGGGCGTTCAACTGCTCGATGTCTCCGCACCGCTCGACGTCTTCGCGCAAGCGAACGCCGAATGCGGGAAACCGTTCTATACGTTGCGGATCATTGCGGGCGAGTCCGGCCCGATCCGCAGTTCGTCCGGCGCGCAGTTGCTGCCCGACTGGATCGTTCCCGACATTCCCGAGCGCATCGACACGCTGCTGGTCGCCGGCGCGCCGAGCGCCGGCCGGATCGCACTGCGCACCGACGTGCTCGCGTGGCTGCGAGCGGCGGCCGTGCAGAGCAAGCGCTACGGCTCGATCTGCACCGGCGCGTTCATCCTCGCGGCCACCGGCCTGCTGAAAGGGCGTCACCTGACCACGCACTGGGCTGCCGCGGACGCGCTTGCCGAAGCCTATCCGTCGCTCGCCGTCGACGCGGATGCACTGTACGTGCGCGACGGCAAGCTGCGCACCGGCGCCGGCGTGACGGCCGGGCTCGATCTCGCGCTCGCGCTGGTCGAGGAAGATCTCGGCCGCGAGATCGCGCGGCGCGTCGCCGCGCAACTGGTCATGTTCTTCAAGCGACCGGGCGGGCAACTCCAGTTCAGCCGCAAGGGCGAGGCGCGCCCCGCCGGGCGTTCGGTGCTGCAGGAGGTCCAGCGCTGGATCGCGGCCAATCCGGAACTCGAGCACTCGGTGGCGGAGATGGCGAAGCATGCGGGCATGAGCCCGCGCCACTTCGCGCGGCTGTTCCGCGCGGAAGTCGGCATGACGCCTGCCGCATGGGTCGAGGCGACCCGCATTTCGGCAGCCCGCCACCTGCTCGAGAACGGCCACGACACGCCGAAACAGGTCGCCGCGAAATGCGGCTTCGCGAATGTCGATACGCTCAGGCGGTCTTTCACCCGGCACGTCGGCATCACACCTGCCGAATACCGGAAACGGCAGGCAGTCCTAGCCGAGTGACACGGTACGCACGCGATACGACACGAACGATGATGTCGTCAGCCCCACTCGAACACTTCGGAATACGATTTATTCATCGTTGTCCGGCCACTTGCCGAGCGACGACATCGCTCCATTGACGGCCTCGCCCGTGGTCCAGATCAAGCGCCGGACAGGCTCGCAATCGTCAGACGAAATACTCACCCGTTCAGATCGTTTACCCAGTTGCAATAATTATTCGCTGGAACGCGTATTTCCGACCGGTAACGCGATCGCTACGATGCAATCAACCGCTGAACGCAACAAGCGAAGCGCGAAATCAATGAAACCGGAGGTCATCATGAAGTCGTTCATCTACGCTGTCGTCGCCGCAACCGCCCTGTCCGCCTCGTACGGCGCATTCGCACAGTCGAATCCGTCTGGCCAACTGACGCGTGCCCAGGTGCGCGCGGAACTCGTTCAGCTCGAACAGGCCGGCTACAAGCCCGAAGTCTCCGATCAGTATTACCCGCGCGCGCTGCAGACCGCACAGGCCCGTGTGACGAACGCCGATGAAACCGGCTACGGCGCGCAAGCCGCCGCTGGTGTGCGTGCCGGCCGCGCGATCGCGGTCAAGCAGGACGGCCGCGACTCCGTGTATTTCGGCCAGTAAGCGCCCGTCACGCGCCGGCGTATTCCGATACGCGCGCGGCACACCGCACAACACCCCGCTCCCGTTCCAACGGGGCGGGGTGTTGCTTTTCGGTCATCCGTTCCGGGAACGGATCGCCCACCATCGCACGCGATCTTCCGAACGCCGTGCCGTTCACGCAGGCAGCCGGTGTTTGCGCATAGAATGGCCGCGTGGTCGGCGCCGGCCGAAACGAACGCGAGCGGAAACCACGACGCCCGGCTTGCCCGATCGTCGCCGCACCGCAGGCCGGCCCCGATGCCGCACTCATCGCATTTTTCGAAAAGGAGCGGTTTCATGTCTCAAACATCCGGTTCCATGATCACGTTTCAACGCCCGGACGGCCAGGAACTGCAGGGTTATCTCGCCACGCCGGCAAAGACCGAAGGCGCGCCCGCGGTCGTCGTCATCCAGGAATGGTGGGGGCTGAACGACCAGATCCGCGGCGTCGCGGATCGCCTCGCGCGCTGCGGCTACTTCGCGCTCGTGCCCGACCTGTATCGCGGCAAGTCGACGGTCGAGGAAGAAGAAGCGCACCACCTGATGACCGGGCTCGATTTCGGCGACGCGGCCTCGCAGGACATTCCGGGCGCCGTGACCTATCTGAAGACGCTTGCGTCGCGTGTCGCGGTAACGGGTTACTGCATGGGCGGCGCACTCACGCTGCTGTCGCTGCAGTTCGCCGATGCGGACGCGGGCGTCACCTGGTACGGCTTCCCGCCGCTCGACTACCTCGATCCGGCGAAGCTCAAGGTGCCGCTGATGGGCCACTGGGCCACGCAGGATGCGTTCTTCGCGATCGACCAGGTCGATGCGCTCGAGAAGAAGCTGACCGACGCGAAGGTCGGTTTCGAATTCCATCGTTATCTCGCGCATCATGCGTTCGCGAACGAAACGGCCGTCGGCCCCGGCCGTATCGCCGGCACGCAGTTCGATCCCGTGTGGTCGCAAATGGCATGGGATCGCACGCTGACGTTCTTCGGCCGCACGCTTTGGACAAAGCAGGCATAGCGCAACATCGCTTCGGATGTGAGCAGCCGAGCAATAAGAAAACGCCACGGATTTTCATCCGTGGCGTTTTCGCTTTTGCATCTCGCCGGTTCGGCAGGCAGAAGCGGTTGCCCGCTCCTGCCCCGCCTTTCACTTACCCGTTCGTCGCCGCTGCCGACGCAGGCGCCGGAACGGCCGCCTTGTCGTAGTCGACCGGCGCATCCGGCGCGCGCGGCGTCTCGCCGGCCCGCTGGATCCACCCGCCGCCCAATGCACGGTACAGCGTGACCAGGTTCGTCCAGCGCGCCAGTCGTGCGTTGATCAGCGTCTGCTGTGCCGAGTACAGATCCGTCTGCGCGGTCAGCACCGACAGGTAGCTGTCGACGCCGTTTTTGTAACGCAGGTCCGACAGGTCGAAACGTCGCTGCTGCGCGTGCTCGTTGCGCTCGAGCGCCGCGATCTGCTGGTCGTACGTGCCGCGTGCGGCCAGACCATCCGCCACTTCGCGGAATGCCGACTGGATCGCCTTCTCGTAGTTCGCGATCTCGATGCGCTTCTGCACGTTCGCGAGGTTCAGGTTCGCGATGTTCTGCCCGCCCTCGAAGATCGGCATCGTGATCTGCGGCGCGAACGACCACGCCGCCGTGCCGGCCTTGAACAGGCCGCCCAGCGTCGGGCTGCCGGTGCCGAACGCGCCCGTCAGCGAGATGCGCGGGAAGAACGCCGCGCGTGCCGCACCGATGTTCGCGTTCGCGGCCAGCAGCGTCTGCTCGGCCTGCATCACGTCCGGACGACGCGTCAGCAGATCCGACGGCAACCCGGCCGGCACGTCCGTCAGCAGGTTCTGCGCGTCGAGCGGCATGCCCGCCGGCAGATCGTCCGGCAGCGGCTCGCCGATCAGTTGCACCAGCATGTTCAGTGCCTGCGCACGCGCACGCGCCTGCTGCTGCTGGTTCGACAGCGCCTGCTCGACCACCGTCTGCGCCTGACGCAGTTCGAGCTCGGAGCCCGTGCCGTTGTCGAACCTCAGCTTGGTCAGGTCGTACTGCGCCTGAGCGGACTTCAGCGTGTCCTCCGTGACCTTCAGCAGGTCGTCGGTCGACAGCAGCGTCAGGTATTGATCGGCCACCTGCGACACCAGCGAGATCTCGAATGCCTGCCGTGCATACGACGTCGACAGGTACTGCGCGAGTGCCTGGTCCTTCAGGCTCTGCACGCGGCCGAACAGGTCGAGCTCCCACGACGCGGACAAACCGACGTTGTAGTTGCGCGAGATCAGCGGCGCATTGGTCGTCGACAAGCCCTGCGGAATGCGCTGGACACTGCCCGTGCCCGTACCGTCGAGCGTCGGGAACAGGCCCGCGCGCGTGATCTGGTACTGCGCACGCGCCGCCTCGATGTTCAGCACCGACACGCGCAGGTCGCGGTTGTTCTTCAGCGCGATCTCGATCAGCCGCTGCAGGCGCGGATCGACGAAGAACTCGCGCCAGCCGATGGCGGTCGCTGCCTGGCCGTTCGCGCTGCGCGCGCCAGCCGCACCCGGCTGCGTCGCGTAGACGCCGCCGGCCGGGTACGCCTGTGCGACGGGCGCGTCGGGCCGCTTGTAATGCGGCGCCATCGTGCAGCCCGTGGCGAACAGCGCGGCAGCCATCGCGACCGCACTTGCAGTCAAAGCATGTTTTTGCATCGTTACTGCCCCTTCGAATCGTGTGCGTCGCCGTGACCGCGCTGCAGGTCGCCCTGCACGAGACGCCAGGCATCGTCGACGTTTTCCGTCTCGCCGCTGAAGGTCGCGCGAACCCGCACGAAGAACATCGGGATCATGAAAATCGCGAGGAACGTCGCCGTGATCATCCCGCCGATCACGCCCGTGCCGATTGCATGCTGGCTCGCCGAACCCGCGCCGTTGCTGATCGCAAGGGGCAGCACGCCGAGCATGAATGCGAGCGACGTCATCAGGATCGGACGCAGCCGCAGGCGTGCCGCCTCGATCGCCGCGCGCACCGGCCCCATGTTCTCGTTCGCCTGCAACTCGCGTGCGAACTCGACGATCAGGATCGCGTTCTTCGCGGACAGGCCCACGGTCGTCAGCAGGCCGACCTGGAAGAACACGTCGTTCTCGAGGCCGCGCAGCATCGTCGCGAGCAGCGCGCCGACCACGCCGAGCGGCACCACCATGATCACCGAGAACGGGATCGACCAGCTTTCATACAGTGCCGCGAGACACAGGAACACGACGAGGATCGAGATCGCGTACAGGATCGGCGCCTGCGAGCCGGACTGGATTTCCTGGAACGACAGGCCCGTCCACGAGTAGCCGATACCTTCCGGCAGCTTGCTCGCGAGCGCTTCCATCGCGGCCATCGCCTGGCCGGTCGACTTGCCCTCCGCAGCCTGCCCCTGGATCTCGATCGACGATACGCCGTTGTAGCGCTCAAGCTTCGGCGACCCGTAGCTCCAGTGGCCGGTCGAGAACGCGCTGAACGGCACCATGCCACCGGTGCTGTTGCGCACGTACCAGATGTTCATGTCTTCCGGCGTCATCCGGAACGGCGCATCCGCCTGCACGTACACCTTCTTGATCCGGCCATCCGTATCCAGGAAGTTGTTCACGTACTGCGACGCCCACGCGATCGAGAACGTCTGGTCGATCGCCGCAGCCGTCACGCCAAGCGCGTTCGCCTTCTCGCGGTCGATGTCGACCGTGTACTGCGGCGTATCGTTCAGGCCGTTCGGGCGCACGAGCGCCAGCGTGGGATCCTTCGCGGCCATTCCGAGCAACTGGCCGCGCGCGGCCATCAGTGCCTCGTGGCCGAGACCGGCGTTGTCCGTCAGCTCGAAGTCGAAGCCGGCAGCCGTACCGAGTTCGGGAATCGACGGCGGGTTGAACGGGATCACCATCGCGTCCTTGTACTGCGAGTAGTGCGCGAAGGTCCGGCCGATCAGCGCCTGCACCTTCTGGTCGGAGCGCTGGCGATGCTCGTACGGTTTCAGCTTCACGAACACGAGGCCCGCGTTCTGGCCGCGGCCCGCGAAACTGAAGCCGTTGACCGTGAACACCGAGTCGACCACATCCTTCTCGGTCGTGGTCAGGTACGTGTTGATGTTGTCGAGCGTCTTGCCGGTCGTTTCCTGCGTGGAACCGGACGGCGTCTGCACGATCATGAACATGTAGCCCTGGTCTTCGTCCGGCAGGAACGACTTCGGCAGGCGCACGAACATCACGCCGACCGCGATGAACACGGCCAGGTAGATCACGAGCCAGCGCCCCGAGCGCCGGATCACGTGGTTCACGCCGCCCGTATAACGATCGCGGCTGCGGTCGAAGGTACGGTTGAACCAGCCGAAGAAGCCCTTCTTCTCTTCGTGATGCCCTTGCGGGATCGGCTTGAGGATCGTCGCGCACAGCGCCGGCGTCAGGATCAACGCGACGAGCACCGACAGCACCATCGCCGACACGATCGTCAGCGAGAACTGGCGATAAATTGCACCGACCGAACCGCCCGAGAACGCCACCGGCACGAACACCGCCGACAGCACGAGCGCCACGCCGACGAGTGCGCCGGTGATCTGGCCCATCGCCTTGCGGGTCGCCTCCTTCGGCGACAGGCCCTCCTCCGCCATCACGCGCTCGACGTTCTCCACCACCACGATCGCATCGTCGACCAGCAGGCCGATCGCGAGCACGAGGCCGAACATCGACAGCGTGTTGATCGAGAAGCCGACGAGGCCCATGATCGCGAACGTGCCGAGCAGCACGACCGGCACCGCGATAGTCGGGATGATCGTCGCCCGCAGGTTCTGCAGGAACAGGTACATCACGAGGAACACGAGCACGATACCTTCCAGCAGCGTCTTGACCACTTCCTCGATCGACAGGCGCACGAACGGCGTCGTGTCGTACGGATAGTGGACGACGAGGCCGTGCGGGAAGTACTTCGACAGCTCCTGGACCTTGGCCCGCAGCGCCGTCGCGGTCGCGAGCGCGTTCGCGCCCGTCGCGAGCTGGATGCCGAGACCGGCCGTCGGCTGCCCCATGTACTTCGTGTCGAACGTGTAGTTTTCCGAACCGAGCGCCGCGCGGCCGACGTCCTTCAGGCGAACCTGCGAGCCGTCCTGGTTGACCTTCAGCAGGATGTTGCCGAACTGCTCGGGCGTGCGCAGCAGCGTCGATTCGGTGATCGTCGCCTGCAGCAGGGTGCCCGGCTTCGCCGGCGTGCCGCCGATCTGGCCGCCCGCGATCTGCACGTTCTGCTGCGAGATCGCCGCCGACACGTCGGTCGGCGTGAGGCTGTAGTTGGTCAGCTTGACGGGATCGAGCCAGATGCGCATCGAGAACTGCGAACCGAGCAGCAGCGTCTGGCCGACGCCGTTCACGCGGCTGAGCGGATCGAGCACGTGCGACGCCACGTAGTTCGTCAGGTCCTCCTTCGACATGCTGCCGTCCTCGGAGTTGAACGCGAACCACATCAGCCAGTTGCTGCTCGACTTCGTGACCTGCATGCCGAGTTGCTGAACGACCTGCGGCAGGTTCGGTGTCGCGAGCGACAGCTTGTTCTGCACCTGCACCTGCGCGACGTCCGGATTCGTGCCCGGCGAGAAAGTCAGCGTGATCGTCGCGTTGCCCGAGTCGTCACTGGTCGACGACATGTACAGGAAGTTGTCGAGACCGCTCATCTGCTGCTCGATCACCTGCGTTACCGTGTCTTCCACCGTCTTCGCGGAAGCGCCCGGATAGTTCGCCTGGATCTGGATCGTCGGCGGTGCGATCGTCGGATACTGCGCGATCGGCATCTTGAAGATCGACGCGACGCCGGCCAGCATCAGCACGATCGCGATCACCCACGCGAAGATCGGGCGATCGATAAAAAACTTGGCCATGAAACGGACTCCTTGTTATTGCGCGGACGACGCAGCGGTCGAACTCGCGGCAGCATTGGCGGCGGTGCTCGCCGGCGCCGCGCCGGACGCATTCGCGGCGCTTGCCGGTATGCCGGACGCGGCGTCCGGCGCCGGTGCGAGCTGGGCGGGGACCGTCTTCACGGTCGCACCCGGGCGCACCTTGTCGACGCCCTGCACGATCACGTGATCACCCGCTTGCAGACCGCCTTCGACCACCCAGTTCGGGCCCTGCATGCCCGTCGTCTTCAGCGGACGCGGCTCGACCTTGTTGCTGGCGTTCACCACCATCGCGATCGCCTGCCCCTTCTGGTCGTGCGTGACGCCGATCTGCGGCACCAGGAACGCGTTCTCGTTCACGCCTTCCTCGATCCGTGCACGCACG
>NZ_WIXR01000008.1:64728-147087 GCF_019425585.1 Burkholderia sp. COPS | reverse complement strand
CGGGGCGGGCAGGGGCGGGCGTGGTCATGTCGGGTCCTTGGAGGCGGGGCAAAGCGGGCGCGCCGTTGCGTGTCCGAATGCTAGCGTGTTTGCGCGCCGGTTGCGCGGCGCGGCATGCGCAGCGCCCGAGCGGGCGTGAGCGGTGACGTCGAGGCAACGGGAGCCATGCGGGCGGCGGCCCGGGCATAATCGGTGCTTTCGATCATTGGGAACGGCGAATCCGGATGAATACGCTTCAACACGCGGCGATCGGTCTGGCGGCGAGCGCGATGTTTTTCACGGTTGCGTCCGACGCGCGCGCGGACGATGTGCAGCGCGCCGCTATCTGCAAGACCGCCGAGGAAACGGGCTACACGGCCGACATCCGCAATTGCCTGCGGCTGAAATACGACGAGGCCGACCGACGGTTGAATGCCGTCTACAAGACGAAGATGGCGAGCCTGGATGCACAGGGCAAGGCGCGGTTGCGCGACGACGAGCGCCGCTGGCTCAAGGCGCGGGATGCCGCTTGTGCCGAATCGCGGCAGCCCGATGCAGGCGGTACGCTCGGGCTCGTGGAGGTTGACAGTTGCTTCGTCGGCGAAACCGAACGCCGCGTCAAGGTCATCGAGGCCTTTCGTTGAGGTGTCGCGCAGGCCCCCGCGTTATGCCACCCGCAGCGTCGTGCCGCACAGCGTGAGGCCGAGGCGCGACGCCACGCGCTGTGACGCGCGGTTGTCGCTGTCGGTGCTGTAGAACAGCGTGCGGGTTCGAAGCGACGGCAGCCGCGACCACGCGACGGTCACGGCTGCCGCGAGGCCGCGCCCCCGGAATGCAGGGGCCGTCGCGAGACCGAGTTCGGCACCGACTTCGGACAGCCGCGCGGCGAATGCGACCGATGCGACTTCTCCGTCGACGACGGCCGCGCACCACGGCGCCCACAGATCGGCGGTGCCTTGAAACCCCATCGAGAACAGGCCTTCGGGCATCCCGCGCGTCGACAGCGCGTGCAGCAGATGCCGGCCCGCGTCGCTGTCGCCGTCGATCAGCTCGACGTGTGCGTCGGTGTCGAAACCGAGTGCGTGCGGCAGCGCGTAGACGAGGCCGATGTTCCAGTGCGGAACGGGGGCGAGCAGCGCCAGATAGCGTTCGAGATGCGCGGGCTGGATTAAGTCCGCCGATGGCGTTTCGCTGTCGGCCAGGCGCGCCAGTTCTTCTGCGACAGGAAAGGGCACGTCGGCGCGTACGCCCGCGAGGTTGCGTTCCGCGCATCTGCCGAGCCAGAAGCGGGGCCCGGGCGAGCAGTCGGGATCGTTCTCGCGTTCGATCCGGCGATCCGGATGCAGCCGGAACAGCGTCCGGTAGTCGATATCCAGCCAGTCGTGTGAGTCAGGCATAGGTCGGGCAGGGGGCTCCCGTCAGGTGGCGGCGAGTTGCGCGAAGCAGGCCGGGGTGGGCCCGCGCGTCCGTTCGTGCGTATGCGGCACTGTCGGGCGATTGTAAGCCGGTCGGCAGTCGCGCGCAGATGCAACGACGCGACATCGGTGCGGGACGTGCCGGCGCGGCATGACGGCATGACGACATCGCGGCATGCCCGGCCGAGGGTCGCCGATCCGGCACGCGTTTCAGTTTCGAAACGTTCGCGCTGCTTGCCGGTGCGCGATTCGCCGCGATGGCCCCGCTGTGGCCCGCGCAGCCTTGCGGCGTGAAGCTTGGTGCGCTCCTTGCATATCTGTACGGGCCGTGAGCGCGGTCGCGGACGCAGTCGGTCCGGCGATCGCTTCAGTGGGTCGGACGTATCGGATACGGGGACAAGAGAATGAAAACAGACCGAATCGCAACATGTCGTGTTGCAAACATGAATCGCCGACCTGCCTGGGTACTCGCTTCGCCGTTGATCGAGGCGACGTGAGCGCGCGGCTTTCCGTTCCATCCGAGCAATCGGGTTTGTTCTGAACGACGACGTGCAGGTGTGACGCACGAGGCCGACTGGTGCCGGTCGGCCGTCGGGGACGAACTTCGACCAGCTGTGGATGGCCCGGCCCGGAACCCGGATCGTCATGCTGGCGCGCGCAACGCGAGTCGTCGCGCGGCGCGGGCGTTCGTGCGCCGTGTATCGCGCCGGCGCGACGGGCCCGAACCGGATCGCACCGGATCGCACCGGAAAGCCGGCCGCGCATCGATGTGTCCGGCACCGCGGAATACATGCAGTCCAGGGGAAGCGTTCGCCGGCCGCAGCATGGCGGGCGCCGCGAAATTGTGCTGTCAGTTGATCCACTACCCCGATGGATCAATTGTTGAAGCGCCCATCGCCGAGTGGCTGATGGGCGTCTTTTTTTGTGCGCCGATTTGCGACGCGGGCCATCGGCCCGATCGCGCGGCGTTCTGTATCATGTGCTGGCGTGCCTGGCTGCCCGTGCGGGCGCACGGCTTGCCGGCGCACCCGATCACGCGTTGCCAACATGAACGACACAGCCCTGCACGACCCCTCAATCGCCGGCATCGATCCGGCCGCACTCGATGCGCTGCAGACGTTCGTCGAACGTCATCCGCGCCTGCTGGTACTGACCGGCGCGGGCATCAGCACCGACTCCGGCATTCCCGGCTATCGCGACCGCAACGGCCAGTGGATGCGCTCGCCGCCAATTCAGCTCCAAGAATTCCTCGGCTCCGATGCCGCGCGGCGGCGTTACTGGGCGCGCAGCATGATCGGCTGGCCCGTTGTCGGCCGCGCGCGGCCGAACGGATCGCACGTCGCGCTCGCGCGGCTCGGCGGCGCGGGGCGGATCGAGCGTCTCGTCACGCAGAACGTCGACGGCCTGCACCAGCGCGCGGGCAGCGGCGACGTGATCGAGCTGCACGGCGGCATCGACGGCGTCACGTGTCTCGACTGCGGCGCGCATCATGCGCGCGCGACGATCCAGGTCATGCTCGAGGCCGACAATCCCGAGCTGCTGGGCGCGCAGGCCGAGCCTGCCGCGGACGGCGACGCGCATCTCGAATGGGCGGCGCTCGACACGTTCCGCATCCCGGCGTGCCCCGCGTGCGGCGGGCTGCTGAAGCCGGCGGTCGTGTTCTTCGGCGAAAACGTGCCGCGCGAGCGCGTGGCGCTCGCGTCGCAGGCACTCGATGCGGCCGATGCGCTGCTCGTCGTCGGCTCGTCGCTGATGGTGTATTCCGGCTACCGTTTCTGCGTGTGGGCGCAGGCGCAGCACAAGCCGGTCGCCGCGCTCAATCTCGGCCATACGCGCGCCGATCCGATCCTGACGCTGAAGGTCGAGGCGCGCTGCGCACCCGCGCTCGACGCGCTCACCGCGCGGCTGGGCCTCGCGGGCCACGCACCGGAGCACGCATCGTGACCGATCCGACCGCTTCGCCCGATCCGTCCGCGCGGCTGTCGGCGCCGGCAGCCGAACGCAATCGCGGGCCGATCCTCGACGTCTTGCGCCGCGTGTTGCCGGCGAGCGGCCGCGTGCTCGAAATCGCGAGCGGCACGGGCCAGCACGTCATCCACTTCGCACAGGCGCTGCCGGGCCTACACTGGCAACCGAGCGATCCCGATGCGCAGGCGCGCGGCTCGATCGCCGCGTGGGTTGCCCATGCGGGCCTCGCGAACGTTGAAGGGCCGCTGGCGTTCGACGTGCGCGACGCGTCGTGGCCGGTCGACGCGCTCGACGCGATCGTCTGCATCAACATGATCCACATCTCGCCCTGGGCCTGCACCGACGCGCTGTTCGCGGGCGCGTCGCGCCTGCTGCGGCCGGGCGGCGTGCTGTTCCTGTATGGGCCGTATCGCCGCGAGGGCCGGCACACGGCGCCGTCGAACGAGGCATTCGACCTGCAACTGCGCAGCCGCGACCCGTCGTGGGGCGTGCGCGATCTCGAAACCGTCGTCGCGCTCGGCCTCGATCGCGGGCTCGACTGCATCGAGGTGGTCGAGATGCCGGCGAACAACCTGAGTGTCGTGTTCCGGCGGCTGCCGCACGCGGAGCAGTGACACGCAAGCGCGCATCGCCGCCGGGTTTCCACTATCCTTTCGCCTGTGCGCGCGACCCGGTTCGGGTCGCGCCCCGTTTTTTCCGGAGAATTGACTAATGGGCAAACAAGCAATCGGTGTGATCGGGCTCGCGGTGATGGGCCGCAATCTCGCACTCAATATCGAGAGCCGCGGTTACGCGGTGTCTGTGTACAACCGCAGCCGCGAGAAAACCGACGAACTGATCGCCGAATTCCCCGGCCGCAACCTGGTGCCGACCTATACGCTCGAGGAGTTCGTCGCGTCGCTCGAAACGCCGCGCCGGATCCTGATGATGGTGAAGGCCGGCGAAGCGACCGATGCGACGATCGCATCGCTCAAGCCGCTGCTCGAGAAGGGCGATGTGCTGATCGACGGCGGCAACACGCATTTCACCGACACGATCCGCCGCAACCAGGAACTCGCGCAATCGGGCCTGCACTTCATCGGCACCGGCGTGTCGGGCGGCGAAGAGGGTGCGCTGCGCGGTCCGTCGATCATGCCTGGCGGCCAGCGTGACGCGTACGACCTCGTCGAGCCGATCCTCAAGCAGATCGCCGCGAAGGCGCCGTCGGACGGCGAGCCGTGCGTCGCGTACATGGGCCCGGACGGTGCGGGCCACTACGTGAAGATGGTCCACAACGGCATCGAATACGGCGACATGCAGCTGATCGCCGAAAGCTACTCGGTGCTGAAGGACGTCGCGGGCCTGACCAACGACGAACTCGGCGCGGTGTACACCGAATGGAACCAGGGCGAACTCGACAGCTACCTGATCGAGATCACGTCGAAGATCTTCGGCAAGAAGGACGAAGAGACCGGCAAGCACCTCGTCGACGTGATCCTCGATCGCGCCGCGCAGAAGGGCACCGGCAAGTGGACGAGCCAGAACGCGCTGGATCTCGGCGTGCCGCTGCCGCTGATCACCGAGTCGGTGTTCGCGCGCGTGCTGTCGTCGCTGAAGACGGAGCGTGTCGCGGCCAGCAAGATCCTGTCGGGCCCGGCCGCCGCGCCGTTCGACGGCGATCGCGCCGCGTTCGTCGAAGCGGTGCGCCGCGCGCTTTACCTGAGCAAGGTGATCTCGTACGCGCAGGGCTTCGCGCAACTGCGCACGGCATCCGAAGAATACGGCTGGAACCTCGATCTCGGGACGATCGCGAAGATCTTCCGCGCGGGCTGCATCATCCGCGCGCGCTTCCTGCAGAAGATCACGGACGCGTACGCGAAGGATCCGGCGCTCGCGAACCTGCTGCTCGATCCGTACTTCAAGGACATCGCCGCGAATTACCAGGCGTCGCTGCGCGACGTCGTGGTGGCCGCGGTGAAGGCAGGCGTGCCGGTACCGGCGTTCGCGTCGGCCGTCGCGTACTTCGACAGCTATCGTTCGGAGCGGCTGCCGGCGAACCTCGTGCAGGCGCAGCGAGACTTCTTCGGCGCGCACACGTTCGAGCGCACCGACAAGCCGGGCAGCTTCCACGCGAACTGGTCCTGACCGGCTGGCGGCGGCGGCATTGTTGCGAAAATCTATTCTTTGAATAGGGTTTTTCTATCCCGGATGCCGGCATTGTTGGCTCCGGGGAAACAGTGTTTTCGTTCTTTCATGGTTTTCCCTAGGTGTTCCCGGGACTAAACTCTGTTCCATCGCTGCAGACATGGTGTGTGCGGCGGAGCAAAAAAATCCCGGAGGTAATCATGAAATCGCTGATCGCAACGTTCGCCGCAGCTGCCGTTCTCGCCGTTCCCGCCGTCTCGTTCGCCCAACAGAATGCGCCCGTCACCCGTGCACAGGTGAAGGCCGACCTGGTCGCCGTCCAGCAGGCCGGCTACAAGCTGGGCAGCGACCGTACGAACTACCCGGAAAGCATTCAGGCCGCTGAAGCCCGCCTGAACCCGCAACAGAACGTTGCCGCTGCCGACACGACCGGCTATGGCGCACAACCGGCTGCCGCACAAGAATCCGGCGCACCGGCCAAGGCCAAGACCGGCTGGCAAGTCAAGCGCATCGCTGACGACGCGCCGATCTACAAGGGTCGTTAATAAGGGTTCGGTCGGTGCGGCCGCGTTGGCGGCCTGATCCGTCCCCTGAAGTACGAACAGCCCGTCGTTCCGGATAGCGGAACGACGGGCTGTTTTCATTGGTGGCGCGCGTATCGCGCCGACCGTCGGTTCAGTGCAGCGGGCGCCTGCCGCGCCCGATATCCCGGAACAGCGCTTCCGCCGGTTCCAGCACCTGCAGCCACGTTTCGTCGTAGCCGCTCAGCGTGTCGAGCGCGTCGCGCAGCCGCTCGATCGCGAGGACCGGCAGCTCGACGCTGTGGCGCGTGGCGCCGGTCATGTGCGCGACGCTCGCCAGCTGGACGAGCGCATCGGCCGCCTCGGCGACGTCGGTCGCGAACAGCAGGTGCCGGTTGAGCAATTCGACCAGGCCGCTGGAACCGGAGAAATCGTCGGCGTTGAGCTGCACGGAAAGAAACGTCGCGTTGTTCATTGTCATGCTCCTCGTTGTCGTTGGGTCGCGCAGTGCATCACCGAGTATAGGTGGCGATGGCGGGGGTGAATGTGACGGGATCGATACGGCAGGCGCGGGTGGTGAGGCGTGCGGAAGATCCGCGGCAGGCCCGCCCGGCGGGGCTCGCAGGCGGCCGGCACGCTGCTGCGGCACCGCAAGATTGTTGCCGGATCAGGCATCGGTCGCGGCCTTGACCGCCACAAATGGTATCTTTGCCGATCGGAACGGCGCGAAAAAGGGGCCGGTGAGCCCATCACGCCGATGTTCCGCTGTGGAAACTGACGGCCGCGAGAGCGGTCGGATACTGATTGGTCCGGCCGTCCGGCCGGACATCGTGCGTCGCGCGCCGGGGGGCGGTGGGCGGCGCAACGACGCAAATCCGGGAGGACCCTTGAGAGAAACTATTCCCATCCACGATGCGCCGACGCGCTGGCTGCCGCAGGCGGCACTCGTTGCCGCGGCCATCGCGCTGACGGGTTGCACGATGACGCCGTGGACCGACAGCTGGCAGCCGGCGCGCCAGTCGGCACCCACGTCGGCCGCGACGCCGGGCGTGATCGCCGGCTATTACCGCGTGAATCCGGGCGATACGCTCGCGGGCGTCGCGAACGCGTACGGGCAGCGCGTGCAGGACGTCGCCAGCTGGAACCACATGGCGCCGACCGATGCCGTGTATCCCGGGCAGGTGCTGCGCGTCGCGCCGCCGCCTGCGGCGACGTCGCTCGGGCAGCCGCCCTCGGCGGCCGCGCAGCCGGGCTCGCTTGCCTGGCCGGCCACCGGTGTCGTGGCGACGCCGTTCACGGCCGGCAGGACGCGCGGCATCGTGATCGCCGCGTCCGGGCCCGACCATTCGGTGCGGGCCGCGGCGGCCGGACGCGTGGTTTATGCGGGGTCCGGCGTCAAGGCCTACGGCCCGCTCGTGATCCTGAAGCATGAGAACGGGCTCATCACGGCCTACGGGCACAACGGCAAACTGCTGGTCAACGAAGGCGACGCGGTGCGCCAGGGCCAGCCGGTCGCCGAAATGGGCACCGACGCGAGCGGTCGTTCGACGTTCGAGTTCGAAGTGCGTCAGAACGGCAAGGTCGTCGATCCGATCAACTTCCTGCCGCGCAACGGCGGCTGACGGCCCGCCTCACCCCGTGTGCGCCGGGCGGCGCACACGTTCAGGCGTTTCCCGCCTTCATCCTTTCCCGAGCGTCACCGCGCCCGACTGTCTCGCGTGATTGCCGAGCCAGCGAATGCCCAGTGCGAGCGCCGCCGCGCCGATTGCGATCAGCGAACACTGGATCGCGACCGGCAGGTAGCCATGCGGCCGCGGATCGACGAACGGGTAGGGATACCAGTTCTCCAGCGCGCCGCGCACGAGCGTATAGCCGAGATAGACGACCGGAAACGCGAGCCACGCGAACGCGCTGCGCCGCGGGATCGGCAGGCGCGGCTCCACGTACAGCCAGTCGCACAGCACGACGAGCGGCACGATCCGGTGCAGTACCCAGTTGTTGAACGCCGGCGTGACGTGGCGCAGCGCATCGAGCCGCGCGAGCAGGAGCTCGTAGACGATCGCGGTGATCAGGACGTACAGCACCGCGGCGCCGCGCATCGATTCGTAGCGAGCCGAGCCGGGGCGGGCGATGCGCCAGAGCCCGGCGGCGAGCATCGCGGCCGCGTAGAGGCTGCTCAGTTGCGTGAAGTAGCTGAGGAAGTTGCCGAGCTCGAATGCAGGCATGCCCCAGTAGCCGGCGATGCTGTGCAACGTCGTCGACACCGCGAGCAACGCGGCGGTCAGCCGATAGGCCGCAACGAAGAACGCCTTGCTCATGATGCGCGCGCAACGTCGACACCAAAGCTTCATCGTGCCACAGCCGTTTACGGACGCGATGCGGATTTTCCATATGACGGCCCGCGCGGCGCGTGCGTTGACGATTCGTCCGATATTTGACCTCGCCGCACAAAACCGGACGCGCGTGCGGCTACAATCGTGGCAGCTTTGCCGGGCTGCCGAGCCGATTGCGGCATGCGCCCATCCCCGCATACAACACGAGACGAAGCATGAGAAACATCCTCGCGAAACAGACGCGCTACAGCTCGCCCGCGATCTTCTTCCACTGGGCCGTGTTCGCGCTGGTGGCGCTGGCCTACCTGGCCATCGAGATCCGCGGGCCGAAAGGCAGCGACAGCCGGGTGTTCTGGATGAACGTGCACCTCACCGCGGGCACGCTCGTGCTCGTGCTGTCGGTGCTGCGCGTGCTGTGGCGAGTCGTCAGCCGCGTGCCCGAGGCCATTCCGCAAACGGCGCTGCTGCGCTGGCTCTCGAAGCTCGCGCATCTCGCGCTCTACGTATTCATCATCGCGCAGCCGCTGCTCGGCATCATGATGATCAACCTGGGCGGAAAGCCGGTGTCGCTCGACTGGCTCGGCGTGTCGTTCACGCTGTTCGGCCCCGACAAGGCGCTGCGGCCGACGATCAAGGAAGCGCACGAGCTGATCGGCAACGCGTTCTATTTCGTGATCGGATTGCACGCGCTGGCCGCGCTCTACCATCATTTCATCCGGCGCGACGACGTACTGCGGCGCATGGCGCCCTGAACGGCACGTTCGTTCCGGAAGCATGCAGCAGGCGGGGGCGCATGGTTGTGTTGACAACCATGCGCCCCCGGTTCGTTTACCGCCATCCGCGCTGGTCAGCGCGTTAAACATTCTGTAACATCTCGGCTGTTTTTACATTCCGCTTACTCTGCGCCGCGCATGCTGCACCGACATCGTCACCTGACCGCCTGGCTTGGCGTGTTCGCGATCTGGTTCGCGATCGCGGCGCCGCTGGTGTCGCAGTGGCGCGTCGCGCAGGCGGCCACGCCCGACGCAATTGTCTGCAGTGCAGAGCATGGCGCGCATCGGTCACCCGATGCAGGCCGCATGCACGATCACGCGCTGCATCTCGATGCGTGCGGCTACTGCGGTTTCTTCGCGCACAGTCCCGCGATCGGCGGGCCCGCCGTCGCGGCACTCGCTGCCGTTCCCGTCGTTTCCGTCTCCGCCGTCGCGCCGCCTGCCGTCGCGGCGCGCACCGACCGCTATCCGCGCGCGTACCCGCGCGCACCGCCCGAGCGCGCCTGACGCGCTGTTTTCCGTTCTTTTCACCGCCGATATCCGTGCGGCCCGTCGAGGCCGTGCGGAGGGCGTCACTCGGGCTTTCGATCATGACCATTTTCCAGTTGCGTGCGCCGCGGGCGTCGCGCAATGCCTGTGCGCGGCGCATGCCGCGCGTGCTGAAACTCACCGTTCCCGCGCTCGCAGCCGGCGCATTGGCCGCGAGCGCCGCGGCAGCCGAAACGGCGCGCGCGGCCGGCGCGCCGGCCGACGATACGGCCGCGCCGCTGCCGGCCATCGAAGTCGTCGCATCGCCGCTGACGACGCCGCTCGTCGTCGTCACGGATCCGAAGACCCCGCGCCAGCCGCTGCCCGCCAGCGACGGCGCGGATTACCTGAAGACGGTCCCCGGCTTCACGTCGATCCGCAGCGGCGGCACCAACGGCGACCTCGTGCTGCGCGGGATGTTCGGCTCGCGGCTGAACATCCTGGCGAACGGGATGTCGACGCTCGGCGCATGCCCGGGCCGGATGGATGCGCCGACGTCGTATATCGCACCGGAAAGCTATGACAAGGTCACCGTCCTGAAGGGGCCGCAGACCGTGCTGTACGGCCCCGGCGCATCGGCCGGCACCGTGCTGTTCGAGCGCGTGACACCGCGATTCGACAAGCCCGGCATGCGCTTCGAGGGCAGCCTGGTCGGCGGGTCGTTCGGCCGCAACGACCAGAACGTCGACGTGACGGCCGGCACGCCGGATGTCTATGGCCGCGTGACCGCGAACCACGCGCATTCGCAGGACTACAAGGACGGCAACGGCAACACCGTGCCGTCGCAGTGGGACAAATGGAACGCCGATGCGGCGCTCGGCTGGACGCCGGACGACCACACGCGCGTCGAGCTGACCGCCGGCACCGGCGACGGTTATGCGCGCTACGCGGGGCGCGGAATGGACGGCGCGCATTTCCGCCGCGAGACGTTCGGCCTGTCGTTCGACAAGAAGCACATCGGCGACGTGCTCGACCGGATCGAGGCGCGCGTGTACTACAACGAAGCCGATCACGTGATGGACAACTACACGTTGCGGCAACCCGACCCGACCAGCAGCATGCCGATGCGGATGGCGTCGGAAGTGCGGCGTCGCACGGTCGGCGCGCGCGCAGCCGCGACGTTCCGTTTCGCCGGCGACTTCAAGCTCGTGACGGGCGTGGATGCGCAATCGAACCGGCTCGACTCGCGCTCGGCGATGGGGCGGCAGAACTACGGCGACCAGCCGTGGGATGCGCAGGCGACGATGTGGAACGCAGGCGTGTTCGGCGAACTGACGTGGTACGCGAGCGAAGTGTCGCGCGTGATCGGCGGCGTGCGCGTCGACTATGCGAGCGCACGCGACAAGCGCCCGACGACGAGCGGCATGATGAAGAGCAAGCCGAATCCGACCTTCGACGACGATCGCACGCGCGTGCTGCCGAGCGGCTTCATCCGCTACGAACGCGATCTCGCCTCGCTGCCCGTCACGTGGTACGCGGGGATCGGCCATACGGAGCGTTATCCCGATTACTGGGAGCTGTTCTCCGCGAAGCGCGGGCCGGCCGGTTCGGTCAACGCGTTTTCGGCGGTGCAGCCGGAGAAGACCACGCAGCTCGACATCGGCGCGCAATACAGGAGCGACCGGCTCGATGCATGGGTGTCGGCCTACGCGGGCTACGTGCAGGACTTCATCCTGTTCAACTATTCGGCCGGCATGATGGGCCCGACCACGCAGGCGACCAACGTCAATGCGCAGATCATGGGCGGCGAGGCGGGCGTGTCGTGGCGGCCGGTTGCGCCGCTGCGCGTCGAGACGTCGCTCGCGTATGCGTGGGGGCGCAACGTCGCAAGCGGCGATCCGCTGCCGCAGATGCCGCCGCTCGAGGCACGCATCGGGCTCGAATACACGCGTGGTGCGTGGTCGGCAGGGGGCCTGTGGCGCATCGTTGCGCCGCAGCATCGTTATGCACTGAACGAGGGCAACGTGGTCGGCAAGGACTTCGGCCCGAGCGCCGGATTCGGCGTGCTCTCGCTGCATACGCAGTACAACGTGAGCAAGACCGTGCAGGTATCGGTGGGCGTCGACAACGTGCTGAACAAGGCCTATACCGAGCACCTGAACCTCGCCGGCAACGCGGGCTTCGGCTATCCGGCGAACTCGCCGGTGATGGAGCCGGGCCGGACCGCCTGGGTGCGCGTGAGCGCGAAGCTGTAACGCGTCGCGCGTGTGCGTTGCAGCATGCGCACGCATGAACGCGGCCCCGCCTGAACGGGCGGGGCGCGTCAACCGATTAGAGAACCGTGTCTAGTCAGGGCGCAAACGTTCACGGGTCGTGATTCACTCCCGCATTCGACGCACACGGTGCACGCGACGTTCGCGATGCATCGTGTGTGTCGATCCGGCTTCATTCGCACCGGCAGCACAATAATCAGGAGAACATGCATGGCGAGGACGATGCGTTCCAGGGTGGTGGCAGGGGCAGTGGCATGCGCGATGAGCATCGCGCCGTTCGCGGGGACGACCGCGGTGATGACGCTCGCGACGACGCACGCGGCAATGGCGGCGACCACGCCCGCCGATGGCTACGCGGCGACGCGTTACCCGATCATCCTCGTGCACGGGCTCTCGGGTACCGACAAGTACGCGGGCGTGCTCGAGTATTGGTACGGCATCCAGGAGGACCTGCAGCAGAACGGTGCGACCGTCTACGTCGCGAACCTGTCGGGTTTCCAGAGCGACGACGGCCCGAACGGGCGCGGCGAACAGTTGCTCGCTTACGTGAAGACGGTGCTCGCGGCGACGGGGGCGACCAAGGTCAATCTCGTCGGCCACAGCCAGGGCGGCCTCTCGTCGCGCTATGTTGCTGCCGTCGCGCCCGATCTCGTTGCGTCGGTGACGACGATCGGCACGCCGCATCGCGGCTCCGAATTCGCCGACTTCGTGCAGAACGTGCTGGCGTACGATCCGACCGGGCTTTCGTCATCGGTGATCGCCGCGTTCGTCAATGTGTTCGGAATCCTGACGAGCAGCAGCCACAACACCAACCAGGACGCGCTCGCCGCACTGCAGACGCTGACCACCGCACGAGCCGCCACGTACAACCAGAACTATCCGAGCGCGGGCCTGGGTGCGCCGGGCAGTTGCCAGACCGGCGCGCCGACCGAAACCGTCGGCGGCAACACGCACCTGCTGTACTCGTGGGCCGGCACGGCGATCCAGCCGACGCTCTCCGTGTTCGGCGTCACGGGTGCGACGGACACGAGCACCCTTCCGCTCGTCGATCCGGCGAACGTGCTCGACCTGTCGACGCTCGCGCTGTTCGGCACCGGAACGGTGATGATCAACCGCGGCTCCGGGCAGAACGACGGGCTCGTGTCGAAGTGCAGTGCGCTGTATGGCAAGGTGCTGAGCACGAGCTACAAGTGGAACCACCTCGACGAGATCAACCAGCTGCTCGGCGTGCGCGGCGCGTATGCGGAAGATCCGGTCGCGGTGATCCGCACGCATGCGAACCGGCTGAAGCTGGCGGGCGTGTAATCGATGACGGCACGAGGAGGAAGCACGCCGCTGGCGCGCCGCGCCGTGGTTTATGGTGTCGTGGGGCTGGCGGCGATTGCCGGCGTGGCGATGTGGAGCGGCGCGGGCCGGCATGGCGGGCCGGGCGCATCCGGCGAGCCGCCGGATGCGCCGGCGGCACGCGGGCCGGCTGCCGCACCGCCGCAGGCCGCCGTGCCGGCAAGCACGGGCCTGCCGCCGTCGCTCGCCGGCTCCAGCGCGCCCCGCTTGCCGCTCGATGCCGGCGGCCATCTCGCGAAGGCGCGCGCGGTGCGGGATTTCTTCGACTACTGCCTGACCGCGCAGAGCGACCTGAGTGCGGCCGGGCTCGATGCGTTCGTCGTGCGCGAGATTGCCGCGCAGCTCGACGGTACCGTTGCGCAGGCCGAGGCGCTCGACGTGTGGCACCGGTATCGCGCGTATCTCGACGCACTCGCGAAACTGCGCGATGCCGGCGCGGTCGACAAGTCGGACCTGGGTGCATTGCAGCTCGCGCTCGACCAGCGCGCGTCGATCGCGTACCGCACGCTCGGCGACTGGAGCCAGCCGTTCTTCGGTGCGGAGCAATGGCGGCAGCGCTATGACCTCGCGCGGCTGAAGATCGCGCGAGACCCCGCGCTGACGGATGCGCAGAAGGCCGAACGGCTCGCGGCGCTCGAACAGCAGATGCCGGCCGACGAACGCGCCGCGCAGCAGCGCGTCGACCAGCAGCGGGCGGCGATCGACCAGATCGCGCAATTGCAGAAGAGCGGGGCGACGCCCGACGCGATGCGCGCACAACTGACGCAGACGCTCGGCCCCGAAGCGGCCGCGCGTGTCGCGCAGATGCAGCAGGACGACGCATCGTGGCAGAGCCGCTACGCGGACTACGCGGCGCAGCGTGCGCAGATCGAGTCGGCCGGCCTGTCGCCGCAGGATCGCGACGCGCAGATCGCCGCGCTGCGGCAGCGCGTGTTCACGAAGCCCGGCGAAGCCGTGCGCGCGGCGTCGCTCGATCGCGGGGCCGGCAGCACGCAGTAACACGGGCGGCGCGGGCGGCGCGGCGCATGACGGTCGTTATGCCGCGCGCGTGAGATCGCGAGGCAGGTGTTGCTCGATGGTATTCGCGAGCGTGTCGAACGCCGGCCGGATGCCTTCGTGCGCGACGCATGCATAACCGAGCAACAGGCCGCGCCGCGCGGTGTCGACGCTGCTGTAGTAGCTGGTGAGCGGGCGCACGATCACGCCCGCATCGAACGCGCTCTGCGTGACCGCGCGGTCGTCGCAGGCGTCGGGCAGGCCGAGCACGAGATGCAGGCCGGCCTCGTCGCCCATCACGGGCAGCGCGTCGCCGAAGCGCGCGCGGATCGCGTCGATCATCAGCTGCCGGCGCTCGCCGTACAGCGTGCGCATCCGTCTGACGTGCGAAGTCAGGTGGCCGTCCATGATGAATTCGGCGAGCACGGCCTGCTGCATCAACTGGCCCTCGCGATACAGCTCCGATAACCCGGTGCGGAACGTGTCGACCAGATGCTCGGGCACGACCATGTAGCCCATCCGCAGCCCCGGGAACAGCATCTTGCCGAGACTGCCGACGTAGATCACGCGGCCGCCGTCGTCGAGCCCCTGCAGCGACGCGAGCGGGCGGCTGCCGTAGCGGAACTCGCTGTCGTAGTCGTCCTCGATGATCCAGCAGCGGTGCTGTCGCGCGTATTCGAGCAGCATCCGACGCCGTGCGAGGCTCATCACCATCCCGAGCGGGTACTGGTGCGACGGCGTGACGAGCACGAGCCGGGGCGGATGCTGCATGTCGCTTGCGCGCGGGTCGAGGCCTTCCTGGTCGACCGGCACCGGCGTCAGCGTGAGGCCCGCCGCCTGCAATACGCTTCGCACACCCCAGTAGCAGGGTTCCTCGACCCACGCGCGATCGCCGATGTCGGAGAGCAGCCGCACCGCGAGATCGATCGACTGGTGGATGCCCGTCGTGATGATCACCTGGTCCGGCGAGCACTTGACCGAGCGCGCGACGCGCAGGTAATCGGCGAGCGCGCGCCGCAACGGCCGGTAGCCGCCGCCCGGCGCATAGGTCAGCAGCTCGGGGTTCGCTTCCTTCCACAGCCGCGCCTGCAAGCGGCTCCACGTCCGGCTCGGGAACTCCGACACGTCCGGCACGCCCGGCATGAACGCACCCCATTGGCGTCGCGATACCCCCGCATGCTCGATCAGTTGCCGGCCGCGCATCGACAGGCCGCCCTGCGCGTCCGGCTGCGGCGCCGCATCGGCGCTCGACGGCGGCGGCGCGGCGCCCGGCACGTGGATCGCGGCGGCATCCGGCCGCGTGTCGGCCACATAGGTGCCGCTGCCGGTCGTCGTCAGCACATAGCCTTCGGCGGTCAGCTGGTCGTACACGTGCAGCACGGTATTGCGCGCGATCGACAGGTCGGCCGCGAGCGTGCGGGAACTCGGCAGCTTCGTTCCTGGCCCCAATTCTCCGGTCAGGATGGCCTGCTGCATCCACTGCAGCAACTGCCGGTACATCGGCTCGGGTGAGCTACGGTCGAGACGGGCGGAGAGCCAGTCGGCGAGGATCACGGTATCCAAAGTGGTCCTACTAGTAATATTGAAATGGTTCCCTATTGTAGAACCGTGGGCGCCGTATAGTGGCTCGCATCTCAAAATCAATTGTCGCGAAGCAAGGGGACAGCCACGATGAAGTCCGATGATGTGATCGTCAGCTTTCGCGGCGTGCGGAAGACCTACGACGGCGAAACGCTGGTCGTCAAATCGCTCGACCTCGATATCCACCGCGGGGAATTCCTGACGCTGCTCGGGCCGTCGGGCTCCGGCAAGACGACCTGCCTGATGATGCTGGCCGGCTTCGAATTCCCGACCGGCGGCGAGATCCGCCTCGACGGCGAGCTGCTGAACAACGTGCCGCCGCACAAGCGGAACATCGGCATGGTGTTCCAGAACTACGCGCTGTTTCCGCACCTGACGGTCGAGCAGAACGTCGCGTATCCGCTGACCGTGCGCAAGCTGCCGGCCGCGGAGCGTGCGGAACGTGTCGCGCATGCGCTGAAGATGGTGCAGATGGAGCGCTTCGCGAAACGTTACCCGGCGCAACTGTCGGGCGGCCAGCAGCAGCGCATCGCGCTGGCGCGCGCGCTCGTGTTCGAGCCGAAGCTGGTGCTGATGGACGAGCCGCTCGGCGCGCTCGACAAGCAGCTGCGCGAGCACATGCAGTACGAACTGAAGGCGCTGCACGAAAAGCTCGGCGTGACCTTCGTATACGTGACGCACGACCAGGGCGAGGCGCTGACGATGTCCGATCGCGTCGCCGTGTTCGACAAGGGCATCGTGCAGCAGCTCGACACCGTCGACCGCCTGTACGAATCGCCGTGCAACGAATTCGTCGCGAACTTCATCGGCGACAGCAACCGGCTGCGCGGCACCATCGCGCGCGTCGACGGCGAATTCTGCGAATTCCGGCTCGACGACGGCACGCAGCTCGTCGGCCGCCGCATCGGCGATGCGGCCGAGGGCGCGCCGGCCGTCGCGTGCATCCGCCCCGAGCGCATGAGCCTCGCCGCGCACGACGCGAACGGGCACGCGAACGGCGCGGCCGCCAACCGGTTGAGCGGCGAGGCGCGCAGCCTCATCTATTTCGGCGATCACGTGCGCATGCGCTGCGCGCTGCCGGGCCAGGACGAGTGCTTCGTGAAGGTGCCGCTCGGCACCGGCGCGCTCGATGCGTTCTCGCCCGGCGCACCGGTCGCGCTCGCGTTCGCACCCGAACACCTGCGCGTGTTCGCCTGAGCAGGGTTTTCCCGGTTTTCCGCTGTACGTCGTCAACAACAACTGCCCACTTCCACCACGAGAGGAGAGGAACCACCATGAACCGAGCAAGCATTACCGCGCGTCGCACCGCGCTGGCACTCGCGCTCGCCGTCGTCGGCGTATCGGCATCGGCTGCCGAACTCACGGTCGTCAACTTCGGCGGCGCGAACGGCGACGCGCAGAAGGCCGCGTTCAACCAGCCGTTCGAGAAGGCGACCGGCAACAAGGTCACCGCCGTCGAATACAACGGCGAGCAGGCGAAAGTGAAGGCGATGGTCGAGGCGAAGCACGTCAACTGGGACGTGGTCGAAGTCGAGTCGGGCGACCTGAATCGCGGCTGCGACGAAGGGCTGTACGAGAAGCTCGACTGGTCGAAGATCGCGAAGAAGTCCGACCTGATTCCGGAATCGCCGCAGGTGTGCGGCGTCGGCTTCTTCGTGTGGTCGACGGCGCTGTCGTACAACGCGGACAAGCTGAAGTCGGCCCCGACCGGCTGGGCCGATTTCTGGAACGTGAAGAAATTCCCCGGCAAGCGCGGCATGCGCAAGGGCGCGCGCTACAACCTCGAATTCGCGCTGATGGCCGACGGCGTCGCGCCGAAGGACGTCTACAAGGTGCTCGGCACGAAGGCCGGCCAGGACCGCGCGTTCAAGAAGCTCGACGAGCTGAAGCCGTATATCCAGTGGTGGGAAGCGGGCGCGCAGCCGCCGCAGTTCCTCGTCGCCGGCGACGTCGTGATGTCGACCGCGTACAACGGCCGCATCGACGCCGCGCAGAAGGAAGGCAAGAACCTGAAGGTCGTGTGGAACGGCAGCATCTACGACCTCGACTACTGGGCGATTCCGAAGGGCTCGCCGAACAAGGCGCTGGCCGAGCAGTACATCGCGTACACGCTGACGCCGAAGCCGCAGCAAGGGTATGCGCAGCACATCGCGTACGGCCCCGCGAACATCGCGGCGATCAAGTCGCTCGACGCGAAGACGCTCGCGAACCTGCCGAACTCGCCGGCCAACGGCAAGAACGCCGTGCTGGAAGACATCGGCTTCTGGACCGACCACAGCGACGAGCTCGAGCAGCGTTTCGCCGCATGGGCGACGAAGTAACCGGTCAGGCATCCTGAAGGTGCCCTGATGCAACCTGCCGCGCGGCGCGTCGATCGCGTCGCGTGGCCTTCCGCCGGAACGTGCCCGGCCGGAGAGAAACGTTGAATACGATGACGATCGCGTCTTCCTCGCCGTCGACCGCCGCGCTCAAGCGCGAGCTGAAGGCCGCCGAAGCCCGCAAGCGCACGATGGCGTTGCTGCTGGTCGCGCCGCTCGCGATTTTCCTGCTGCTGATCTTCGTCGTGCCGATCGGCACGCTGCTTACGCGCGCGGTGCAGAACCCGGAGATCGCGACCGCGTTGCCGAATACGGTCGCCGCGCTGTCGGGCTGGGACCGCAAGGCACCGCCGGCCGACGCCGCGTATGTCGCGCTCGCGACCGACATGACGAAGGTGGCCGACAGCGAGGCGATGGGTGCGCTCGCGCGGCGCCTGAACACCGAGATTCCCGGTTATCGCTCGCTCGTCGCGAAGACGGCGCGTGCGATGCCGCTGAAGGGCGACAACGATGCGGCACTGACGCCCGCGCAGACGCGCGTGAAACTGATCGACCTCGATGCGCGCTGGGGCGACGTCGCGTACTGGCAGTCGATCGCGAAGAACGGCAGCACCGTGTCGCCGTTCTACCTGCTCGCCGCGCTCGACCACAAGCAGGACGGCTTCGGCCACATCGTGCAGGCCGATCCGGACCAGTCGATCTATCTGGCGATCTTCGGCCGCACGTTCGTGATCGGCGTTGCCGTCACGCTGTTCGCGCTGCTGCTCGGCTATCCGCTCGCGTACTGGATCTCGACGCTGTCGGAGCGCCGCGCGAACCTCGTGATGATCCTCGTGCTGATTCCGTTCTGGACGTCGGTGCTGGTGCGCGTCGCCGCGTGGATCGTGCTGCTGCAGAGCGAAGGGCTCATCAACACGGCGCTGATCGGCAGCGGGCTGATCTCGCATCCGCTGACGCTGCTGTTCAACCGCGTCGGCGTGTACATCTCGATGACGCACATCCTGCTGCCGTTCATGATCCTGCCGCTCTACAGCGTGATGAAGTCGATTCCGCCGACCTACCAGCGCGCAGCCGTGTCGCTCGGCAGCCATCCGTTCGCCGCGTTCTGGCGCGTGTACGTGCCGCAGACCTACCCGGGCGTCGGCGCGGGCGCGCTGCTGGTGTTCATCCTCGCGATCGGCTACTACATCACGCCCGCGCTGCTCGGCGGGCCGAACGACCAGATGGTCAGCTACTACGTCGCGTACTTCACGAACGTGACGATCAACTGGGGCATGGCGTGCGCGCTCGGCGGGCTGCTGCTCGCGGCGACGCTCGTGCTGTACGCGGTGTACGGGCGCTTCACGCGCACGAACGTGAGCCTCGGCTGAGCGCCGCGCACAACGAAACGGGAAGGGGAATCCGACCATGAAACTCGCCAGGCCGCTGTTCGCGCCGCACATGTCGTTCGTCGAGCGCGCGTGGTACGTCGCGCTGCGCGTGCTCGTCGTGCTGACGCTGCTGTACCTGATCCTGCCGGTGCTCGCGATCGTGCCGCTGTCGTTTTCGTCGAGCACGTTCCTCGTTTATCCGATTCCGGGCTTCTCGATGCGCTGGTACGAGAACCTGATCGCGTCGGACGAGTGGCGGATGGCCGCGAAGAACAGCTTCATCGTCGCGCCGTCGGCCACCGTCGTCGCGACGGTGCTCGGCACGCTCGCTGCGATCGGTCTCACGAAGGCCGACTTCCGCGGCAAGGGGCTGCTGATGGCCGTGCTGCTGTCGCCGATGATCGTGCCGGTCGTCGTGGTCGGCGTCGGCATGTACCTGTTCTTCGCGCCGCTCGGGCTCGCGAACACCTACACGGGGCTGATCGCCGCGCACGCGGCGCTTGGCGTGCCGTTCGTCGTGACGACGGTCGCGGCGACGCTGCAGGGCTTCAACCAGAACCTCGTGCGCGCGAGCCTGTCGCTCGGCGCGAATCCGGTGTCGACCTTCTTCCGCGTGACGCTGCCGGTGATCGCACCGGGCGTGATGTCGGGCGCGCTGTTCGCGTTCGCGACGTCGTTCGACGAAGTCGTCGTCACGCTGTTCCTCGCCGGTGCGGACCAGACCACGCTGCCGCGCCAGATGTTCACGGGCATCCGTGAGAACATCAGCCCGACGATCGCCGCGCTCGCCACGATCCTGATCATCTTCTCGACGAGCCTGCTGCTTGCGCTCGAATGGCTGCGCGGACGCAATGCGCGGCGCGCGGTGAGCTGAGCGGGCGGGCCTGCCCCCGGCATCCGAGTCGCCACGTGTCATGCGTGACCGTGCATTGCTTTCATTTCGCTGACTGACGAGGCGGCCGCCTGCACGTTCGATGCGGCTCTGCAACAATACGGGGCGCGGCGGCGCGCGTTCCGTGCGGTGCGACCGGAACGCCGCCGCGAGTCCAATCCGCGACGCGGCGCAACGCGTCGCTCGTCAGCCGAGCCGTCATCTTGTCCGAATTCGCTACCCCCGCCGGCGCGCATGAGCCGGCCGTCAACTGGCGCGCGATGTCCGCCGTGCTGCTGGCCGTCGCGCTCGCGACGCTCGACACCGCGATCGCGAACACCGCGCTGCCCGCGATCGCCGCCGACCTGCATGCATCGCCGGCCGCGTCCGTATGGATCATCAACGCATACCAGCTCGCGATGGTCGCGACGCTGCTGCCGTTCGCGTCGCTCGGCGACATCGTCGGCCACAAGCGCGTGTATATCGCCGGGCTCGCGGTGTTCACGCTCGCGTCGCTCGGCTGCTCGCTCGCGTCGACGCTGCCGATGCTGACGGCCGCGCGGATCGTGCAGGGCTTCGGCGCGAGCGCGATCATGAGCGTCAACGTCGCGCTGATCCGCGGCCTGTTCCCCGCGCACCGGCTCGGGCGCGGCGTCGGCTTCAACGCGCTCGTCGTTGGCGTGTCGTTCGCGGTGGGGCCGACCATCGCGTCGCTGATCCTGTCGGTCGCCGCGTGGCCGTGGCTGTTCGCGGTGAACGTGCCGCTCGGCGTGTTCGCGCTCGCGGTGGCGATTCCGTCGCTGCCGCAGACGGCGCGCGGCAAGCACGTATTCGATCCGGTCGCCGCATTGTTCAACGTGATCACGTTCGCGTCGCTGATCTTCGCGCTCGGCGAATTCGCGCAGCGCGGGCCGCTTTCGATCGTGTTCGCGTCGGCCGCGGTCGCGCTCGCATTCGGCTGGTTGCTGATTCGCCGCCAGGCCGGCCACCCGGCGCCGATGCTGCCGGTCGACCTGTTTCGCCGGCCGGTGTTCACGCTGTCCGCGCTGACCGCCGTGTGCGCGTTCGCCGCGCAGGGGCTCGCGTTCGTGTCGCTGCCGTTCTATTTCGAAACCGTCCTGCATCGCAACGCGGTCGAGACGGGGTTCCTGATGACACCGTGGTCGGCGATCGTCGCGCTCGCCGCGCCGATCGCGGGGCGGCTGTCGGATCGTTATCCGCCGGGCCTGCTCGGCGCGATCGGTCTTGCGTTGCTGAGCGCGGGCATGGTGTCGCTCGCCGCATTTCCGGCGGCGCCGGGCGTGATCGACATCGGCTGGCGGATGATGCTGTGCGGTGCGGGCTTCGGCTTCTTTCAGTCACCGAACCTGAAGGCGCTGATGTCGAGCGCGCCGCCCGAGCGCAGCGGCGGCGCGAGCGGGATCATCGCGACCGCGCGGCTGATCGGGCAGGCGACCGGTGCGGCGCTCGTCGCGCTGTCGTTCGGGATCGCGGGGCGCCACGGGCCGACGCTTGCTTTGATGCTCGGTGCGGGGTTCGCCGGGGCGGCGAGTGTCGCGAGCGGGTTGCGGCTCTTTGCGCCGTCGCATCGGGCCGGCGTGGCGGCGGCGACCACCGAGCGCGTGAGCGAGCGCGCGGCGGAATAGGCAAGGGCAAGTCACGAGCCGGTGCGCGGCAACCTGCCGCCGCGCACCGGCCTTCAGGCTTCGCTCAGAACCCGCCCGACTTGATCAGCTGGTTGAGGTTCGCGATGTTCAGGCTGCCGAAGCCGGTCGTGTAATCCCAGCCGGTGCCTGCGTTGTAGCCATACCCCTGATAGCCGTTGTTCCCCGACACGACGTCGTAGCGCACGAGCGACGGACGCGACGGAATGTCCGCATAGAAATTGCCGGCCGGGAAGCCGAGGCCCGTGCCGTTCGCCGCGAGCAGGCGTGCCCAGAGGCCCGTGAAGATCGGCGCGGCGAGGCTCGTGCCGCCGATCTGCTGCAACTGGCCGTAGTTGTAGATGTACGCGCCGGTGCTTTGCGCGGCGTCGAACGACACGTCCGGCAACTGGCGGTTGCTGCCCGACTGCCACGACGGTGCGGGCAGGATCGTGCTAACGCCGCCGCCCGTCGCCCACAGCTTGCCGTTGCCGTCGAGCCCTTCGTTCCACACCGTCTCGTTCGAGAACGCACCCGACGACGTCGTATAGAGCGTCGTGCCGCCGATCGCGAGCACGTGCGGCGACGAAGCCGGCCACGACACCGTGTAGTTCGAGCCGTCCGGATAGCCGCGGTTGTTGCACTCGTACACGCCTTCGTCGCCCGACGACACCGAGAAGGTCTGGCCTTGCGCCGCTGCCGTCGTGAAGATCTGTTCCTCGGCGTCGAGCGTGCCGTCCGCGTTTGCGTCGGTTTCGCACCAGCCGAGCGACACGTTGATCACCTTCGCGGTGTTGTCCGACACCGCGCGGTTGAACGCCTGCGTGAGGCCCGTGTTGCCGCTGGCGTTGAGGTCCGCCATGTAGAACACGAGCTTGCCGACCTGGCCGCCGGCCGAGCCGACGATCGACTGGCTGTCGAGATCCCATTCGCCCTGGCCGTCCTGGTCGTCGGTGTAGCTGCCGCCGGAGCCGTTGGTCTTGACGGTCTGCGTCGAGACGGTGCCGTAACCGTTGCTCGACGTGAACTGCTTCAGGTCCTGCAGCGTCTGCGACACGCCGCCGATCGTGATGATGCCGACGGTGACACCGGCTGCGGTCGGCACGCCGGTCGCGTTGTAGAGGCCCGGGAATTCCTTCGGATAGTGGCCGGTCGCCGTGCCGGCCGCGAGCGCCTGCGGCTTCGACACGTTGCCGATGCGCAGCAGCGGCCGCGCGCGTGCGACGCTCTGCAGCCCGAGCACCGAGCCGACCACATCGCCGAGCGCGCGCGGCACCTGCGCGGTCGACGTGTTGGCGAAGCCCGAGCGGCCCGCGTATTCGAAGTGCACGAGCGACGTGTTGAATGCGGTCTTCACGGTGCCGGCCGTGCCGCGTGCGGACACCAGCAACCGGTTCGGTGCGACCTCGACGTTCACGAAGCCGCTCTTGTGCAGATAGTCGACGACCGACTTCACCTGCGCATCGGTCGGCGCGTAGTTGGCGAGGAACTGCTCGTGCGTGAGGTACTGGCGGTAATGCGCGCTGCGGGGCCGGTTCACGTCGCGCGCCAGTTGCTTGAGCTGCGCGGCATTGCGCAGCTTCAGGCTGACGACGACGTCGGTCGTTTCGCCGGCCGCGAGTTCGAGCGACGGCGCCGCACTGCGCGCCATCAACTGCGGGCCGGTCAGAAAGGCCTTCGTATGGGTATCGACCCAGTCCGTCGCCGCATGCGCCGCAGCGGCAGCGAACACGAGGGGGGCCACGCACGCGAGGCGGCGGGGCGACGGCAGGGGCAGGGCAAACCAGGCGTTCCTTTTCATCGGGAGTCCTTTTTAGGAGAGACGACGTTGCTGGAGCCCTCGACCCTTGTGGGGTCGCGAGCGGTGACGAGCGTAGGGCGTCGCTACCGTTCAGGTAGCTGCCAGTTTCCATAGCTGTCAGTTCTGACATCGGGGTGTGGGCGTGCACGCGCAGCGTCGTATGCGCAGGCGATCGTGCGCGTGGCGAACGGAACCGGTTCGTGGCACGACGGCGCGGCAAAGCGCGACGTTCGCACGCACGAGTCGCTCGTCGCCGCGCCGGAACGTGCGCGATCGCGGAGTGGATCGACGCGTGAACGCGTGGCATGCGACCGGTCGTTGCCGCATGCCGCGTCGCACTATGTGGTCAAACGAAGCGATGCGGCAGGAACGGATTCGCGCGTGCACAAGAAACGGGCCGGTCGAACGCAAACGTTTCCCGAACTGTGGAACAGCGCGTCGGGCAGTCTTGCAGGCGGCTTTCGGATCGCGTGTCGCCCATGCGGATTAGAGGAAACGCTCGAATCCGGGCGGGGGTGCGCGCCGATGGGTGAGCAGCAGACCCGCACCGGATTGCACGACGCGGCCCGTGAAATTCCGCCTTGACGTGCATCGATTGGCGGCTATCCTTCAATCCATAACCAACGAGTTATGAATTTTGAACGACATGCAGAACACACACGACATGCTTTTCAGAACCCTTGCCGATCCCACCCGCCGCGCGCTGTTCGAGCGGCTGTGCGCGGACGGCGAGCTGACGGTTGCCGCGCTGACGGCCCATGCGGGTGTGTCGCAGCCGGCCGTGTCGAAGCATCTCGGTGTCCTGAAGCAGGCCGGGCTCGTGAACGACCGTCACGAAGGCCGGCAGACGCACTACAGCGCACAGCCGCAAGCGCTGGCCCCGCTGATCGACTGGACGAGCCAGATGGCAGGTTTCTGGCAGAACCGGTTCGACGCCCTCGAAGATCTTCTGAAAAGGATCGACCAGTAATGAACCAGACCACCACCGAAACGCGTTCCGTCGTCGTCGACCGCGAACTGCCGCATCCGCCGGAGAAGATCTGGCGCGCGCTCACGCAACCGCACCTGATCGAGGCGTGGCTGATGAAGAGCGACTTTGAACCCGTCGCGGGCCGCGCCTTCAGCTTCCGCGCCGACTGGGGCTCGGTCGACTGCACGGTGCTGACGATCGAGCCGCCGCGCGTGTTGTCCTACACGTGGGCCGCGTACGGCCTCGAAAGCGTCGTCACGTGGACGCTCACGCCGACGCCGGCCGGCACGCACCTGCGGATGGAGCAGGTCGGCTTCCGCACGGACCAGGAGCAGGCATACCGCGGTGCGCAGCACGGCTGGGTGCGGTTCCTCGAGTCGCTCGAACAGGTGCTGGCGCGTCCCGACGAAGGCACGGAGGCCCGCGCATGAACGCAACGGACCTCACGCCGTCGGAGCGCATCGACGCGCTGATCGCCGGCATCGCCGACTGGCGCGGCCCGTTCTTTGCCGACCTCCGTCAGACGATCCTCGCCGCCGACGACAGCATCGTCGAGGAATGGAAGTGGATGGGCAGCCCCGTATGGTCGTGCGACGGGATGATCGCGGTGGCGAACGCGCACAAGGGCAAGGTGAAGCTGACCTTCATGCATGGCGCGCATCTGCCCGATCCTGGCGGGCTGTTCAATGACGGCCTGGACGGCAATGCGCGGCGCGCGATCGACTTCTTCGAAGGCGACCGGCTCGACAAGCGAGCGCTGAAGACCCTCGTGCGCGCGGCGATCGAATACAACCGCACCCACTTGAAGAAGAACGCACGGGGAGCGGGCGCGAAGGCGCGCGGCGACAAGGCGGCGTGACGAGCCTGACAATCGGCAACATTGCGTGACGCGAACAGGCAAAAAAAAGCCCGACACGAGGTCGGGCATCCAAATCGGCCGCAACCGCCCGCGAGGCGGCTGCGGCACCTGCAAAAGCAGGGCGCTTACGCTGCGAGCAGCGAACGCAGCACGAACGGCAGGATACCGCCGTGCTTGTAGTAGTCGACTTCGATCGGCGTATCGATGCGCAGCAGGACCTGCACGCGCTGCGTTTCGCCGTTCTTGCGGTTGATCACGAGCGTGACGTCCTGCTGCGGCTTGAAGTCGTCGCCGAGGCCTTCTATGTCGAACGTCTCGTCGCCGGTGATGCCGAGCGACTGGACGCTGTCCGAGCCCTTGAACTGCAGCGGCAGCACGCCCATGCCGACCAGGTTCGAGCGGTGGATACGCTCGAAGCTGCGTGCGATCACGGCCTTCACGCCGAGCAGCTGCGTGCCCTTCGCGGCCCAGTCGCGCGACGAGCCCGTGCCGTATTCTTCGCCCGCGAACACGACGGTCGGCGTGCCTGCTGCGACGTACTGCATCGCTGCATCGTAGATCGACTGCTGTTCGCCGCTCGGCTGGTGGATCGTCAGGCCGCCTTCGACGCGCGTGCCGTCTGCCTTCGCCGGGATCATCAGGTTCTTGATCCGGACGTTCGCGAACGTGCCGCGCATCATCACGTCGTGGTTGCCGCGGCGCGAGCCGTAGCTGTTGAAGTCGGCCTTCTGCACGCCGTTTTCCTTCAGCCACTTGCCCGCCGGCGAGTCTTCCTTGATCGAGCCTGCCGGGCTGATGTGGTCGGTCGTGACCGAGTCACCGAAGATGCCCAGCGCGCGCGCGCCCTTGACCGTCGGGATCGATGCAGCCGGTTCCATCGAGAAGTCGTTGCCGAAGAACGGCGGCTCGGCGATGTAGGTCGACTTCGGCCAGTCGTAGACCTGGCCCGATTCGCCCTCGATCTTGCTCCAGAGGTCGCCCTTCTTGGTCAGCTTCGAGTAGTTGTCCTCGAACTTCTTCGGATCGAGCGCGAACTTGAGCAGCGCGTGGATTTCGTCGCTCGTCGGCCAGATGTCGCCGAGGTAGATGTCGCGGCCGCCCTTGCCCTTGCCGACCGGCTCGGTCATCAGGTCGCGCGTGATGTTGCCGGCGATCGCGTACGCGACGACGAGCGGCGGCGACGCGAGGAAGTTCGCGCGGATGTTCGGGTGGATACGCGCTTCGAAGTTACGGTTGCCCGACAGCACGGCTGCCGCGACGATGTCGTTCTTCGTGATCGCTTCGTTCAGCTCCGGCGTCAGGTCGCCCGCGTTGCCGATACAGGTCGTGCAGCCATACGCCGCGACTTCGAAACCGAGCTTCGACAGGTAGGGCAGCAGGCCCGTCTTCGTCAGGTACTCGGTGACGATGCGCGATCCCGGCGCGAGCGAGGTCTTGATCTTCGGATCGACCGTGAGGCCAGCCTCGACCGCCTTCTTCGCGAGCAGGCCGGCGGCCAGCAGCACGCTCGGGTTCGACGTGTTCGTGCACGACGTGATCGCGGCGATCAGGATGTCGCCGTTCTTCACGTCGACGCCGTTGCTCGTCGTGTACTGCGTGCCGAGGTCGTCCGCCTTCTTCGCGAAGCCGTTTTCCGCGACCGGCTTCGAGAACAGGTCGGTGAACGTCGACTTGACGTGGCCGATCTCGATGCGGTCCTGCGGGCGCTTCGGGCCGGCCAGCGACGGGGCGACCGTCGTCAGGTCCAGCGTCACGACCTTCGTGTAGTCGATGTCGCCGGCCTTCGGGATGCCGAACAGCTTCTGCGCCTTGAAGTAGTTTTCGAACGCGGCGATTTCCGCCTTCGTGCGGCCCGTGCCTTCGAAGTAGTCGATCGTCTTTTCGTCGACCGGGAAGAAGCCCATCGTCGCGCCGTATTCCGGCGCCATGTTGCCGATCGTTGCGCGATCCGGCAGCGACAGCGACTTCGTGCCTTCGCCGAAGAACTCGACGAACTTGCCGACGACCTTCTCCTTGCGCAGCATTTCGGTGATCGTCAGCACCAGGTCGGTGGCCGTCACGCCTTCGCGCAGCTTGCCCTTCAGCTCGACGCCGACGACGTCCGGCGTCAGGAAGTACACCGGCTGGCCGAGCATGCCGGCTTCCGCCTCGATGCCGCCCACGCCCCAGCCGACCACGCCGATGCCGTTGATCATCGTCGTGTGGCTGTCCGTGCCGACGAGGGTGTCCGGGTAGTACACGGTGTCCGCGCCGTCGGCCTTCTTGTGCACGCCGCGCGCCAGGTACTCGAGGTTCACCTGGTGGACGATGCCGACGCCCGGCGGCACGACCTTGAACGTGTCGAATGCCTGCATGCCCCACTTCATGAACTGGTAGCGCTCGTTGTTGCGCTGGAATTCCAGCTTCATGTTCAGGTCGAGCGCGTCCTTCTGGCGGAAGTAGTCGATCTGGACCGAGTGGTCGACGACGAGATCGACCGGGACCAGCGGCTCGATCTTCTTCGGGTTCTTGCCCGTACGCTCCGCGACGCCGCGCATGGCCGCGATGTCGGCGAGCAGTGGCACGCCCGTGAAGTCCTGCAGCACGACGCGCGACACCACGAACGGAATCTCGTCGACGCGCTTCGCGGTCGGCTTCCAGTTCGCGAGCTGCTCGATGTGCTCTTCGGTGATCTTCTTGCCGTCGTAGTTGCGCAGCACGGACTCGAGCACGATACGGATCGACACCGGCAGGCGTTCGATCTTCGTCTTCAGTTCCTTGCCGAGCTGCGGCAGCGAGTAGAACTTGCCTTTGCCGGAACCGCTGTCGAATTCCTTGAGGGTCTTGTGGAGATTGTGGGCCATGGTGATTTTCCTGGGTTTAAGGCTAGGAAACTACGTGTCCTGTAAATGACGGCTATATCACATACAAGTCGACGTACTCATCGACCGGCATCGCTTCGAGCTTTGCCTGGTCCAGCGACACGTCGAGAATCGCTTGTTGCTGCTTTGCCGGGAAGCGGCGGGCAAGGTTGGTCCTGAACTTCTCGACCAGGAGCGGGATGCCTTCCGCACGCCGCCGCCGATGGCCGAGCGGGTATTCGACCGCCACCTCGGCAAGCTTCGACCCGTCCGTGAACTCGATCGTCAGTGCATTCGCGATCGAGCGCTTGTCCGGGTCGTGGTAATCCTTCGTGAACTGCGGATCCTCGACGCAGACCGTTTTCGCGCGCAGCGCGTCGATGCGGGGATCGGCGGCGGCCGAGTCTTCGTAATCGGCCGCGGTCAGCCGGCCGAACAGCAGCGGCACGGCGACCATGTACTGGATGCAGTGGTCGCGGTCGGCCGGATTGGCGAGCGGGCCCTGCTTGTCGATGATGCGGATCGCGGCCGCATGCGTGCGGATCGTGATCCGGCTGATGTCGTCGGTCGTGCGGCCCGCGGCGGCGAGCTGCGCATGCAGCTGCAGCGCGGCCTCGGCGGCCGTCTGCGCGTGGAATTCGGCAGGGAACGCGATCTTGAACAGCACGTTTTCCATCACGTACGTGCCGTACGGGCGCTGGAAGCGGAACGGCTTGCCGTCGAACAGCACGTCGTAGAAGCCCCAGGTCTTGGCGGTGAGTGCCGACGGGTAGCCCATTTCACCCGTTTTCGCGATCAGCGCGAGGCGCACCGCGCGGGAGGTCGCGTCGCCGGCCGCCCATGATTTGCGCGAGCCCGTGTTCGGCGCGTGGCGGTAGGTGCGCAGCGCCTGGCCGTCGACGAACGCGTTGGACACCGCGTTGATCAGCTCGTCGCGCGTGAGCCCGAGCAGCCGGCCGACGACGGCCGTCGATGCGACCTTCACGAGCAGCACGTGGTCGAGCCCGACCGCATTGAACGAATTCTCGAGTGCGAGGCAGCCCTGGATCTCGTGGGCCTGGATCATCGCGACCAGCACGTCGCGCATCGTGAGCGGCTTCCTGCCGGCCGCGACGGCCGTGCGGGAGAGCCAGTCGGCCGTCGCCAGGATGCCGCCGAGATTGTCGGACGGATGGCCCCATTCGGCGGCGAGCCAGGTGTCGTTGAAGTCCAGCCAGCGGATCATCGCGCCGATGCCGAACGCGGCCTGGACGGGATCGAGCTGGAAGGACGTGCCGGGCACCTTCGCGCCGTTCGGCACGATCGTGCCGGGCACGACGGGGCCGAGCAGCTTGGTGCAGGCAGGGTAGGACAGCGCCTCGAGTCCGCATCCGAGCGTGTCGATCAGGCAATGACGCGCCGTCTCCAGCGCGAGCGCGCTGTCGATGCCGGCATTCAGCACGTAGTCGACGATATCGACGAGTACCGTATCCGGAGCAGGGCGGACGTTGGAGACCGGGGCGGACATCGAGGGGCCGATGGGAACGCGCTTAGTTCGTTGCGGGCTTCAGCTCGTTCGACTGCGTCGGTGCCGGCGTGCCTTGTGCCATTTCCGGCGTCACGCATTCGTCCGCGAGGCGCTCGCCGCCGTTTGCGTCGGAGAACAGCATCGCCTTGGTCGGGATCACGATCAGCTTGAAGCCTGCTGCCGGATCGTAGAACGTGTCCGCGCCCGTCGTCGTGGCCTGACGCGGCAGCTTGTAGTTCTTCTTCGCCCAGTGAACCGTGACCACCTGGTCGCGCTTCATGTCACCGGCGAGGTCGAACGACAGACCTTCCTTGCAGGACCACTTGACCGCGCCGTCCGGTACCGGATCGACCTTGGCTGCGGCGCGTGCCTGTGCCTTCTTGCTGCGCGGGATGATGCGCTTGGCCGGCGCCGGGCGCTTGGCCGTTGCCTTCTTTGCGGTCGTCGTGGTCGTACCCTGGGCAAACGCGCTCGGAGCCGACACCAGCATCGTGGCGGACAAGGCGCCGATGGCGGTAGCGATCAGGAGTTTCTTCATGGAGTCAGAACCTTTCGATAATCAGTTGACAAGGGCCGGCAATCGAATTGCCGGCCGGTTTGAAACTGCACGCGCCCCGAAAGCGCGCAGCGGCCGCTATTTTCACCTATTTGGCCGCGTCCATATCAGGTTTTCGGGCTCCGTTACGTTTTTTGTCGTTTCGCAAACCTCTATCCGGTTCGCGTGTCGTCGAATGCATGAAACTCGTGTATCGGCGGGCGCCGCGCGCTTACGGCGCACTGCCCGCGGCGGCCGGGCCGAACAGCGGCGCGGCCTCGGCCGGTACGGGCTGGCCGGTGGCCCGCGCGCGGCGCAGCACCGACCAGTAATACCGGTAGCTCGCGCGATCGTGCAGCGTATCACCGTGGCGTGTCGGCCCCCAGTCGGCGGCCTGCGCGGCCAGCAGGATCTCGGCGGCCAGCGTGACCTCGTCGGTACGCGGTGCGAATGCGTCGACGATCGGGCGGATCTGCGCGGGGTGGATGCTCCACATCCGCGTGAAGGCGAATTCGTCGCGCGCGCGGCGCGCATCTGCGGCGACGACGCTCATGTCGCGCACCTCGGTCGTCACGTTGTGCGACGGCGTCTTGCCGTGCGCGTGGCAGGCCGCGGCGATTTCCAGCTTCGCGCGGCGCACGAGCGGGTGCTCGAACTGGCCGGGCGAGCGCATCGCGGCATCGGGAATCGCGCCATGGTGCGCGGAGACGAAATCCATCAGCCCGAAGCTCAGCGTGCCGACCGTCGGCAGCGCGGCGAGGGCGGCCGCCTGCGCGAGCGCGCCGTGCGTCTCGACCAGCACGTCGACCGGGATCGGCTGCGCGATGCCGAGCTCGCGGCGCGTGCCTTCGATGAACGCGGTCATTTCGGCTGCGTCGGCGGCACTCGCGATCTTCGGGAGCGTGATGTAGGCGGGGGCGCGCGACGCGCGCAGCACGATGCGCACGTCGTCGCGCCAGTGCGGATGGGAAAAGTCGTGGATGCGGACGCCGACGCGGCCGAAGCGGTTTTCGTCGCTGCCGAGCATGTCGGCGACGAGTGCCGCGTGCGCGGCTTCCTGGCCGACGGCCGCGCCGTCTTCGCAGTCGAGCGTGATGTCGAACACGGGGCCCGTTTCGGCCTGCAGCGCGAGCGACTTGCGCATCAGCTTTTCGCTGCCCGCGTAGTGATCGCAACAGGGCAGGATCGCGGGCGGGGACGCCCCGTCGTACAGCACTTGTGCAGGAGTGAGCGCGGCCATCTCGTCTACGTCAGGGAAGCGGGTCAACGTGGAGAAAATCGGATTCGGGCGCGTTCTGGGCCCGTGCGCGCGGGCGCGGGGCGGCAAAACGGGCGCGGATCCGATCGTACGGCCGGGCCGGCGGCTGGCGCCGGCCCGGGCCGGAACCGGGCGGCCCGAGAGCCGCCCGGCAAAGGCACGTGATGCTTAGTTCTTCAGCAGGTGGGCAACGCCATCGCGCTCTTCGAGCAGCTCGGCCAGCGTGCCGTCCATCTTCTCGCGCGAGAATGCGTCGATTTCCAGGCCTTCGATGCGCTTGTACTCGCCGTTTTCGCACACGACCGGCACGCCGTAGATGATGTCTTCGGGGATGCCGTACGAGCCGTCCGACGGGATGCCCATCGTGACCCACTTGCCGTTCGTGCCGAGGACCCAGTCACGCACGTGGTCGATCGCCGCGTTGGCTGCCGACGCCGCCGACGACAGGCCGCGCGCTTCGATGATCGCCGCGCCGCGCTTGCCGACGGTCGGGATGAACGTGTCGCGGTTCCACACGTCGTCGTTGATCAGTTTCAGCAGCGATTCGCCTTCGGCGGTCGCGAAGCGGAAGTCGGGGTACATCGTCGGCGAGTGGTTGCCCCACACGGCGAGCTTCTCGATCGAGGCGACCGGCTTGCCCGACTTCGCTGCGAGCTGCGACAGCGCGCGGTTGTGGTCGAGGCGCAGCATCGCCGTGAAGTTCTTCTTCGGCAGATCCGGCGCCGACTTCATCGCGATGTAGGCGTTCGTGTTCGCCGGGTTGCCGACGACCAGCACCTTCACGTCGCGGCTGGCGACTTCGTTCAGCGCAGCGCCCTGAACCGTGAAGATTTCGGCGTTCGCCGACAGCAGGTCCTTGCGCTCCATGCCCTTCGAGCGCGGACGTGCGCCGACCAGCAGTGCGACGTCGGCATCCTTGAATGCGACCTTCGGATCGTCGGTGATCACGACGCCCGCCAGCAGCGGGAACGCGCAATCGTCGAGTTCCATCACGACGCCTTTGACGGCGGCTTGGGCTTGCGGGAGGTCGAGCAGTTGCAGGATGACCGGCTGGTCCTTGCCGAGCAGGTCGCCGTTCGCGATGCGGAACAGCAGGGAGTAAGCGATTTGACCTGCGGCGCCGGTGACGGCAACGCGCTTTGCGGGCTTAGCCATTGAAAATCTCCAGGACGGGTGAAGCGTTGGACGCTAGCGAAAACGCCATTCTATGCGCGTTGTGCGAAGCGTTGCATTGAAGCAGGGCGGAGGACTCGCGATGGCAGACGCGGTGAACCTGGAGACGGCCGTGGCACGTAGCCGGGGACGCGCTTTTGCACCCGCGAACCCTTGCTCGACCGGGAGTGTAGGAGCCGTCACGCGCAAAGTCAAACGGTATCATATGTCTTATATAAGACAGATGTTTTGCGGAAATTGAGTGGACGAAAAAGTGCGGTTTGTGATGAAATGCGCGCCATGACATCGAACCAGGCGAATACCGCGAATCAGACCGGCGCAGGCGGCCCAGGGCAGCCGGGCGCGAGCGATCCCGCGCCTTCGCCTGCGGCGCCGCCGTCGCCGACGTTCAGCCCGTTATACCAGCAGATTAAGTCATTGATCACGCAAAGTCTCGAATCCGGTGAATGGAAGCCGGGCGAGATCATCCCGAGCGAGGTGGAGCTCGCGGCCCGCTACAAGGTCAGCCAGGGCACCGTCCGCAAGGCGATCGACGAACTGGCCGCGGAAAACCTCGTGGTCCGGAGGCAGGGCAAGGGTACTTTTGTTGCGACGCACAATGAAGATCGCGCGCAGTTCCGCTTCCTGCGCCTGCTGGCCGACGACGGTGCCGAGCATCCGCACGTGAGCCGCCTGCTCGAATGCCGGCGCCTGCGCGCGCCGGCCGAGATCGCGCGGCAGCTCGACCTGAAGCCGGCCGATCCGGTCGTGCAGGTGCGCCGCCTGCTGGAGTTCGAGAACGAAGTGACGGTGCTCGACGAGATCTGGCTGCCGGGCGCGATGTTCCGCGGGCTCACGTTCGAGCGGCTGAGCGAGTACAAGGGGCCGCTCTACGCGATGTTCGAGACGGAGTTCGGCACGCGGATGATTCGCGCGACGGAGAAGATCCGCGCGGTGGCGGCGGAGCCGGCGGTGGCCGACCTGCTGCACGTGCCGGCGGGTTTTCCGTTGCTGTCGGTCGAGCGCGTGTCCTATACATATGGTGACCGGCCGGTGGAGGTGCGTCGCGGCTGGTATGTCACAACCGGGTACTACTATCAGAATGACTTGAGTTGACGGAGTTTCGGCTCAAGCCGAGTGCGTTCGCGTTTCCCACGCTCGCGAAGCACGTTTCGGGCCGCCTTTTGTTCTAGTTCGCGCAACTATCCAGAGCAGACTTTCGCTGCAGCGCGATATAAAAAGGCGCTAAAATCGCGGATTAGTGTGACAACATAGTAGGGGTCTAGCATGACTGATGCAGTAAGAAAGCCGAGGCCGGAATACCGGAACATCGGATTCGCCGATATCACGATGAAATATCGCATGCCGCTGGCAGCGATATTGTCGATTCTCCATCGAGTCAGCGGCGCGCTGCTGTTCTTGTTCCTGCCGTTCCTGCTGTTCCTCTTCGACCAGAGCCTCACGTCCGAGCTCAGCTTCGAAGTCTTCAAGGCTTTCCTCTCCAACATCATCGTCAAGCTGATCGTCCTCGCACTGTCGTGGGCCTTCTTCCACCATTTCTGCGCCGGCATTCGCCACCTGCTGATGGACGTCAACCACGACGCCGTCACGAAGGAAGGCGGCAAGCGGACGGCAGTCGTCGTCTTTGTCGTCTCGATCGCCCTGACGATCGCCATGGCACTCAAACTGTTCGGAGCATTCTAAGAAAATGGCAGCCAATAACCGAATCGGCTCGAAGCGCCTCGTCGTCGGCGCACATTACGGCCTGCGCGACTGGCTTGCGCAGCGCATCACCGCCACGATCATGGCGGTCTACACGGTCATTCTGCTCGTCCTGTTCTTCGGCGCGCACGATTTCTCGTACGAAGGCTGGGCATCGATCTTCGCCGCGCAATGGATGAAGCTCGCGACCTTCGTGATGCTGCTTTCCCTCTTCTACCACGCATGGGTCGGCGTGCGCGACATCTGGATGGACTACGTGAAGCCCGTCGGTGTGCGCCTGCTGCTGCAATCGCTGACCATCGTCTGGCTGCTCGCATGTGCGGGCTACGCCGCGCAGATTCTCTGGAGAGTGTAAAGAATGGCTGCAATCAAAACTAATCTCCCGCGCCGCAAGTTTGACGTCGTGATCGTCGGCGCGGGCGGCTCCGGCTTGCGCGCAGCGCTGCAACTGTCGCGCGCGGGCCTGTCGGTCGGCGTGCTGTCGAAGGTGTTCCCGACGCGTTCGCACACGGTGGCCGCGCAGGGCGGTATCGGTGCGTCGCTCGGCAACATGAGCGAAGACAACTGGCACTTCCACTTCTACGACACGATCAAGGGCTCCGACTGGCTCGGCGACCAGGACGCGATCGAGTTCATGTGCCGTGAAGCGCCGAACGTCGTGTACGAACTCGAACACTTCGGCATGCCGTTCGACCGCAATGCGGACGGCACGATCTACCAGCGCCCGTTCGGCGGCCATACCGCGAACTACGGCGAGAAGCCGGTCCAGCGCGCATGCGCGGCCGCCGACCGTACCGGTCACGCGCTGCTGCATACGCTGTACCAGCAGAACGTCGAAGCGAAGACGCAGTTCTTCGTCGAATGGATGGCGCTCGACCTGATCCGCGACGCGGACGGCGACGTGCTCGGCGTGACGGCCCTCGAGATGGAGACGGGCGACGTCTACATCATGGAAGGCAAGACGACGCTGTTCGCGACGGGCGGCGCAGGCCGGATCTTCGCGGCATCGACCAACGCGTTCATCAACACCGGCGACGGCCTCGGCATGGCTGCGCGCTCGGGCATCGCGCTGCAGGACATGGAGTTCTGGCAGTTCCACCCGACCGGCGTGGCCGGCGCGGGCGTGCTGATCACCGAAGGCGTGCGCGGCGAAGGCGGTATCCTGCGCAACGCGAACGGCGAGCGCTTCATGGAACGCTATGCACCGACGCTGAAGGACCTGGCGCCGCGTGACTTCGTGTCGCGTTCGATGGACCAGGAAATCAAGGAAGGCCGCGGCGTGGGTCCGAACAAGGATCACGTGCTGCTCGACCTGTCGCACATCGGCGCCGAGACGATCATGAAGCGTCTGCCGTCGATCCGCGAAATCGCGCTGAAGTTCGCGAACGTCGACGCGATCAAGGAACCGATCCCGGTCGTCCCGACGATCCACTACCAGATGGGCGGCATCCCGACCAACATCCACGGCCAGGTCGTCGGCACGTCGCGCGGTCACAAGGATCCGGTCAACGGCTTCTACGCAGTGGGCGAATGCTCGTGCGTGTCCGTGCACGGCGCGAACCGCCTCGGCACGAACTCGCTGCTGGACCTCGTGGTGTTCGGCCGTGCGGCCGGCAACCACATCGTCGAGCACGTGAAGAGCCAGAAGGAACACAAGCCGCTGCCGGCCGATGCAGGCGAATTCTCGCTGGCGCGCCTGGCGAAGCTGGACAAGTCGACCTCGGGCGAATACACGCAGGACGTCGCGAACGACATCCGTTCGACGATGCAGAAGCACGCAGGTGTGTTCCGCACGTCGGAGCTGCTGAAGGAAGGCGTCGACCAGATGGCCGGCCTGAAGGCGCGCGTGGAAAACATCCACCTGAAGGACAAGTCGAAGGTGTTCAACACCGCGCGCGTCGAAGCGCTCGAGCTGGAGAACCTGATCGAAGTGGCCCGCGCCACGATGGTGTCGGCGGAAGCGCGCAAGGAAAGCCGTGGCGCGCACGCACACAGCGACTACGAACACCGCGACGACGAGAACTGGCTGCGCCACACGCTGTGGTACAGCGAAGGCGATCGCCTCGACTACAAGCCGGTTCAAATGAAGCCGCTGACGGTCGACTCCGTGCCGCCGAAGCCGCGCACGTTCTAAGCCGAGTCAAAGGAATCCGAAATGGCAAAACGCATTTTTGAAGTCTACCGCTACGATCCGGACAAGGACGCAGCGCCGCGCATGCAGACGTACGAGCTCGAGATCCAGCATGAGCGCATGCTGCTCGACGCACTGGTGAAGCTGAAGGCACTGGACGAGACGCTGTCGTTCCGCCGTTCGTGCCGTGAAGGCGTGTGCGGCTCGGACGCGATGAACATCAACGGCAAGAACGGTCTCGCGTGCCTGACGAACCTGAACGACCTGCCGCAGAAGATCGTGCTGCGTCCGCTGCCGGGCCTGCCCGTCGTGCGCGACCTGATCGTCGACATGACGCACTTCTTCAACCAGTACCACTCGATCAAGCCGTACCTGATCAACGACGCGCCGCCGCCGGAGAAGGAACGCCTCCAGTCGCCGGAAGAACGCGACGAGCTCGACGGCGTGTACGAGTGCATTCTGTGCGCGAGCTGCTCGACGTCGTGCCCGAGCTTCTGGTGGAACCCGGACAAGTTCGTCGGCCCGGCCGGCCTGCTGCAGGCTTACCGCTTCATCGCGGACAGCCGCGACACCGCTACCGGCGAGCGTCTCGACAACCTGGAAGACCCGTACCGTCTGTTCCGTTGCCATACGATCATGAACTGCGTCGACGTTTGCCCGAAGGGCCTGAACCCGACGAAGGCGATCGGCAAGATCAAGGAACTGATGGTTCGCCGCGCGGTTTAAGGCCGGGCTGCAATGAGCGACGATTCGCATCAATCCGACCCGCACCGTCGCGCGCGCCTTCGCTGGCGCGCGCGGCGGGGTCTGCTGGAAAACGACATCGTATTCGAGCGTTTCTTCGGCAGATACGAGCATGACCTCACCGATGCAGACGTAGGCGCGTTGTCGCGCCTGCTCGATCTGAGCGACAACGACCTGATGGACTTGCTCCTCGCGCGCAAGGAACCAGAAGGCGACCTAGACAGCCCGGACATTCACCGGCTGTTGGAGATGCTGCGCAACGTGTAACGCCAAGGTGTGACACGTTGTGCCCGTTATCGAATCCCGTTTCTTTATTTCGATTGAGGATGTGCCATGACTCCGTCTGATGTTAAAGCCACGCTATCGTTCAGCGACAACTCGCCGAGCGTCGAACTGCCGATCTACAAGGGCACGATGGGCCCGGACGTGATCGACATCCGCAAGCTGTACGGCCAGACCGGCAAGTTCACGTACGACCCGGGCTTCATGTCGACGGCAGCTTGTAATTCGGCGATCACGTACATCGACGGCGACAAGGGCGAGTTGCTGTACCGCGGCTACCCGATCGACAACCTCGCGCAAAACGCGGACTTCCTCGAAAGCTGCTACCTGCTGCTGAAGGGCGAACTGCCGAACGCAGCGCAGAAGAAGGAATTCGTCGACACCGTCACGAAGCACACGATGGTGCACGAGCAGATGCACTTCTTCTTCCGTGGTTTCCGCCGCGACGCGCACCCGATGGCGATCCTGGTCGCCGCAGTCGGCGCGCTGTCGGCGTTCTACCACGACTCGCTCGACATCAACGATCCGCGTCACCGTGAAGTGTCGGCGATCCGCATGATCGCGAAGCTGCCGACGCTCGTCGCGATGGCATACAAGTACAGCATCGGCCAGCCGTTCGTGTATCCGAAGAACTCGCTGTCGTACAGCGCGAACTTCATGCACATGATGTTCTCGAACCCGTGCGAAGAGTACAAGGTCAACGACGTGCTCGTCCGCGCACTCGACCGTATCCTGATCCTGCACGCCGACCACGAGCAGAACGCATCGACGTCGACCGTCCGCCTGGCCGGCTCGTCGGGCGCGAACCCGTTCGCATGTATCGCGGCCGGTATCGCGTGTCTGTGGGGCCCGGCGCACGGTGGTGCGAACGAAGCCGCGCTGAACATGCTCGAGCAGATCGGTTCGCCGGACAACATCCCCGAATTCATCAAGCAGGTGAAGGACAAGAATTCGGGCGTGAAGCTGATGGGCTTCGGTCACCGCGTGTACAAGAACTACGACCCGCGTGCGAAGCTGATGCGCGAAACGTGCTACGAAGTGCTGAACGAACTGGGCCTGCACGACGACCCGCTGTTCAAGCTCGCGATGCAGCTCGAGAAGATCGCGCTGGAAGACGAATACTTCGTGTCGCGCAAGCTGTACCCGAACGTCGACTTCTACTCGGGCATCGTTCAGCGCGCGCTGGGCATCCCGACGTCGATGTTCACGTGTATCTTCGCGATGGCACGTACGGTCGGCTGGATCGCACAGTGGAACGAAATGATCGGCGATCCGGAGCAGAAGATCGGCCGTCCGCGTCAGCTGTTCATCGGCGACACGCCGCGCGAAGCGAAGCCGCTCAACGCACGTTAAGCCGTGTGTGGCGCGAACGGCCGGCAGGCCGCTCGCGTCGGGCAATCGCAACGCCACGACACCCCGACGGGTCATCCCGTCGGGGTGTTTTCATTTACGCGCCGGATCGGCGCGATGCTCCAGCGACGGCGGGCGGGTGTCGAGTGCGGGCGCGTCGTCATCGGGCGCGTGGCCGTGCCGCACGAAGAACTGCCGGTAGGCGCCGGGCGTCATCCCGCGTGCGGCGAGGAACTGGCGGTTGAAGTTCGCGGCATTCGGAATGCCGCAGCGCGCGGCCACGGTCGCGATCGGCCAGTCGGTGCCGACGAGATGGCGGCACGCGTGCGCGAGCCGCAGTCGCTGCACGTAGCGCCCGACGCTTTCGCCGAGATGCCGGACGAACAGGCGCTGCAGCGTGCGTTCGGACATGTGCGCAGCGGCGGCGAGCGCGTCGATGCGCAGCGGTTCGTGGAAGTGCCGGTCGATCGCGTCGAGCACGCGGTCGAGGCGCTCGGCTTCGGGGGCGGCCGTATTGGCGTGCGGTGTCGTGCGTTCGGTCCGGTCGTAGGCGTGCGCTGTGGCGAGCGGCTCGCCGCCGGCTTCCGCGAGATCGGCGAGCGTGTCGAGCGCGGCCGCGAGCCTGGTGCGGGGCGACGGATCGAGCAGGTGCGGCAGCCGCGCCCGAATCGCGCGGGCTGTGTCCGGGTCGAAGCGCAGGCCCGGTGCGGCACGCCGCAGCAGCGAACGCAGCGGCGCGTATTCGGGACAACAGTCGGCCAGCCGCCGCGCCCAGTCGCCGTCGAACCAGATGACGACGGCGACTTCGGGCGCATCGCGATCGATGCGTGCGTTCGACGACCAGGTATGCGGCAGGTTGGGCGGCACGAGCACCAGGTCGTCGTCCGCATAGTGCGCGACGTGATCGCCGATGAAGCGCCGGCCGCGGCTGTTGAGCGTCAGCGTCAGTTCGTACTCGGGATGGCGATGCCATTCGAACGGAATGCGCGCGAGCTGGCGGTGATAGACACGGATCGAACAGCCGGGAGCGAACGTCACGTGCTCGTACTGCGGTTTCATCGCGGCCTCCGGGAGAGGGCGGGCATCGCGCCATGGCATGATCGAGGGCGATCGTCACGACGGAGCAATGCCATGTTTTCACATGTTTGCGTGGGCGTCAGCGATACCGCGCGCGCCTACGATTTCTACGCGCCGCTGTTCGCGGAACTCGGGCTGCGCCTGAAATTCCGCGAGCCGGACGGCTGGTCGGGCTGGATGCCGGCCGACGCCGACCGGCCGCTGTTCTTCTTCGGCCAGCCGCTCGACGGCCGCGCGCCCGAACCGGGCAACGGCCACACGATCGCGTTCGTTGCGCCGACGCGCGCGCATGTCGATCGCTGCCACGCGCTCGCGCTGCGCCACGGCGGCACCTGCGAAGGGCCGCCGGGCCTGCGGCCGGACTATCACCGCGATTACTACGGCGCCTATTTCCGCGATCCGGACGGTAACAAGCTGTGCGTGGTCTGCCATCGTCCCGAGTGATTCAGGGTTGTCAGGATTGTATCGATAGTTGGCCGGATAACGGTGATCTCGGCTGCGCGCCGGCCGTACGCTGACGGCACATCACGACACCTGTCAGCGAGGAGACCACGATGCAACTGACGATTGACGATTTGCCAGCCGCGATTCGCGACGCGAAAAAGCGGCTGCGCGCCGACCTGCCCGGTTATGCGGCCACGTTCCGCGAGCTGGAGGGCGACATCGCGCGGCAGGTCGACGCGATCCGCCGCGCGCATGCGCATGGCCACGACGTGATTCCGGTGGTGCCGTTCGCGGACATCGCGGGCGGGACCGTCGATCCGCGCGCGGTCGCAGCGATCCGCACGCATGGCGCGGTCGTGATCCGTCGCGTATTCGATGCGCGGCAGGCGCGCGACTGGAACGACGAGATCGGCGCGTACCTGGACGCGAACCGCTTCGCCGAGCGGCTCGATGCGCGCGCCGAGGACCGCTATTTCGGCAACCTTGCGTCGGGCAAGCCGCAGATATACGGCGTTTATTGGTCGAAGCCGCAGGTGGCTGCGCGCCAGTCGCCGGCGCTGACGCAGGCGCGCGTGTTCCTGAACCGCCTGTGGCGGCACGCCGACGGCGGGCGTACGCACTTCGATCCCGACCAGGTGCCGGCCTATGCGGACCGGATTCGCCGCCGCCCGCCCGGTTCGACGTCGCTCGGGCTGTCGCCGCATGTCGACGGCGGTTCCGTCGAACGCTGGCTCGGCGCGAACTTCCGCCGGGTCTACCGTCACGTGCTGGCCGGCCGCTGGCGTGATTACGACCCGTTCGATGCGGCGTTCCGTCCGGACGTCGAGGAGATTCCGTCGCCGGCCGTGTGCTCGATGTTCCGCACGTTCCAGGGCTGGACCGCGCTCACGCCGCAGGGGCCGGGCGACGGCACGCTGCAGTTGATCCCGGTTGCGAACGCGATGGCCTATGTCGTGCTGCGCGCGCTGCAGGACGATGTCGCCGACGACGACCTGTGCGGCGCGCGTCCGGGTCGCGCGCTGTCGATCCGGCCTGAATGGCACGCACTGTTGCTCGATGCGCTGGTGCCGATCCCGCACATGGAGCCGGGCGACGCGGTGTTCTGGCACGGCGACGTCGTGCACGCGGTCGAGGATGCGCACCGCGGCAGCGGCGACAGCAACGTGATGTACATCGCGGCCGCGCCTGGTTGCGCGAAGAACGACGCGTACCTGCTGCGCCAGCGGGCCGCGTTCCTGCGCGGCGAGAGCCCGCCCGATTTTCCGGCCGACCATTTCGAGGTCGAATTCGACGGACGTGGCGGGGAGGGCGATCTCTCGGCGCTCGGCCGTTCGCAGATGGGGTTCGGGCCGGGCGCTTAGCCCGCGTCGCACGGGAAAGCGGCCGTTCGCCACGCGGTTGCGCGTTGCGCAACATGAGTGAACGGCCGTCTGCCGAATCCGCTGCGGGCAGCGTGCAATTCGACGCAATCGGCTGTCGGCGCAGCCGAAATCGACGCGAATTGCGCAATTTGGCTTCCGATAATGGTCCGGACACAACGCAGCCGCCCCGTGTGCCGAACGGGTGTGGCGCTGACCATGGAGGAGTCGATGCAATTCACGCAAGCGATCGTTCGCCGTCCCGCGCCGTCCTGTGGCGCGGGCCTGACCACTGCCGCGCTCGGCGCGCCCGACTACGACAAGACGCTCACGCAGTTCCACGCATACTGCGACGCGCTGCGCACGCTGGGCGTCGAGCTGACCGAACTGCCGCCGCTGGACGCGTTTCCCGATTCGCACTTCGTCGAGGACGTCGCGGTCGTGACGCCGGAATTCGCGGTGATCACGCGCCCCGGTGCGCCCGCCCGGCGCGGCGAGACGGCGCACATCGAAGCGGCGCTCGCCGCGCATCGCGACCTGCTGCCGATGCAGGACGGCCGTCTCGACGGCGGCGACGTGATGCTGGTCGGCAAGCGCTTCTACATCGGCCTGACAGGCCGTACCGACGCCGAAGGCATCGCCGCGTTCGAATCGCTCGTGTCGCGCTACGGCTATTCGGTCGTCGCGGTGCCGGTGGGTGCCGGCCTGCATCTGAAGTCGGTCGTCAACGCGCTCGGCGACGACACGCTGCTCGTGACCGAAGCGCTGGCCGCGCATCCGGCATTCGCCGACTATCGCCGGATCGCGATCTCGGCCGCCGACGAATACGCGGGCAACACGCTGCGCGTGAACGGCACGCTGATCACGCCGGCCGGCTACCCGCGCGTGCACGACGCGATCGCGTCGCTCGGGCTGCCGCTGCACGTGATCGACACGAGCGAGTTCCGCAAGATGGACGGCGGCCTGACCTGCCTGTCGCTGCGGTTCTAGCCGATTGGCGCGCGGCCGCTTCGGCCGGATAATGTGGCCCCCGCGCGGAACAGGAGACGTTCCGCGCACCAGCCACGACCCGACCGGAGCGAACGCGGATGACCGACAAGAAGATGCAGCTCGACAAGATCGATCTCCGGATCCTCGACATCCTGCGTACCGACGGGCGCATTTCATACCGGAAGCTGTCGGAGCTCGTGAACCTCACGCCGCGGCCGTGCCAGGCGCGCGTGGAGCGGCTCGAGGCGCTCGGCGTGATCGAGGGCTACCGTGCGGTGATCAAGGCGCCGCGCGCGACCAAGCCGATCGTCGTGATCGCGCAGATCGTGCTGGCCGACCACGGGCGTTCGCAGGCGCCGTTCGAGGACGAGATGCGTGCGAATCCGGCCGTGCTCGATTGCTGGCTCGTGAGCGGCACGTTCGATTTTCTCGTGCGGCTCGCGTGCGAGGATCTCGACGAGTACCGGCGGATCGCGAACGTGTGGCTGGAAAGCCCGCGATTCCGGATCGAGAAGATCGTGACGACGGCCGAACTGCAGGCGATCAAGCGCAGCGTCGTGTGATGCGTCCGGCCGGGAACGGCCGGTTTCGACGCGAATGACCGGGCCTGACGATTTGTATTCCGAATCAAATTGTCCGGCCCGAATCCAATCAGGGTGAACACTATGGATGCTATGCAAGCGGCAGTGGAGACGGCCGCGCCGTCGGGCACGACGCTGAAGCGCCGTCTGCAGGGCCGCCACATCGCGATGATCGCGATCGGCGGATCGATCGGCACGGGGCTGTTCGTCGCGTCGGGTGCGTCGGTCGCGCAGGCGGGGCCGGGCGGTGCGATCGCCGCGTATATCGCGATCGGGCTGATGGTGTACTTCGTCGTTACGGGCCTCGGCGAGATGGCCGCACTGATGCCGGTATCGGGGTCGTTTGCGATCTACGGCTAGAAGTACGTCGACGAAGGCTTCGGCGTCGCGCTCGGCTGGACCTACTGGTACAGCTGGGCCGTGACGATCGCGATCGAGTTGGTCGCCGCGCAGATCGTGATGCGCTACTGGTTTCCGACCATACCCGGCATCTGGTGGGGCGCGGGCTTCCTCGTGCTGATCTTCCTGCTGAATACGCTGTCGGTGCGCGGCTTCGGGGAGTCGGAATACTGGTTCTCGCTGATCAAGGTCGTGACCGTGGTCGCGTTCATCGCGGCCGGGCTGCTGATCGCCGCCGGCCTGATCGGGAACGGGCATCCGGTCGGCTTGCGCAACTTCACGACCGGCGACGCGCCGTTTGTCGGCGGCGTGCACGCGATGATGAGCGTCGCGCTGATCGCGGGATTCTCGTTTCTCGGCACCGAGCTGGTCGGGATCACCGCCGGCGAATCGGAGAATCCGCGCAAGACGATCCCGCGTGCGGTGAAGCAGATTTTCTGGCGGATCATGCTGTTCTACGTGCTCGCGATCTTCGTGATCGGCCTGCTGGTGCCGTACACGGACCCGAACCTGCTGAAGAGCGACGTGACCGACATCGGCGTGAGCCCGTTCACGCTGGTGTTCAGCCATGCGGGTTTCCGGCTCGCCGCCGGCGCCATGAATCTCGTGATCCTGACGGCCGTGCTGTCGGCCGGCAACTCCGGCACTTACGCGGCGACGCGGATGCTGTACAACCTCGCGTCGGAAGGGCGCGCGCCGGCGATGTTCGCGACGCTGTCGCCGGGCGGCGTGCCGCGCAACGCGCTGTACGCGACGATGGCCGTCGGCGGGCTGTGCTTCCTCACGTCGTTGACCAACAACCAGAGCATCTATCTGTGGCTGCTGAACACGGTCGGCATCACGGGCTTCATCGCGTGGCTCGGCATCGCGGTCTGCCATTACCGGTTCCGCAAGGGGTTCCTGAAGCAGGGCTACCGGCTCGATCAGCTGCCGTACCGCGCGAAATGGTTCCCGTTCGGGCCGCTGTTCGCGATCGCGATCTGCATCGTGATCTCGCTCGGGCAGGATTACCAGGCGTTCTTCGCGGCCCGCATCGACTGGATGGAAGTGCTGTCGATCTACGTGTGGATTCCGCTGTTCGTCGCGATCTGGTGGGCATATCGCCGGGCGCGCAAGAGCCGGCTCGTGCGCTACGAGGAGATGGACATCGGGCCGTGGCTGACGCGCTCGGTCGAGGCCGTCGATGCGGCGGCCACGCAGCACGGGCACCCGCACTGACTTGTCGGTATTGAAGGCGCGGCACCGAAAGCGCGGCAACGGAAGCCGGTCGTATCGGACGGCCGGCTCCGCAACGACGGCACGCACGCGGCGGCGCACGCAAACCGCGCTCAGTGCGCGTGCTGCAACCGCGCCTTCATGAAGTCCACCCACGCGCGCACTTTCTGCGGCACGTGCCGCGTCGCGACGTATAGCGCGTAGACGTTCTGCTGCGGAAACCGGTACGCGGGCAGCGCATCGACCAGCGTGCCGCTTTCGAGATCGTCGCGCACGAGCCATTCGGGCAGCAGTGCGACGCCGCTGCCCCGGCGCGCGAGTTCGGTCAACACCGATGCGTTGTCGACGACGACGCGAGGCTTCGCGGCCGGTCGAAACGCATGTTCGTTGCCCGCGCGATCGGTGAGCGTCCATTCCGCGATTCGCTCGAGCCGGCTGTGGCCGAGCTGCGGGAGGCGGGCGAGGTCGTCGGGCGACGCCGGTTTCGGGCGCCCGGCCTTCGCCGGCAGGTCGGGTGCCATCACGGCGAGGACGTCGTAGGTGGCGAGGCAGACGCCGCGATAGGGCAGGTCGCGAAAATGCTCGTGACGCCCGAGCCGGATCGCGACGTCGAAGCGGTCGCGCACGAGATCGGCCTGCGACGTATGTGTTTCGAGCCGCACGCGTAACGCGGGATGCTGCGCGGTGAACGCATGCAGCATCGGTGCCAGGACGCGCGCCGCATACTCGACCGTCGACGTCACGCGCAGTATGCCCTGCATCCCGCCATGCTCGCCGCGCACTTCGTCGATCGCCCCTTCGGCTTCGTCGAGCACGCGCAGGCAGCGCTGGTAGAAGCGCTCGCCGGCGTCGGTCAGCTCGACACGCCGGGTCGTGCGCGTGAACAGCGTGACGCCGAGCTCGGCTTCGAGCTGCTTCACGTTGAAACTGACGGCCGCCCGCGCCTGGTTCAGTGCGGTGGCGGCGGCCGTGAACGAACCGGCTTCGACCACGGCACGGAAAACGGCGAAACGATCGAGGCTCACCATGGTTGGGGCGTGGGTCCTGTCTGGGTGTTGGATCGCTCGAAGGGTACCCGAATGTGCGGCCGTGCGGCGTTGCGTCGTCGTGGCATCGTGGCGGCGCGATCCGATTGTCAAAAAATTGCGACGGGACTCGTCGCATCCGGCCGCTTACCGATCCGCGTGCCGGCTTCTACACTGCGGCGTTTCGTGATGTTCCCGCCGCCATGCCAGACCGTTCCAGAATCGCCGCCGTCTACCTGCTCGGCTTCGCGATCGACCTCGCGAACATGTTCATGCTGAACGCCGCGTATCCGGCGCTGCAGCGCGAACTGCACGCGTCGGTCGCGCAGCTTGCGTGGGTCGGCAACATGTACGTGCTCGGCCTGACCGTCGTGATTCCGTTCGGCACGTGGCTCGCGCGCCGTTGCGGCGAGCGGCGCGTGTTCGCGGCTTCGCTGCTGCTGTTCGGGCTCGGCAGTGCCGGCGTCGGCGCATCGCCGTCGATCGAGACGCTGCTCGCGTGGCGGCTGGTCCAGGGGCTCGGCGGCGGGCTGCTGATACCGGTCGGACAGACGATGGCCTATCGCGCGTATCCGCCGCAGGCACGGGCGCGGCTCACGTCGGTCGTGATGATGGTGGCGCTGCTCGTGCCCGCGTTGTCGCCGGCGATCGGCGGGGCGATCGTCGATCGCGGTTCGTGGCGCGCGATCTTCTTCGCGATGTTGCCGATCGCGGCCGCGACCTGCGCGCTCGCGTTCGCATGGCTGCCGCGCGACGGCGCGCGCGACCGGCCGCCGCGGCTCGACTGGCCGGGGCTCGGCCTGAGTGCGGTCACGCTCGTCGCGCTGCTGCTCGGGCTGACCGCCGCGGGGCAGCCCGGCGGCGCGGCATTCCCGCTCGCGATGCTGGCCGTCGCGAGCGCGGCGGGCGCGGGCTATGCGGCGCATGCGCGTCGCGCCCTGTCGCCGGTCGTCGACCTGCGCCTGCTCGCGCAGCCGCTGCTGCGAACCGGCGTGGTGGTCTATCTGTGCGTGCCGGGCATCTTCACGGGCGTCAACCTCGTCGCGTCGCTCTATCTGCAGAACGCGCTCGGGTTGAGCGCCGCGCATGTCGGCGCGCTGATGCTGCCGTGGGCGATCGCGGCGTGCTTCGCGATCGCGACCACGCGCCGCTGCTTTGCGCGCCACGGCGCGAAACCCTTGTTCGCGAGCGGCATCGCGATCGATTGCGTCGGCATCGCACTGCTCGCGACGCCCTGGGCCGACGTCGAAGCCGTGCGCATCGCGGCATTCGCGGCGATGGGGTTCGGCGCGAGCCTGTGCACGAGCACGTCGCAAAGCGCGGCGTTCGTCGATGTGCCTGCCGACCGGATGGGCGACGCGAGCGCGCTGTGGAACATCAACCGCCAGTTGAGCTTCTGCGTCGGCGTGGCCGTGCTCGGCAGCGCACTCAATGCGTTGCTGGCGTTCGACGCGGGCGGGCCGTCGCTCGCGCCGTACCGCTGGTGCTTCGGGCTGGCGGTCGTGCTGACGTTGCTGCCGCTGGGCCTGATTGCGCGGCTTCCCGCATACCGTGCGCCGGTCGCGCAACCCGTTTCATCCCACTCGTGAGAACCTGAGAGCCTTATGAATTTGCCGAATCCGTATTTCAAGGAAGTCGTCGACACCGTTGCCGACATCGCGTGCTGGTTGTCCGGCCGTGCCGGCCCCGAGCGGCTCGCGACGCTGATGGCGCGCTTTTCGCCGGGATTTTCGATGATCACGATGTCGGGCACGGTGCTCGATTACGCGGGCATCGATGCGCTGTTTTCACACGGGCACGGCGCGCGCCCCGGGCTGGTGATCGACATCGACGAGTTGCGCGGGCTTGCCGTGTGGTCCGATGGCGCGACGATCGGCTATCGCGAGACGCAGACCGACGCGCAAGGGCAACGCACGGTGCGGCGCTCGACGGTCGTGTTCCGGCGCGAGGCGGACGGGCTGATCGTGTGGCGCCATTTGCACGAGACGCCGGTCGCCGCGTGAGCGGGGCGTCGGCCGCCCTGCGTGAAGCGGCGCGGATGCAGTGCCGGGGTTACTTGTCCAGCTCCGGATAGTGCCGGAAGATGCCCATGTCGTTGAACGGGATGCGGCGTTCCGACGCGAGATAACGCGCCACCGGCGGATGCTCCGCGACGCGGTCGTGCAGCGCGACCAGCGCCGCGATTTTCCGCTCCGCGCGCTTCATCGCCTTCGGAAACGCGTAACGCAGCCCCTCGATCAACTGGAACATCGACAGGTCCGCATAGCTGAGTGCGTGGCCGGCGATGTAGCCGCTCTTGTGCGGGTTCTGGTCGAGTACGCGCTCGAAGTAACCGAGGAATTTCGGCAGCCGGTTCTCGAGGAAATCGGCTGCGCGCTCGGCGGCTTCCGCCTGCTGGTCCTCGTAGTAGAGGCCGCTTGCGATCGGATGGTGCGTGTCGTGGATCTCGGTGACGAAATCGGCCACGGTCAACTGAAGCTGGTGCACCCACAGCCGGCCGGCTTCGTCGTCCGGCGCGAGCCCGAGCCGCGCGCCGAGAAACAGCAGGATGTTCGCGGTCTGCCCGACCACCAGGTCGCCGGCTTTCAGGAACGGCGGTGCAAACGGCACGCATTCCGCCTTCGCGCTGTCCATCATGCGCATCATCGCCGGCACTCCCATGCCGCGCCCCGATTCACGCGCGACGTCGACGTAGTCGGCTTCCGCCGCCTCGAGCGCGAGCCGCACATATTCGCCTCGGCCCTGGATCTCGGGCCAGTAATACAGTTCGTATCGCATGGTGTTTTCCCGTTCGTTGAAGCGGCCGCCACCGGCATCGTGACGATCGGGCGGCCGCGCGTCGCGCGCCGCCCGCTGCGAATAGACAGTCTAGGCGATCGCGGGAAAAGTGCCGCGCGTCACCATCACGCGCTACGCGCCGCGCTCGCCGCCTTCGGGGCCGTAGAAGAACACCCAGGTCGAGAAGTCGCCGGAGAAGCCGGTGAAGCGGTGGTCGGCGTGTGCCGGGACGAACAGCACGTCACCGGCCGCGACCGCGCATTCGCGTCCGTCGACGACGAAGTGCGACGTGCCGGTGGCGATCACGTAGACCTCGTCGCGCGTATGCGGCTTCTGCTTGTCCTCGATGCGCGGCCGGTACAGCTCGACGTCGAGCGTGCCGTGGCGAAACAGCGTCGTGAACAGCGTGCCTGCTTCGTCGAGACGGGCGAGCGATTCGTTCAGGCCGAGCTTCATCGTCGTGTACTCCGGGTCCGGGTCGTGGGGATTGCCCATGTGCGTTGCGCCATCGTAGCGCGTCATGCGGGGGAAGTCGCGCGGCGTGCGGGGCGCATGATCGCCATCCGTGGAACGAATCGCGCAGGTGCTCACCCTATGTGAAACGCGGGCATCCATCCGTGAAACGAAGACGCGATTGCGCGTATTGGCTCGCAAGCTTCACCGCAATTTAACAAACGCCGACTACGATCCGGGCTCGTCAATCGACGGAAGCGCGGCGATTAGGCCCGCGCTGCGGTACTGCCGTCCGTCGCCACCTGTGCGACTCGCCCGACTGCGATTTCCCGTGACCGTGAATGCGATGCCGGGGTATCGCGTCGACGTCATTCGCATCATTTCGTATTTCTCATGAAACTGAATCCGCTGGCTTCTTCACGCAGAAAATTCCTGGCCGCCGCGCCGGCCGTCGCGGCGGTGCCGCTGCTGAGCGCATGCGGCGGCGACGACGTCACGTCGATGCCCGTTACCGACGCCGCGCTGGCCGCGCAGATGTCCGCGAAGCTGAATGCGCAGCTCGGCGATGCCGCGACGGTCGGCGCGATCCAGCCGGCGCTGACCGACGTCGGGTTTGCGTGGGACCTGCCGACGATGCCGGCGGCCCAGGCCGGCGCGATCGTCGCGTACAGCTTCGGCAATCGTCCGAACGCGGCAAGCGGCAATACGTCGAGCACGGGCGGCAACCAGTCCGCGCTGCCCGATCCGGGGCCCGTCAACGAAGCGCTCGCGGATGCCGTCTATCGCATTCGGCAACTGAAGCCGGTCAAGGTCTACGCGCAGTGGGAGATCGCCCGCTTTCTCGTGTCGAAATACGGGATGGGCGCCGACGTGCTGTCGTCGATCGAGCCCGTGATCGCGAGCGACGGCACGATCGTGTACCTCAGCACGGCCGGCGTGGCCGCCGAGGCCGTGTCGCGCGCGGGCGGCGCGGCCGCGATGGGCAGCGTCGCGGTGGTCGGCCATCGGGATCATGCGAAGCGCTGCATCCAGACCTCGCAGCAGGCGGGCATGAAGGCGGCCGCGGTTGCCGAGGTGCCGTTGCCGACGCGCTACGACCCGCAGTCGGGCCAGCCGTGGACGCGCAACCGCAGCCTGTACCTCGTGCACGACATGTATGCGCAGATGCTCGCCCGCGCGGTCGGCGCGACGATGCAGGCGTTCCCGAAGGGCTGACGCACTTTCTTTCTCCCGATTCCGATGACCATGCAGACCCGCCGCCATTTCCTCGCTTCCGCTGCCGCGCTTGCCGCGACCGGTACCGCCAGCACGCCGGGCTTCGCCGGCGACGCTCCCGCTTCAGACGCCGAACTGCAACGCCAGATGCTCGGCAAGCTGACGAACGAACTGAACGACCGCGCAGCCGCCGCCGACGAGGCCGGTTACCTGTTCGAGACGTTTTTCTCGTGGACGCCGCCGACCGTCCAGGCCACGGCCATCAACACGATTGCCGCATTCGCATTCGGCAGTCGCGCCGCGCCGTCGTCCGGCGCCGCGCCCGTGCCCGGCCCCGTGAACGAGGCGATTGCCGACGCCGTGTTCGTGCTGCGCCAGAAGGTTGCCGCGCGGATCTTTGCGCAGCAGGAAGTCGCGAGCGTGCTCGCGTCGAAATACGGGCTGACGGCCGGCGTGACGTCGATCGCGACACCGGCGCCGGCCGCCGGCAGCCCGATACCGACGCCCGACGGCGTCGTAACCGCGATCGTCAGGCAGGCCGGCTCGGCGTCGGCACTCGGCAACGTCGGTGTCGTCACGCATTCGGATCAGGCGTCGATTGCCGTGCGCGTGTCGAATGCCGCGGGGATGCAGGCCGCGGTGCCGGCGGGCCTGACGCTGCCGTCGTTCTACGACGCGTCCGCGCAGATGCCGGCCTTGCGGCGCCGCGATCTTTACCTGCTGAGCAACGTCGGGGTGCAACTCGGGATGTTGCGGCTCGAGCTGATCAACCGCGAATACCCGAACGGCTGACGCTGCGGGCACTCGCGGCATCGGCTGCCGCACGACTTCACGTTCCGGGCGCCCGGTGTGCGGCGCAATCGCGAGCTACGGGCCGTTCAAGACGCCTTCGCCGCACGACACGTCGCAGCGAAGGGCGTTGTTCCGCAACGGCCGCTTCCACTCGCCGAAGGACGCGCAGCGCTTCCGCGTGCAGCGCGATACCGCCCCCACGAAGGCGGCCAGCCGGTGCGTGTCGCCGTGACACGCATCCCACGCGACGGCTGCAACCGCCGTCGCGCCGTGCGCGCCCGCATTTGCCGGGTAATGCCGATACAGGTATTGGCACTACCAGCCAAACCACTGTTTTTAATGGGTTTTTTCGCGTGCGGCCCGCGCCGTGACGCGTTCTGCGTGGCATAATCGACCGCATCCGCAAGGCTTGTAGTCACAACGACCCCGCATACCCATGGCACAGACTCTCTACGACAAACTGTGGAACACCCACGTGGTCCACACCGAGGAAGACGGCACGACTTTGCTCTACATCGACCGTCAGCTGCTGCATGAAGTCACGAGCCCGCAGGCATTCGAAGGGCTGAAGATCGCGCAGCGTCCGGTGTGGCGCATCAGCGCGAACCTGGCCGTGTCGGACCACAACGTGCCGACCACCGATCGCAGCCACGGCATCGCCGATCCCGTCTCGAAGCTGCAGGTCGACACGCTCGACGCGAACTGCGATGCGTTCGGCATCACGCAGTTCAAGATGAACGACGTGCGCCAGGGCATCGTCCACATCATCGGGCCGGAGCAGGGCGCGACGCTGCCGGGCATGACGATCGTGTGCGGCGATTCGCATACGTCGACGCACGGCGCGTTCGGCGCGCTCGCACACGGCATCGGCACGTCGGAAGTCGAGCACGTGCTCGCCACGCAAACCCTGCTGCAGAAGAAGAGCAAGAACATGCTCGTGAAGGTCGAGGGTGCGCTGCCGCGCGGATGTACCGCGAAGGACATCGTGCTCGCGATCATCGGCAAGATCGGCACGGCCGGTGGCACGGGCTACGCGATCGAATTCGGCGGCTCGACGATCCGCGCGCTGACGATGGAAGGCCGCATGACCGTCTGCAACATGGCGATCGAAGCCGGCGCGCGCGCGGGCATGGTCGCGGTGGACGACACGACCATCGATTACCTGAAGGGCCGTCCGTTCGTGCCGACCGGCGCGGAATGGGATCAGGCCGTCGAATACTGGCGTCAGTTCAAGTCGGACGAAGGCGCGCAGTTCGATCGCGTGGTCGAGCTGAACGCGGCCGAGATCGTGCCGCAGGTCACGTGGGGCACGTCGCCGGAAATGGTCACGTCGATCGACGGTCGCGTGCCCGATCCCGAACGCGAGAAGGATCCGGTCAAGCGCGATGCGATGGAGCGTGCGCTGGCCTACATGGCACTCGAGCCGAACACGCCGATCGAGTCGATCAAGGTTGACAAGATCTTCATCGGTTCGTGCACGAACGCGCGCATCGAGGACATCCGCGCAGCCGCGTACGTCGTGAAGAAGCTGAACCGTCGCGTCGCGTCGAACGTGCGGCTCGCGATGGTCGTGCCGGGCTCGGGCCTCGTGAAGGCGCAGGCCGAGCGCGAAGGGCTCGACAAGGTGTTCACGGATGCCGGTTTCGAATGGCGCGAGCCGGGCTGCTCGATGTGCCTCGCGATGAACGCCGACCGGCTGGATCCGGGCGAGCGCTGCGCGTCGACGTCGAACCGCAACTTCGAAGGCAGGCAGGGCGCGGGCGGTCGCACGCACCTCGTGAGCCCCGCGATGGCGGCGGCCGCGGCGATCGAAGGTCACTTCGTCGACATTCGCAAGCTGGGGTGACGCGTGACGGCATCGAAGGTCATCGCGCGGCTGGTTGCCGCGCTGGCGCTGGCGGGGCTGGGTTTCGGCCTTGCGGGCTGCAATACCGTCCAGGGCTTCGGGCAGGACGTCAACGCCGCCGGCAATGCGCTGAAGCGCGCCGCGGAGTGACGAGTCCCGCCGAGAATTTGTCGATGTGCGCCGGCTGAACGCCGGCCCTTCAACCGGATAGACGGATCATGGAAAAATTCATTGTGCATACCGGCGTCGTGGCGCCGCTCGATCGCGAGAACGTCGACACCGACGCGATCATCCCGAAGCAGTTCCTGAAGTCGATCAAGCGCACGGGCTTCGGTCCGAACGCGTTCGACGAATGGCGTTACCTCGATCACGGCGAGCCGGGCCAGGACAACTCGAAGCGCCCGCTGAATCCCGACTTCGTGCTGAACCAGCCGCGCTACCAGGGTGCATCCGTGCTGCTCGCGCGCAAGAACTTCGGCTGCGGCAGCTCGCGCGAGCACGCGCCGTGGGCGTTGCAGCAGTACGGCTTCCGCGCGATCATCGCGCCGAGCTTTGCGGACATCTTCTTCAACAACTGCTACAAGAACGGGCTGCTGCCGATCGTGCTGACCGAGCAGCAGGTCGATCACCTGTTCAACGAGACGGCTGCGTTCAACGGTTTTCAACTGACGATCGACCTCGACGCACAGGTCGTGCGTGCGGGCGACGGCCGCGAATATCCGTTCGAGATCGCCGCGTTCCGCAAGTACTGCCTGCTGAACGGCTTCGACGACATCGGCCTCACGCTGCGCCACGCGGACAAGATTCGCCAGTTCGAGGCCGAGCGCCTCGTGAAGCAGCCGTGGCTCAATACCAAGCTGGTCGGCTGACGTGCCTTTCGGGTGGGCGCGCCGGCGGCGCGCCCGCCGGCCTGCCTCATAAAACCTATCCAGTCAGGAATTTCGCATGAAGATTGCAGTGCTGCCCGGCGACGGCATCGGTCCGGAAATCGTCAATGAAGCGGTGAAGGTGCTGAACGCACTCGACGAGAAGTTCGAACTCGAACAGGCGCCGGTTGGCGGCGCGGGCTACGAGGCAAGCGGTCATCCGCTGCCGGACGTGACGCTGGCGCTCGCGAAGGAAGCCGACGCGATCCTGTTCGGCGCCGTGGGCGACTGGAAGTACGACTCGCTCGAGCGCGCGCTGCGCCCCGAGCAGGCGATCCTCGGGCTGCGCAAGCATCTCGAGCTGTTCGCGAACTTCCGCCCGGCGATCTGCTACCCGCAGCTCGTCGATGCGTCGCCGCTGAAACCCGAGCTGGTCGCGGGCCTCGACATCCTGATCGTGCGCGAACTGAACGGCGACATCTACTTCGGCCAGCCGCGCGGCGTGCGTGCCGCACCGGACGGCCTGTTCGCGGGCGAACGCGAAGGCTTCGACACGATGCGTTATTCGGAACCTGAAGTGCGCCGTATCGCGCACGTCGCGTTCCAGGCGGCCCGCAAGCGCGCGAAGAAGCTGCTGTCGGTCGACAAGGCGAACGTGCTCGAAACGTCGCAGTTCTGGCGCGACATCATGATCGACGTGTCGAAGGAGTACGCGGACGTCGAGCTGTCGCACATGTACGTCGACAACGCGGCGATGCAGCTCGCGAAGGCGCCGAAGCAGTTCGACGTGATCGTCACCGGCAACATGTTCGGCGACATCCTGTCGGATGAAGCGTCGATGCTGACGGGCTCGATCGGCATGCTGCCGTCGGCGTCGCTCGACAAGAACAACAAGGGCCTGTACGAACCGTCGCACGGTTCGGCGCCGGACATCGCGGGCAAGGGCATCGCGAACCCGCTCGCGACGATCCTGTCGGCCGCGATGATGCTGCGTTACTCGCTGAATCGTGCGGAGCAGGCCGATCGCATCGAGCGCGCGGTGAAAACGGTGCTCGAACAAGGCTACCGCACGGGCGATATCGCGACGCCGGGTGGCAAGCAGGTCGGCACGACGGCGATGGGCGACGCGGTGGTCGCGGCGCTGTAACGCAGGCAAGTAGAAAGGGCGCGAACGGGCCGCGAAATCGGCCGGTTCGCGCGCGGTTGGCCGTTGTGCGGGCAACCGGCTTTGTGTAGACTCGAACGATGGCGCAAATTTCCCTGATCTCCCCGGTCTTGAAACTCCACGGCAACATTGCCCGTGCGGGTGCGCGCGCCATCGTCATCACGAAAACCATTACCACGAAAACGATCATTAAACGCTGATCGTCCGTCGTGCCCGCCTATTTCCCCGCGCGGTCACACCGGGGACGGAAATGGCGGGGAAGCTCCATCAAAGGGTTAGTCATGAACGTAGGTCTCGTAGGTTGGCGCGGCATGGTCGGCAGCGTCCTGATGCAGCGCATGCAGGAAGAGGGCGATTTCGACCTGATCGAACCGGTGTTTTTCAGCACCAGCAACACGGGCGGCAAAGCGCCGTCGTTCGCGAAAAACGAGACCACGCTCAAGGACGCGACCAACGTCGACGAGCTGAAGAAGTGCGACGTGATCATCACGTGCCAGGGCGGCGACTACACGAACGACGTGTTCCCGAAGCTGCGTGCGGCGGGCTGGAACGGGTACTGGATCGATGCGGCATCGTCGCTGCGGATGAAGGACGACGCGGTCATCATCCTCGATCCGGTCAACCTCGACGTGATCAAGGACGCGCTCGTCAAGGGCACGAAGAACTTCATCGGCGGCAACTGCACGGTCAGCCTGATGCTGATGGCGCTCGGCGGCCTGTTCCGCGAGAACCTCGTCGACTGGATGACGGCGATGACCTACCAGGCCGCATCGGGCGCGGGCGCGCAGAACATGCGCGAACTGCTGTCGCAGATGGGCACGCTGAACGGCGCTGTGAAGGAGCAACTCGCCGATCCGGCATCCGCGATCCTCGACATCGACCGCCGCGTGCTGGCCGCGATGAACAGCGACGCGATGCCGACCAGCAACTTCGGCGTGCCGCTCGCCGGCTCGCTGATCCCGTGGATCGACAAGGATCTCGGCAACGGGATGTCGAAGGAAGAGTGGAAGGGCGGCGCGGAAACCAACAAGATCCTCGGCAAGCCGGCAATGGGCGAGCCGGGTTCGATCCCGGTCGACGGCCTGTGCGTGCGGATCGGCGCAATGCGCTGCCACTCGCAGGCACTGACGATCAAGCTGAACAAGGACGTGCCGCTCGACGAGATCAACGGCATCCTCGCGTCGGCGAACGACTGGGTGAAGGTCGTGCCGAACGAGCGTGAAGTGTCGATGCGCGACCTGTCGCCGGCGAACGTCACGGGCACGCTGACGGTGCCGGTCGGCCGCCTGCGCAAGCTCGCGATGGGCGGCGAATACCTGTCGGCGTTCACGGTCGGCGACCAGCTGCTGTGGGGTGCGGCCGAGCCGCTGCGCCGCATGCTGCGCATCCTGCTCGACAAGTAAGCTCGTGTGTCCGGCCCGCGATGCGCGGGCCGCGTTGCACAAGATGGCGCGCCGCGCCGGCCTTGACGATATCAGGGCTGGCGCGGCGCGTTTTTCATGTGCGCGTCAGCGCATGTTCAGCAGCGTCTGGTCGACGGTCTGCTGGGTCTTGATCGTCTGCGCATTGGCCTGGTAATCGCGCTGCGCCTTGATCAGGTTCACGAGCTCGGTCGTCAGGTCGACGTTCGAGTTTTCCAGCGCACTTCCCTGCAGCGTGCCGTGGTTCGTGCTGCCCGGCGCGGAGATCTGCGGCACGCCCGACGCGGCGGTTTCCACATACTGATTGCCGCCGATGTTCTCGAGCCCGTTCGGGTTGTTGAAGTTCGCGAGCGCGATCAGGCCGAGCACCGCGCTCTGGCCGTTCGAGTAGTTGCCGGTCAGCTTGCCGTCGGTGCCGATCGAGAACGTCGTCAGCGTGCCGCTCGCGAAGCCGTCCTGTGCGAGGTTGGTCACGCCGCTCTTTCCGCCGAACTGCGTCGTGCCGCCCAGGTCGAGCGTCAGGTTCTGCGGATTGGCGCCGCCCGACGCGTTGGGGATCGAAAACGCGAACTGACCGAGGCTCGGCGTCGGCTGGCCGGTGGCGGCCGACGTCGTCGAGGTGATCCGGCCCGATGTGTCGAACGTGACAGTGCCGAGATTCGTCGGCGTCTGGCCCTGCACGCCCGCGTAGGCCTGCCAGGTGCCGGCTGCGTTCTTCGTGAAGTACATCGACACCTGCTGCGAGCCGCCGAGCGTGTCGTACACCTGGATCGACGAATTGTAGTTGTACGTGGTGTTGTCGCCCGGGTTGAACGGCGTCTTGGCCGGCACCTTGTCCTGCGAATTCAGGTTGAACTGGCCGGTGATCTTCGTCGTCGCCTGCGGGGCGATGTTGTTGGTCGGCGCCTGCAGCGGCACGGTCGCCGCGGTATTGATCGCGCCGCCCGGGCCTGCCGCATAGCCCATCAGGTTGCGGTTTTGCGAATCGACGATGGCGCCGCTCTTGTCGCGGTGGAATACGCCGTCACGCGAGTACGTCGTCACGCCGTTGTTCGACATCTGGAAGAAGCCGTTGCCGTTGATCGCGATGTCGAGCGACGACTTCGTCGTGTTGATCGTCCCCTGGCCGAATTGCTGCTGCACCGACGCGAGCCGCGTGCCGATGCCGATCTGCGTGTTGGTCGACGTCGCAACCGAATTCGCGTACATGTCGGCGAAGTTCGCGCGCCCCTGCTTGAAGCCGACCGTGTTTGCGTTCGCAATGTTGTTGCCGATCACGTCGAGATGGTTCGCCGCGCCGGCCAACCCGCTCAAACCCTGCTGATAGCCCATGTTCGATCCCCGTAACGAGCTGGTGAGTAGATGCAGTCGTGCGACTGCGCGATGCCTCCCTGGCACCTCACGACGTCAGCCCGGCCACGCGCGTGCCCGCCTTTCCGGCAGGTGCGTGCGCGATGGTCGAACTGCGCCGATTCTTGTTTGAAGACGATCGTAACGACGGCAATTATTCGATCTGTGTAATTTTGTGTAATGTAATTGAATTGCTGTCGAAATGATCAATTTCGTATGAGCAATGAAACGGGGGTGAGGCTTGGAAGCCTTGTGGGGCGGGGGTTTGTGGGTGGAAATGTCCAATTTGACGATAAGATAGGGGAATTGGCCTCTTATCGATCAATTGAAATTTATTTCAATGGATTGGGGGATCGGCGGGATTTGTTTTTATTGGATATTGCTAATTCATTAACGGCAGGTGGCGCGATTTATTGAGCAAACGTGCCCGATTTCGCGGTCGTGGCGCGGCATCGAGCCCTGGAGTGGGCAGGCCGCCGGGTGAGCGGCAAGGGGCGCGCCAATCGTTCGGGACGGGATGCGGCCGGGCGTTTTTCAGTCGAGGGAGGTGTGCTTCCGATCGATCGGGAACGCTGGTCGCACCGTGTGAACCCGGGCATCGGAGCGGCTCGGCCGGCGGGTGCGCGGACGCGCGAACGCGGCCGGTTGCACCCAGCGGCGACGAATTCGGCCCGAACCCGATCACGTGAAGTAAACTACGCGGTTACGACGCACAGACCCGCCGAAAGCGTCGCGTTCAACGCGACGCTTTTGCATTTCTGCGGCAACTTTATTGACGCTTTCAACCGCGAATCCGAGCCGCGCCCGCGCGCGGCGATAGAGCCAACGATGTCCCGAATTTCCTTGTTTCCGCGTCAGTCCCGTCTGTCGCGCGCCATGCGTGGCGCGCTGGCGATCCTGGCGCTCGGCGCAACCGCATCGGCCTGGGCGGCCGGCACCGGCGAACTGCCGGCGTCCGCTGCCGGCGGTGCAGTGCCGCTTACCGTGACGGTCCAGCCCGGCCAGTCGCTGAACGACATTGCGAAAGCGGCCACGCAGTCGCGCGATCCCGGTGTGCTCGCGCGCGCCGGCCGCGCGCTGTTCGACGCCAATCCGCAGGCGTTCATGAAGCACGACGCGAGCCGCCTGAAAGTCGGCGCGACGCTGACCGTGCCGGCGCTCGATGCGACAGGCGCGGCACTCGTGCCGGCCGGTGCATCTGCTGCATCCGGTGCATCGGGTACGACGGCAGCGTCCGCGCCCGCGGCGGCATCCGGCGGCACGGCGGTCGCGCAGCATGGTGCGTCGGCGCCGCATCCGGGGTCGACCCCGGCGGCGACCGTGCCATCCGCGCCGGTGGCGCCGGCCGTGCATGCGGCTCCGGTGAGCGGTGCGAGCGTCGCGACGGCCGCCGGTGCGGCGGCATCGCTCGGCGCTTCGACGGCACACGGCGCATCGGCCGTCGAAAGCACGCAGCCGGCGGCGCCCGTTGCCGGTGCAAGCGGTCCGCATGTGTGGAGCGGCGCGATCCAGTCGGTGCCGTCGTCCGCGAGCGGTGTCGCGCTTCCGCCTGTTGCGGGCAGCCAGGTTTCGGGCATGAACGAACCGGCCGGTGCGGCGCCCGCCACGGGCGCGTCGCAGCCGCGGCCGTCGAGCCTGCAGCAACTGCTGGCGTTGAAGAACCGCGTGCTGATGGAGCTGCAGAAGCACGGCATCGGCAAGCCGGCCACGACGAACGAGGTCACGCCGGCGCCCGTGCCGGCACCTGTTGCGCCGCGTCCGGCCGCGAACGATACGGGCGCGTCCGCTGCCGCGCCGACGGCAGGTGAAGCCGCGTCCGGCGTTGCTGCCAGCGCAGTCCAGACGGCATCGGTATCGGCGCCCGCGCAACCGGCCGCGCCGGTGGCGGCACCTGCGCGCAGTACCGGGCAGATGGACTGGCGTCCGGCCGCGGTGGCCGGTGCGGTCGTGATCGTCCTCGCCGCGGGTTTTGCGTGGCGCAAGCGCCGGAAGGGCCGGCGCGCGGAAGAAACGGGTGATGCGGGTACGAGCGCGACGGCTGCTGCGGTCGTCGCGGGCGGGGCCGCGGCTGCTGCGGCAGAAACCGACGCCGCGCCGTCCTTCGAGCCGGAACTGCCGATCCGGCCCGAGATGCCGGTCGCACGCGACGCGGCTTCCGACTTGAGCCTTGCCGCGGCCACTGCCGCAGCGGCGGAGACGGTCGAGACGCCTGATACGGATGTGCCGCCGGCGCCGGAAGTGGTGCCGCCGCATGACGAGCAGCCCGAATTACCGGCCGGGCACACCGTAGTGCCGACCGCGAGCGAGGCGGCTCCGGCTCCGCACGATGCCGAGCCGGTAGAGAAGATCGCTGCCGAAAAGCCCGCGGAACAGCCTGCCGAGACGCCGATCGCACCCGCGGCCACCGAAACGCAGCACGCGGCGCTGATGCAGAACGCGATCAGCGCGCTCAACAGCCTCGACATGCCGCTGCCGCCGCGCACGCAGGACGAGCCGTCGCTGGCGGCGGACGAGTCTGCCGCGCAGGCAACGCAGTCCGACATCGATCAAGTTGCAACTAACGGTCAAGCCAGCCAGCGCCTCCCGATTGGCGCGATCGATCCGGCCCCCGAACATCCGGCCGACCAGGACGACGAGTTCGATTGGGATCCGGACGCGGCGACGCCTGCCGGCCAGGCGGGCAGCCCGTTCGCGACGTCGTCGCTGCCGCCGCTCGGCGGCGCGCAGTTCGGCGCGCTGAAGCTCGACTTCGATCTGGACCTGCCGTCCACGCCGGGCGCCGCGTTGCCGGCGCTGACGCCGGACGAACTTGCCCGCATCGCGCGCAACAAGCTCGACCTCGCGACCGAATACGTCGAGCTGGGCGACCTGTCCGGCGCACGGACGCTGCTGCAGGAAGTGGTCGACGCAAACGACACCGCGACGCGCGACGATGCGCGTGCGCTGCTCGCGAAACTGGCGGACGAGGCGTGATGCGGATCGCGCTCGGCATTCAGTACGACGGCGCGGCGTTCTGCGGCTGGCAGGCGCAGCCGCACGGCAAGACGGTGCAGGACCGGCTCGAGCACGCGCTGGCCGAGTTCGCGCGCGTGCCGCTGCATACGACGGTGGCCGGGCGGACCGACACGGGCGTGCACGGGCTCGGGCAGGTCGTGCATTTCGATACCGACCTGGATCGCGAGGTGTTCTCGTGGGTGCGCGGGACCAACGCGTTCCTGCCGCCGACCGTGGCGGTGCAATGGGCGAAGCCGATGCCGGAGACGTTCCACGCGCGTTTCTCGGCGTTCGAGCGCACCTATTACTACGCGCTGTACGTGCATCCCGTGCGCTCGCCGATGCTGGCGGGGCGCGCGGGCTGGATTCACACGCCGCTCGACGACGACGCGATGCGCGCCGCCGCCGCGCACCTGATCGGCGAGCACGACTTCTCGTCGTTCCGGTCGTCGGAATGCCAGTCGAAGACGCCGGTCAAACACCTGTACCAGATCGACGTGCGGCGCGTGGGCCAATTCATTCATTTCCGGTTCCGCGCCAACGCGTTCCTGCACCACATGGTGCGCAACCTGATGGGCTGCCTCGTCGCGGTCGGCCGCGGCCGTTATCCGGCCGGCTGGCTTGCCGACGTGCTGGCCGGGCGCGATCGCACTCTCGCGGCGCCCACGTTCATGGCCGACGGGCTGTACCTCGCCCACGTCGGCTACCCGGCGGAATTCGCCGTCCCGCCCGCGCAGCTCGGCAGCGTGCCGTGGAGCAGCGTCTGGGCCGATCTGGACCCTCAACCATGACGGATCACGCCGTGTCTCCTTCGACTCCCGCAGCGGCCGGCCTGCCGCCGCGCACGCGCATCAAGCTGTGCGGGCTGTCGCGTCCCGAGGACGTGCTGCACGCGGCGGCGCTCGGCGCCGACGCGATCGGTCTCGTGTTCTACCCGAAGAGCCCGCGCGCGGTGACGATCGCGCAGGCGGCCGAGCTGGCGCGCCTCGCGCCGCCGTTCGTGTCGGTGGTCGGGCTGTTCGTGAACGCGACCGAAGCCGAGATCGAAGCCGTCGTGCGCGACGTGCCGCTCACGCTGCTGCAGTTCCACGGCGACGAGACGCCGGAACAGTGCGATGCGCTCGGCCGCGCGGCCCGCCTGCCGTGGTTGCGCGCGGTGCGCGTCGGCCCCTCGACGCAGCGTGCCGATTTGGTAGAATCGGCACTTCATTATTCGAAAGCGCGCGGCCTCCTGTTCGACACCCTGGTGCCGGATTACGGCGGTAGCGGCAAGGTCTTCGATTGGTCTCTTATTCCCGCAGAGCTCGCGCATCGGGCCGTTTTGAGTGGTGGCTTGAGCGCGCAAAACGTCGGTGATGCGATTCGCCAGTTGCGCCCGTTTGCTGTCGATGTCTCGAGTGGCATCGAAGTGGAGGGCGCGAAGGGCGTGAAGGATCACGCCCGGATGGCGGCGTTCGTACGCGCGGTGCGCGAAGCGGACGCCGGGTGATGCAAGCCGGCGCGGCCCCAAAAGCGGGGCGCCCCGACCGATCGAGAGAGACACCATGTACAACCTTCCTGATGACCGCGGCCACTTCGGCCCGTATGGCGGCGTGTTCGTCGCCGAGACGCTGATTCACGCGCTGGACGAACTGCGCGCGGCGTATGAAAAATTCCAGAACGATCCCGATTTCGTCGCCGAATTCGAGCGTGAGCTGAAGCATTTCGTCGGCCGCCCGTCGCCGATCTATCACGCGCAGCGCTGGAGCGAGACGCTCGGCGGCGCGCAGATCTACCTGAAGCGTGAAGACCTGAACCACACGGGCGCGCACAAGATCAACAACGTGATCGGCCAGGCGCTGCTCGCGAAGCGCATGGGCAAGAAGCGCGTGATCGCCGAGACGGGCGCCGGCCAGCACGGCGTTGCGACCGCGACGATCTGCGCCCGCTTCGGGATGGAGTGCGTCGTCTACATGGGCTCGGAAGACGTGCGCCGCCAGGCCGCGAACGTCTACCGGATGAAGCTGCTCGGCGCTACGGTCGTGCCGGTCGAATCGGGTTCGCGCACGCTGAAGGACGCGCTGAACGAAGCGATGCGCGACTGGGTCACGAACATCGAAAGCACGTTCTACATCATCGGCACGGTCGCGGGCCCGCACCCGTACCCGATGATGGTGCGCGACTTCCAGCGCGTGATCGGCGACGAGTGCAAGGTGCAGATGCCCGAGCTCGCGGGCCGGCAGCCGGACGCGGTGATCGCCTGCGTCGGCGGCGGCTCGAACGCGATGGGCATCTTCTATCCGTACATCGACGACACGTCGGTGCAGCTGATCGGCGTCGAAGCGGCCGGCGACGGCCTCGACACGGGCCATCACGCGGCGTCGCTGATCGCCGGCAGCCCGGGCGTGCTGCACGGCAACCGTACCTACCTGCTGCAGGACGACAACGGCCAGATCATCGAGACGCATTCGGTGTCGGCGGGCCTCGACTATCCGGGCGTCGGCCCCGAGCACGCATGGCTGAAAGACAGCGGCCGCGCACAGTACGTCGGCATTACCGACGAGGAAGCGCTGAAGGCGTTCCACGACTGCTGCCGGATCGAGGGGATCATTCCCGCGCTCGAGTCGAGCCACGCGATCGCGTACGGCGTGAAGCTCGCGCCGACGTTGCCGAAGGACAAGATCCTGCTCGTCAACCTGTCGGGCCGCGGCGACAAGGACATGCACACGGTCGCCGAGCGATCGGGCATCGAGCTCTGACCCCGACCGATGCGTGACCTGATCGAAGAACCGGGCGGCGGTGCCGCGAGCGAGGCGGGGGCGGCGGTTCAACCCGCCGCCGCCGTGCCGCGCGCGCTGCCGTCCGGGATCGAACTGCACAACCGCGATTTCCTGACCGATGCCGCGCACCTGCCGGACGCGTCGATCGACCTGATCGTCGCCGATCCGCCGTACGGGCTCGGCAAGGACTACGGCAACGACTCGGACAAGCGCTCGGGCGACGACTTTCTCGCGTGGACGCGCGAGTGGCTCGAGCTCGCGATTCCGAAGCTGAAGCCGAGCGGGTCGATGTACATCTTCTGCACGTGGCAGTACGCGCCGGAAATCTTCAGTTTCCTGAAGACGCAGCTCACGATGGTCAACGAGATCATCTGGGACCGGCGCGTGCCGAGCATGGGCGGCACGACGCGCCGTTTCACGTCGGTGCACGACAACATCGGCTTTTTCGCGGTTTCCAGGGCGTATTACTTCGATCTCGATCCGGTCCGCATCCCGTACGACGCCGACACGAAGAAGGCACGCTCGCGCAAGCTGTTCGAAGGCAGCAAGTGGCTGGAGATGGGCTACAACCCGAAGGACGTCTGGTCGGTTTCGCGCCTGCACCGGCAGCACGCGGAGCGCGTCGATCATCCGACCCAGAAGCCGCTGGAAATCATCGAGCGGATGGTGCTCGCAAGCTGCCCGCCGGGCGGCCGCGTGCTCGATCCGTTCATGGGCAGCGGCACGACCGCGGTGGCCTGCGCACGGCAGGGGCGCGACTTCGTCGGCTACGAGATCAACGAAAGCTATTGTGCGATCGCGCACGAGCGTGTGAACGCGCTCGCTGCGCCGGCGTGCGCGTGAATCGCGCCGCCGCGTCGCCGAAGCATTGAGGAAAAATTGCCATGTCCCGTATTCAGCAAACCTTCGCCGCGCTCGCCGAACAAGGCCGTAAGGGCCTGATCCCGTTCATCACGGCCGGCGATCCCGATCCCGCGAAAACCGTCGAATTCATGCACGCGCTCGCCGCAGGCGGCGCGGACGTGATCGAACTCGGCGTGCCGTTCTCGGACCCGATGGCCGACGGCCCGGTGATCCAGCGCTCGTCGGAGCGCGCGCTCGCGCGCGGCGTCACGCTGAAGAGCGTGCTCGCCGACGTGAAGCGCTTTCGCGAAACCGACCCCAAAACGCCCGTCGTGCTGATGGGTTATGCGAACCCGATCGAGCGGATGGGCGTCGACGCGTTCGCGGCCGAAGCGCAGGCGGCCGGTGTCGACGGCGTGCTTGTGGTCGACTATCCGCCGGAAGAGGCGGGCGTGTTCGCCGAGAAAATGCGCGCCGCGCAGATCGATCCGATCTTCCTGCTCGCGCCCACGTCGACCGACGAACGTATCGCCGACGTCGGCAAGATCGCGAGCGGCTACGTGTATTACGTGTCGCTCAAGGGCGTGACCGGCGCAGGAAATCTGGATGTTTCGAGCATTGCGGGTAAAATCCCGGCCATCAAGTCGCGCGTGCCGGTTCCGGTCGGCGTCGGCTTCGGTATCCGCGACGCCGAAACGGCGCGCGCGGTGGCCGAGGTGTCGGACGCGGTCGTGATCGGCAGCCGCCTCGTGCAGCTGCTCGAAAGCGCTGCGCCGGAGGGTGCCGCCGCCGCGCTGAAGACTTTCATTGCCGAGCTGCGCGCCGCCCTGGACGGCGCGGGCAAGACGGCGCGATAAACACAACACAGGAAGCGGGAACGGGCCGGTCGGCCCGGCCCGCCACGGAACAGGAAACCATACGATGAGCTGGCTCGACAAACTGTTGCCGCCGAAGATCAAGCAGACCGACCCGAAAAGCCGCAAGGGCATTCCGGAAGGCCTGTGGGTCAAGTGCCCGTCCTGCGAGGCCGTGCTGTACCGCAACGACGTGGACGCGAACCTGCACGTGTGCCCGAAGTGCGATCACCACATGCGCATCGGCGCGCGTGAGCGCCTCGACGGGCTGCTCGATCCGGAAGGCCGTTATGAAATCGGTCAGGAAGTCGTGCCGGTCGACACGCTCAAGTTCAAGGACAGCCGCAAGTACCCCGATCGTCTGAAGGAAGCGATGGACGACACGGGCGAGACCGACGCGATGGTCGTGATGGGCGGTGCGATCCACACGCTGCCGGTGGTCGCGGCCTGCTTCGAGTTCTCGTTCATGGGCGGCTCGATGGGCTCGGTGGTCGGCGAGCGCTTCGCACGCGGCGCGCAGAACGCGCTCGAACAGCAGGTGCCGTTCATCTGCTTCACCGCGTCGGGCGGTGCACGGATGCAGGAAAGCCTGCTGTCGCTGATGCAGATGGCGAAAACCACCGCGATGCTGACCAAGCTGGCCGAAGCGAAGCTGCCGTTCATTTCGGTGCTGACCGACCCGACGATGGGCGGCGTGTCGGCGAGCTTTGCATTCCTCGGCGACGTCGTGATCGCCGAACCGAAGGCGCTGATCGGCTTCGCCGGCCCGCGCGTGATCGAGCAGACGGTCCGCGAGAAGCTGCCGGAAGGCTTCCAGCGCGCCGAATTCCTGATCAAGACGGGCGCGATCGACATGATCGTCGACCGTCGCAAGATGCGCGACGAGATCGCGCAACTGCTCGCGCTGCTGCAGCGACAGCCGGCCGACGCGCTGGCTTGACCGGCGCAAGGTTGTGAACTCTGCGCGTCGCCTGGCTTCCGCGTCAGGCGACGCGCTTCGTTTTTTGGCGTAGTGGCGGTACCGATCCAGATTTGAACCGATGAGCACTTTTCCCACTCTCGACGCGTGGCTTTCGCATCTCGAACGCGCGCACCCGGTCGGCATCGACATGGGCCTGACCCGCATCGGGCAGGTCAAGGCGGCGCTGCAGCTCGAATTCGCGTGCCCCGTCATTACCGTCGGCGGCACGAACGGCAAGGGCTCGACCTGCGCGTTCCTCGAGACGATCCTCGTGCGCGCAGGCTACAAGGTCGGCTGCCACACGTCGCCGCACCTGCTCGAATTCAACGAGCGCGCGCGCGTGAACGGGCAGAACGTCACCGATGACGAACTGCTGCCGCACTTCGAGGCCGTCGAAGCCGCGCGCACGTCGTTGCCCGCGCCCGTGTCGCTCACGTACTTCGAATTCACGACGCTCGCGATCCTGCACCTGTTCGCGTCGCGCGGGCTGGACGCGGTGATCCTCGAAGTCGGCCTCGGCGGCCGGCTCGACGCGGTCAACATCATCGATACCGATTGCGCGATCGTCACGAGCATCGACATCGACCACACCGAATACCTCGGCGACACGCGCGAGAAGATCGCGTTCGAGAAGGCCGGGATCTTCCGTGCCGGCAAGCCGGCGATCTGCGGCGATCCGGCCGCGCCGCAAACGCTGATCGACCACGCGGAAGCGATCGGCGCCGACCTGTGGCTCGTCGGCCGCGATTTCCGCTACGAGGCGCAGGCAGGCGCGGAGCGCCAGCAGTGGAGCTACCTCGGCCGCGAGAAGCGCTATCCGGCGCTGGCGTATCCGGCGCTGCGCGGCGCGAATCAGCTGATCAATGCATCGGCCGCGCTTGCCGCGCTCGAGGCGCTGCGCCCGGTGCTGCCGGTGTCGGCGCAGGACATCCGGCTCGGCCTCGCGAACGTCGAGCTGCCGGGGCGCTTCCAGGTGCTGCCCGGCAAGCCGGCGATCGTGCTCGACGTCGCGCACAACCCGCATGCATCGGCCGTGCTCGAGCAGAACCTCGGCAACATGGGTTTCTTCCCGTACACGTACGCGGTGTTCGGCGCGATGCACGACAAGGACATCGACGGCGTGCTGCAGCACCTGAAGGGCGAGATCGACCACTGGTGCGTGACCGACCTGCCGCTGCCGCGTGCGGCCACCGCCGAGCAGCTCGAAGCCGCGCTGCGCAAGGCCGGCGTCGAGGAGGGGCCCGATTCGAGCGTCACGCGTTACGCGTCGCCCGCCGAAGCGTTTCGCGATGCACTAAAAAGAGCATCCGAGAATGATAGAATCGTGGTTTTCGGCAGTTTCCATACGGTTGCCGGCGTGCTGGCCTACCGTAAATCGCAGCAACACTGACTGACGGGCAGTTTCGGACTCAGCCATTCATGGGAATTTTCTCGTTCGGCAAGAAAGACGACGACGCGCCCCCGCGGCGCGGCGGTCGCACCGGGACCTCCCGGAACGTGCGCACGGAGCGCACCACTGAACGCGTCGAGCGCCGCTCGCGCCGCACCGAACGTCCGGAATCGGACGCGCTGCTCCTCGATCCGACCCTTCCAGAAAAGCAACGCGCACGCCGTCGCCTCGTCGGCGCGATCGCGCTCGTCGTCGCCGCGGTGATCGTGCTGCCGATGGTGCTCGATTCGCACCCGAAGCCGGTCACCGACGACATCGCGATCGACATCCCGAACCGGCCCGCGCACCAGGCGGTCGCGCCGCGCGACGACGATGTGTCCGACGTGCAGGCCGGCGTCGCGCATGACGAACCGCCGGCATCCGACACGGCCGTTGCGGCCGCACCGGCGCCCGCGCCGAAGGATGCCGCCAAGCCGGCCGCGAAACCCGATGCCACGACCACGGCGAGCGTGACGCCGCCGAAGCCTGCGCCGAAACCGGCTGCGCCCGCGGCGAAGCCGGCTGCGCCGAAGCCCGCACCCGCGGCCGTCGCGAATGCCGACGCCGCGAGCCCTGACACCGGCGACGCGTCGTCGCCGTCGTCGCCGGCCGGTGCGCGCTTCGCGGTGCAGCTCGGGTCGTTCAAGGACGACGCGACGGCCCGTTCGTGGGCCACCAAGTTGAAATCGGCGGGCGTGCCCGCATATGTCGAGCATCGCAAGCAGTCGGATGGCAGCACGGCTACACTGTTGCGTGCAGGCCCGTTCGCGGATCGCGCGGCGGCTTCCGCCGCGATCGCGAAGGTGCGCGAAGCCGGTCTGACGCAGTAACGCACGATGCTGACGGCTTTCGACTACGCTGTATTGGCGGTGATCGTGTTGTCGGCGCTGCGCGGTGCGTGGCGCGGCTTCGTGTCCGAGATTTTCGGGCTGATCGGCTGGATCGCGGCGATCGTGATCGCGGGCCGCTACGTCGGATTGGTCGTACCGTATATACCGGCGAACTGGCCGGGCGGTGCGCTGACGCAGTGGGTGATCGCCTTCGCGTTGGTCGTGATCGGCGTGGTGCTGGTCGCCGGCGTCGCGAACGCGCTGCTGTCGCGGATCGCGCAGGCCAGTGGCCTGGGCGGCGTCGACCGCTCGCTGGGCATGATGTTCGGGCTCGTCCGCGGCTGCGTGCTGGTGGTGCTGCTGGTCGCGGCGGCCGGGTTGACCGAACTGCCCAAACAGGATTTCTGGCGCAATGCGCTATTGCGTCCTTTCGCCGAACAGGGCGTGCACGAGCTGAAGCAGCTCCTGCCCGACGGCATGGCCCAGTACGTACGCGTGTGACGACGCGGCTGGGCAGGACGGAACCGATTTTGTCATTCTGAAGGACATGCCATGTGCGGCATCGTAGGCGTTATCTCCCAATCCCCGGTCAACCAGCTGATCTATGACAGCCTGCTGCTGCTGCAGCATCGCGGTCAGGACGCGGCGGGCATCGCGACGGCGGACGGCAGCAATTTCCACATGTACAAGGCGAACGGCATGGTGCGCGACGTGTTCCGCACGCGCAACATGCGCAGCCTGCCCGGCACCTACGGCATCGGCCAGGTGCGCTACCCGACGGCCGGCTCGGCGTCGAGCGAAGCCGAGGCGCAGCCGTTCTACGTGAACGCGCCGTTCGGGATCATCCTCGCGCACAACGGCAACCTGACGAACTGGCAGCAACTGAAGGACGAGATGTTCCGGATCGACCGCCGGCACATCAACACCAATTCCGACAGCGAAGTGCTGCTCAACGTGTTCGCGCACGAGCTGCAACTGTCGACCACGGGCCTCGAGCTCGATCCGGCTTCGGTGTTCAAGGCCGTCTCGGGCGTGCATCGCCGCCTGCAGGGTTCGTATGCGATCGTGTCGCTGATCGCCGGCTACGGCCTGCTCGCGTTCCGCGACCCGTTCGGCATCCGCCCGCTCTGCATCGGCAAGCTCGAGACCGAGCACGGCACCGAATGGATGGTCGCGTCGGAGTCGGTCGCGGTCGAAGGCATCGGTTTCGAATTCGTGCGCGACCTGGAGCCGGGCGAAGCGATCTTCATCGACAAGGCCGGCAACTTCCACAGCCAGCAGTGCGCGGAGAACCCGACGCTGAACCCGTGCATGTTCGAATACGTGTACCTCGCGCGTCCGGATTCGTGCCTCGACGGCGTGCCGGTCTACAACGTGCGCCTGCGCATGGGCGACTATCTCGCCGAGAAGATCAAGCGCGAACTGCCGAACGTGCCGATCGACGTCGTGATGCCGATTCCCGATTCGTCGCGCCCGGCCGCGATGCAGGTCGCCGCGAAGCTCGGCGTCGAGTACCGCGAAGGCTTCTTCAAGAACCGCTACGTCGGCCGCACCTTCATCATGCCGGGGCAGGCCGTGCGCAAGAAGTCGGTGCGCCAGAAGCTCAATGCGATGAGCATCGAGTTCAAGGACAAGAACGTGCTGATCGTCGACGATTCGATCGTGCGCGGCACGACCTCGCACGAGATCGTGCAGATGGCGCGCGACGCGGGCGCGAAGTCGGTGATCTTCGCGTCGGCCGCGCCGCCCGTGAAGTTCCCGAACGTGTACGGCATCGACATGCCGACGCGCGGCGAGCTCGTCGCACACGGCCGCACCGACGAAGACGTCGCGAAGATCATCGGCGCCGACCACCTGATCTACCAGGACGTCGACGACCTGCGCCGCGCGGTGCGCGACATCAACCCGAAGCTCGAGCGCTTCGAGGCGTCGTGCTTCGACGGCAACTACATCACCGGCGACGTGACGCCCGAGTATCTCGATGCGATCGAGCGCGCGCGCCTCACGCCGGCGTCGCAGGCCGATCGCGATACGGCCGGCGACACCGAACGTTCGCAGATGAACCTGCAGCTGTCGGTCGAGTGACACCGGCGCACGCTTTGATCGAGGCGTGATAGGATGTGGCCTTGCGTCGATTTGATATCAGCTTGCGGACGCGGGGCGACTTCCCAAAACAGCTAAAGCGAAGGCCGGTGGCAACCGGCCCGAGTCGATCGCTGTCGTACCGCACCGAAGCCCGCTGATGCCGACGCATAGCGGGCTTTTTGTTTTTGGGCCTGGTTTTGATCTGGCCTGCGCGACGCGCGTGGCCATCGGATACGGAAAACGGAACATGGACGACTCCCTCAACTTCGACACGCTTGCCGTGCGCGCGGGCACGCTGCGCAGCGACTTCAACGAGCACTCGGAAGCGCTGTTCCTCACGTCGAGCTTCTGCTTCCAGAGCGCGGCCGACGCGGCCGAGCGCTTCGCGAATTCGGAAGACTACTTCACCTATTCGCGCTTCACGAACCCGACCGTCACGATGTTCCAGGATCGTCTCGCGGCGCTCGAAGGCGGCGAGGCGTGCATTGCGACGGCATCCGGGATGGCCGCGATCATGTCGGTCGTGATGGCCGCGCTGCAGGCCGGCGACCACCTCGTCAGCTCGCGCAGCCTGTTCGGCTCGACGCTCGGGATGTTCTCGCAGATCTTCAACAAGTTCGGGATCACGACGACCTTCGTCGACCCGACCGACCTGAACGCGTGGAAGGAAGCCGTGCGTCCGGAAACGAAGATGTTCTTCCTCGAGACGCCGTCGAACCCGCTGACCGAACTCGCCGACATCGAGGCGATCGGCAAGATCGCGAAGGCATCGAACGCGCTGTTCGTCGTCGACAACTGTTTCTGCAGCCCGGTGCTGCAGCAGCCGCTGAAGCTCGGCGCGGATGTCGTGATGCACTCGGCGACGAAATTCCTCGACGGCCAGGGCCGCGTGCTCGGCGGCGCGCTGGTCGGCTCGAAGGAATTCATCATGGGCAAGGTGTTCCCGTTCGTGCGCAGCGCGGGCCCGACGCTGTCGGCGTTCAACGCGTGGGTGCTGCTGAAGGGGATGGAGACGCTGTCGCTGCGCGTCGAGAAGCAATCGGCGAACGCGCTGGAGATCGCGCGCTGGCTCGATTCGCATCCGGCGGTCGCGCGCGTGTTTCATCCGGGCCTCGAATCGCACCCGCAGCACGAGCTCGCGAAGCGTCAGCAGAAGGCGGGCGGGGCGATCCTGTCGTTCGAGCTGAAGGGCGACACCCCCGAACAGCAGCGCGCGAATGCCTGGCGCGTGATCGACAACACGAAGCTGATCTCGATCACCGGCAACCTCGGCGACACGCGTACGACCATTACGCATCCGGCGACCACCACGCATGGCCGCATCACGCCGGAGGCGCGCGCGGCAGCGGGGATCAGCGAAGGGCTGATCCGCCTGTCGGTGGGCCTGGAGGATGCGGGCGACCTGCGCAAAGATCTCGCGCGCGGGCTGGAAGGCTGAGCGCGGCACGTCACGCATGCCGTGACGTGATCTGACGTGACGATGGACGAAGGGCCGTTCGCGCAAGCGAGCGGCCCTTCGTTTTGTGTGCCGATGAAATCGCGCGGCTTACCCGGTGCGATCGTCGCTGGCGTGCGTGTCGTTGCGCATCGCCTCCACCATCCACCGCAGCGTGTCGTCGAGCGGCGTGACGGGCAGCTCGCCCACCGCGCGCCGCAGCTTGTCGCGCGACCCGGACAGGCTCTTCACCTCGTTGTGCCGCACGAAACGCGGATCGATCGTCACGTCGATCACGTACCCGGCGATACGCGACAGCATCGCCAGCACTTCCTTCAGCGAATACGCGCGCTCGGAGCACACGTTGAACGTCTCGCCGGCCGGCGCGGCTTCGACCAGCTTCAGATACGCGGCCGTCACGTCGCGCACGTCGGAGAAATCGCGGCTCACGTCGAGGTTGCCGAGCGAGATCCGCGGGGCGTTGCGCGCGTAGTGCGCGACGAGCTTCGGCAGCAGGTACGCATCGCTCTGGCCGACACCCGTGTAGTTGAACGGCCGCGCGATCACGATCGGCAGACGGTCGGCCCACAGTTTCGCCGCGTATTCCATCGCGAGCTTGCTGACCGCATAGTCGTTCGCCGGGGCGGGGGCGACGGTTTCGTCGAGCACGCCGGCCGTCGAATTGCCGTAGATGTTCGCGCTGCTGGCGAGCAGCACGGCCGACGGGCGGCGGTCGAGGCCCGCAAGCGCGGCCAGCAGGTTGCGGGTGCCGACGATGTTGACCGCGTAGGTTTCCGACGGCTCGTCCTGCGCGACATGCGCGCGCGCGGCGAGATGCACGACCGCATCGGGCCGGGCGTCGGCGGCCGCCGCGCGCAGCGCCTGCGCGTCGAGCAGGTCGACGGGCAGCAGCGTGCAGTGCGCGAAGGCCGGATCGTCGGGGCGCGCCGCGCCGGGCGCGACCGTGCCCCAGACCTCATAGCCGGCCGCCTGCAGGCGCTCGGCCATGTAGCGGCCCGTGAAGCCCGTCAGGCCGGTGACGAATGCACGGCGCGACGGGCGTCCGGCTTCAGAACGTGTCATGGTGTTGATTCCGCGTCAAATCGGCTTCGACCATCATCTGGCAAAGTTGTTCGAGCGTCGTCTTCGGTTCCCAGCCGAGTTTGGACCTGGCCTTGTCGGCGCAGCCGATCAGCAGGTCGACCTCGGCAGGGCGATAGAACTTCGGGTTCACTTCCACGAGCACGTTGCCGTTCGACGCGTCGAGGCCGCGTTCCTGTTCGCCCTTGCCGGTCCATTCGATCTGGTAGCCGGCCGCCGCGAACGCCATCCGCACGAAATCGCGCACGGTCTCGGTGCGGTTGGTCGCGAGCACGTAGGTGTCGGGTTCGTCGGCCTGCAGCATGCGCCACATGCCTTCGACATATTCAAGTGCAAAACCCCAGTCGCGCTTCGCGTCGAGGTTGCCGAGCTCGAGGCGGGTCGCCTTGCCGAGCTTGATCTTCGCGATGGTGTCGGTGATCTTGCGCGTGACGAACTCGCGGCCGCGCAGCGGCGATTCGTGGTTGAACAGGATGCCGCTGCTGCCGAACAGGCCATACGATTCGCGGTAGTTCACCGTCATCCAGTGCGCGTACAGCTTCGCGACACCGTACGGGCTGCGCGGATAGAACGAGGTCGCTTCCGTCTGCGGAATCGACTGTACCTTGCCGAACATCTCCGACGTCGACGCCTGGTAGAAGCGCGTCTTCGGGCTCACGACGCGAATCGCCTCGAGCAGGTTCAACGGACCCAGGCCGGTCACTTCGGCGGTCGTCGCCGGCTGGTCGAACGACACGCCGACGAAGCTTTGCGCGGCGAGGTTGTACAGCTCGTCGGGCTGCGTGCGTTCGAGCAGGCGCAGGCTCGAGCCGGCGTCGGTCAGGTCGTGTTCGACGAGCGTGAGGTTCGGGTGCGCGTCGACGCCGAGCTCGGCGATGCGCCAGAAATTCACCGAGCTGGTGCGGCGGTAGGTGCCCGTGACCTCGTAGCCCTTGTCGAGCAGCAGCTTGGTCAGGTAGGCGCCGTCTTGCCCCGAGATCCCGGTAATGATGGCCTTCTTGCGAGTTTGGCTCATGACGTTGTCCTGGTAGAAACGATGGAGGGTGAAAGTCAGGCGGTCGTGCCGGCGGCGGCCGGCAGCGCACGGCGTGCGGGGCCGCGCGTCAGGCGCCGTTCGAAGCCGTACCAGCTCAGGGTCGCGTACGCGAGCGTGATCGCGAGCGCCAGCGCGGCCGTGACGAAGCGGTTCAGGTGCAGCGGCCACAGCGCGTACAGCACGCTGAGGTGGATCAGGTACACGGTGTAGCTGACAGTGCCCACGTAGACGAGCAGCGGGTTCGTCAGCACGCGCTGCACGAGGCCGCGTCCGCGCAGCGCGATCACGACGATCGACGTGCACAGCAGCAGCGAGATGCTGTAGAGCGCGGCGTTCGACAGCGGCGTGTTCGCGGCGCGGAAACGCGGGAACGACAGGTGCAGCCAGCCGAGGATCGCGAGCGACACGAGCGTGCCGACGATCGCGAGCGGATAGAACGGTTCCAGCGCGCGCCGGTCGCGGCGCAGCACGATCGCGAGCAGCGCACCGGCGGCGAGCAGGTCCATCCGGAACGGCGTCAGGTAGTAGATCGGCCAGAACGAGTCGAACCACGGCGTCGCGATCGCGCGCAGCACGGGGGCCGCGACGATCAGCGCAGCAGCGACCCACAGCAGCGCGCGCTCCGAGCACCACAGCACGACGAACGGCCAGAAGATGTAGAACTGCTCCTCGACCGCGAGCGACCACAGCACGTTCAGGCTGTCGTGGCCGATGCTGCCGAGCGACAGCCCGATGTTGGTCGAGAAGAACGCGAACCACGGCCAGTGCGGCAGCCAGCCCGCACCGAACAGGATCGTCGACACCACCAGCAGCAACACGTACGGCGGCAGGATGCGGCGCACGCGGCGTGCGTAGAAGTGGCTGAAGTACGACTGCCCGCGCGCCTTGCGATCGAGCAGGATGCCGGTGATCAGCAGGCCGCTCAGCACGAAGAACAGGTCGACGCCCATCCATAGCGGCGCCTTCAGCGCGTGCTGCAGGAACACGGCGCCCACCGCGATCGCGCGCAGCCCGTCGAGCTGCACGATGCGGCCGTGTTGCGGCGGCGTGGGGGCCGCGGGTCGCGAGAGGCCCGTCATCGCGCCGCTCCTTCGCGACGCGCGGCCTGAGCCGGGGCGAGTCGCACATCCGATGCGTAAACGTGAACGTAATGCATGCCATTAAATGAAATATCGAATCGAAATCGATTCTAGGGAAAAGAAATCGGCAAAAAAACGTGCGTCATTTATCCGACGACAAACATTCAAATGCCGGTTAATTCGGTAGAGGGATGAATGGTCGCCGCCCGGGAGGCCCGCCAGGCGGTCAAAAGCGGCACTTTCTACAGACTGGAAAGCGAAAGGCGGTCGTAATTGCCGTTTTCGGGTGTCTTTGCGCGTCTGTTCCGGTTCGATATTTCAGGCGGAAACATCCCCAAATATTTCCAAATTTCTTGTGATTATTTTTGCTTGTAACCTGCATCGCGACGTTTGAAACCCATTTAGCGACAGGGTGCGCCGGCAGCGGTGCCGGTCGCTGTTGCATCAAGTCTGGAGAAGCGCATTGCGACGTCTGATTCTGGTAGGCATGACGGTATGCGCGACGCTGCTGACGAGCGCCGTACCGGCCGAAACGGTGTTGCCCGCGACGACGTCGTGGATCGGCAATACGTTCGGCTATGGCGACGGCAGCTGGACGCAGATCGACATCCGCGCGATCGCGGTGACGCCTGAAGGCAAGGTGTATACGAATGCGCCGTGGGACGAGAGCGGCGCCGAAGCGAGCGTCTACCAGGACGGGAAGATGCTCGGCTTCGCCGGCGGCACGCACGGCTGGGGCAACCTCGGCGGCAGCGCGATCGCCGTGAACAGCAAATATGCGTACGTCGCGATCGGTGTCGGCAACGAGCGCGGCCACCTGCAGTCGCCCGGCATCTGGCCGGACAAGGGCAAGCAGTGGTTCGGCATCTCGCGCCGCACGATCGGCGACATGAAGCAGCCGGCGCCGTTCCGCGCGGCGCCGCAGGTGGCCCCGGGCGGGCGTGCCGATGCCGGCCGCGCGCGGATGGCCGCGAGCTTCATGGTGATGAACGAGGTGGCGGCGCCCGCGCGCTCGGAGGTGGGCGAGGTAAAGGCTGAAGTGGGCGGCCTCGCGGCCGACGACAAGACGCTGTTCGCGACCAATCCGACGCGCGACGCGGTGGACGTGTACGACGCGGAGACGATGCAGCAGAAGGGCACGTGGAGCGCGCACGAGCCGGGCCGCATCGCGCTCGCGGGCGACGGCACGTTGTGGCTGCTCACGGACACGATCAAGGGGCCCGCGCACCTCGTGCACGTGCGCGCCGACGGCCGCAAGCTCGACGACGCCCCCGCGCTGCCGGAAGGCACCGACGCGGTGGACGTGGCAGTCGACGCGAAAGGGCGCGTGCTCGTCGCGGACAACGGGCCGCGCCAGCAGATCCTGATCTTCTCGAAAGGCGGCAAGGGTTATGCGCAGTCGGGCACGCTCGGCGAGCGCGGCGGCATCTTCGCGGGCCCGGTGCCGGGCCGGCCCGGGCCGCAGCGTTTCAACGGGCTGACGGGCGTCGGTGTCGACCGGGCGGGCAACATCTACGTGTCGATGAACGGCATCGGGCCGCGTCACGACACGATCGGCGCGGGGCTCGGCGCCGTGCTCGAAAGCTACACGCCGGACGGCAAGCTGCGCTGGCAGGTGCAGGGGCTGCTGTTCGTCGACGGCGCATGGCTCGACCCGGCGCGGCCGAACAGCGTGTACACGGGCAACAAGCGCTTCGAGCTCGACCTGTCGAAGCCGCCGGGCCAGGACTGGAAATACGTCGGCTTCCTGTCGAACCGCTTCAAGTATCCGGACGACCCCGTGTTCCATACGGACCAGTGGCCCGGCATGCCGATCGCGCGGCGCCTCGACGGCCGCACGTTCCTGTACCTGACGGACATGTACGCCGATCACCTGAAGATCTACCGCTTCGACGCGAAGCGCGACGGCGAAGTCGCGATTCCGTCCGGTCTGATCGCAGGCCGCGCGCGGCCGGTCGACAACGTGCCGAACAAGCCGCCGGGCGGCGACTGGCTGTGGCGCGACGCGAACGGCAACGGCCGGCTCGATGGCGACGAGTTCGAGATCAATACCACCGGCAAGGCGAAGGCGGGCGGCTGGGGCTGGTGGGTCGACACGAAGGGCGACATCTGGCGCACGAGCGACGTGCGCGGCATCCACCGCTTCCAGTACGGCGGCGTCGACAAGGCCGGCAACCCGATCTACTCGTATGACAAGGTCACGACCTATCCGATGCCGCAGCCGTTCACGCAGCTGCGCCGCTCGATCTACGACGCGCAGACGGACACGCTGTACGTGACCGGTTACACGGCCGACGCGCCGCCGCAGCCGGGCATCAACAAGGAAGTGGGCCGTGTGCTGGTCCGCTTCGACAAGTGGTCGACGGGCTCGCCGGTCGTGCGCTACCAGGTCGCGCTGCCGTGGCAGCTCGACGCGAAGCCGATCTTCGACCTGATCGGGATCACGGCCGAGGGCCGCTACCTGTTCGGGGTGGAGCCGGTCGGCAAGATCCACGTATACGACAAGGAAACCGGCAAGGAAGTGGGCGTGATGAGCCCGGGCGCCGAGGTCGGCAAGGCATCCGGCTGGGTCGACGTGCCGTTCGGCATCAGCGCGTTCCGGCGCGAGAACGGCGAGTACCTCGTGTTCGTCGAGGAAGACGCGCGCGGCAAGGTGCTGATGTATCGCTGGAAACCGTGACGGACGACGTCACACAAGGCAGAAGCATGGACAAAGGCATACTCAAGAACGTTTCGATCAACTTCATCGGGCTGATCCTGCCGACCTTCGTGTCGCTGGTGACGGTGCCCGCGTATATCCACGCGCTCGGCGTCGAACGTTATGGCGTCGTCAGCCTCGTGTGGACGCTGATCGGCTATTTCGGGATCCTCGATCTCGGGATGAGCATGGCCGCGCAGAACCACATCTCGAAGGCGCTCGCGAGCGGCAACGACGACGAAAGCGCGCGCGTGTTCTGGAGCGCGTTCTGGCTGAACCTCGGCACCGGCATCGTGGGCGGGCTGCTGATCTATTTCGGCGCGTTCATCTACACCGCTTACTTCACGAAGGTGTCGGCGGCGATGCAGCACGAGGTGTATCTCGCGCTGCCGTGGCTCGCGCTCGCGATTCCGCTGGCGAACGTGTCGTGGGTGTTCGCCGGCGCGATCAACGGTGCCGAACGCTTCGGCGTGTTCAACACGAACCAGACGATCGGCACGTTCCTGTTCCAGCTGCTGCCGCTCGGCGCCGCATGGTGGATCGCGCCGAACCTGCAGACGGTGCTCGCCGCGGCGGTCGTCGCGCGCCTGATCGCGGCGGTGATGCTCGGCCACGCCAGCATCAAGGTGCTCGGGATCCGGCGCATCGATCCGCCGCAATGGGGCACCGCGAAAGGGCTGTTCAATTTCGGCGGCTGGATGCTGATCGCGAGCACGACGAGCATGATCGCCGACACGCTCGACCGCGTGATGCTCGGCGCCGGCATGGGCGCGAAGTTCGTCACTTACTACACGGTGCCGCAGAACCTCGTCATGCGCCTGAACATGCTGCCGAACGCGCTCGTGCGCACGCTGTTCCCGCGCCTGTCGGCCGTCGGCCGCGACCATGCGGACACGCTCGCGCGCCAGTCGCTCGAATTCCTGAACGGGGTGTTCACGCCGGTCGGCATCGTCGCGATCTTCGCGCTCGCGCCGTTCCTCACGCTGTGGGTCGGCGCGGATCTCGCCGCGCATTCGGCGCCGGTCGGCCGCGTGCTGGTGATCAGCGTGTGGCTCGTCGGCCAGGCGAGCGTCACGCGCATCCTGATCCAGTCGCAGGTCAATCCGTCCCGCGCGGCCTTGGCCGGGCTCGTCCAGATGCCGTTCTTCGTCGGCGGCCTGTGGTTCGGTATCCATCACTTCGGGCTGATCGGCGCGGCGGTGGTCGTCGCGGCGCGCGCGTTCGTCGACTACGGCGTGCTGCTGTACCTGTCGGCGATCCGGATGCGCGCGATCGTGCTCGACATGCTCGCGCATCTCGCGTTCCTGCTGGCGAGCCTGTTTCTGGCGCAGGCATGGCCGGGGCTCGTCGAGTCGATCGGCATGTGCGCGGTCGTGCTGCTGCTGAACGTCGCGTGGTCGCTCACGATGACGCCGGGGCTGCGTGCGCTCGTGCGCGACCTGTTTGTCCGTCTCAATGCGAGGAGAACAGTATGAATCGCGATCTGGCGGAACACGCCTTGTTGAATCTCGCCACGGCCGATGCCGCCGCGGCCGAAGCCGGCGATGTCGCCGCACTGCGCCGGCCCGTGCCGGCCGAGCGCGCCAGCGCGCGGCAACCGTCGCGCGCGCTGCGCGTGGCGATCGTCCACGACTGGCTCGTGACCTACGCGGGCGCCGAGCGCGTGCTCGAACAGATCGTCGCGTGTTTTCCCGACGCCGACCTGTTCAGCCTCGTCGACTTCCTCGACGACCGCGCGTTCGTGCGCGGCAAGCCGGTGACGACGTCGTTCATCCAGAAGCTGCCGTTCGCGCGCACCAAGTACCGCAGCTACCTGCCGCTGATGCCGCTCGCGATCGAGCAGCTCGACGTGTCGGAGTACGACCTGGTGATATCGAGCAGCCACGCGGTCGCGAAGGGCGTGCTGACGGGGCCGGACCAGATGCACATCAGCTACGTGCATTCGCCGATCCGCTATGCGTGGGACCTGCAGCACCAGTACCTGGAACAGTCGAACCTCACGCGCGGGCCGAAATCGCTGCTCGCGCGGATGATCCTGCACTACATCCGCAACTGGGATACGCGCACCGCGAACGCGGTGGACGGTTTCGTCGCGAACTCCGCGTTCATCGCGCGGCGCATCAGGAAGGTCTACCACCGCGACGCGGCGGTGATCTTCCCGCCGGTCGACGTCGACGCGTTTTCGCTGAACGCGGAGAAGGACGATTTCTACCTGACCGCGTCGCGGATGGTGCCTTACAAGAAGATCGACCTGATCGTCGAGGCGTTCTCGAAGACGCCCGAGCGCAAGCTCGTCGTGATCGGCGACGGCCCCGAGATGCAGAAGATCCGCGCGAAAGCCGGCCCGAACGTCGAGATCATGGGTTACCAGCCGTTCGCGGTACTGCACGACCGGATGCGGCGCGCGAAGGCGTTCGTGTTCGCGGCCGAGGAGGATTTCGGGATCTCGGTCGTCGAGGCGCAGGCGTGCGGCACGCCCGTGATCGCCTACGGCAAGGGCGGCGCGCTCGAAACCGTGCTCGACCCGCAATCGAACCGGAATCCGACCGGGCTCTTCTTCGACGAACAGACGCCGCACGCGATCGTCGCGGCCGTCGACGATTTCGAGCGCGCGCCGCAGCGCTTCACGCCGGACGCATGCCGCGCGAACGCGGAGCGGTTTTCCGCCGATACGTTCCGGCGGCGCTTTCTCGACTACGTGGAAGCCGCGCTGCCCGGCTCGACCGCGCAGCGCGGTACGGCCGTCGCGCCGCTGCCGGCCGCGCGCGGCCCGGCGACGCTCGTGCTCGACCAGAGCGGCGTGCTTGGCGGCGCCGAGCTGTCGCTGCTCGAGATCATGAAGCACATGCGCGCGAACGCCGACGTGCTGCTGTTCGACGACGGCCCGTTCCGTGCGGCGCTCGACGAGATCGGCGCGCGCGTCGACGTGGTCGACCAGGGGGCGCTCGCGGGCGTGCGCAAGCAGGGCGGCGTGTCGGTCGGCGCGGTGAAGCAGCTCGTGCGGCTTGTGCGCGATGTGGCGCGGCGGGCACGCCGAGCCGAGGTGATCTACGCGAACACGCAGCGCGCGATGGTGGTCGCCGCGCTGGCCGGGCGGCTCGCGCGCAAGCCGGTGGTGTGGCATCTGCGCGACATCGTGAGCACCGACCATTTCGGCAGCAAGCAGTTGCTGGCGATCAAGTACTGCGCGCGGCTCGGCGTCACGCGCGTGATCGCGAACTCCGACGCGTCCGCGCAGGCGTTCCGCGCGCTGACGGGCTTCACGCCGCAGCACGTCGACGTCGTGTTCAACGGCATTTCGGCCGAGCCGTTCGATGCGCTGGAAGGCGTCAGCCAGGCCGCACTGCGCGCGCGGCTGGGGTTGCCCGAGCACGCATGGCTCGTCGGTTCGTTCAGCCGCCTCGCGCACTGGAAGGGGCAGCACGTGCTGCTGGAGGCCGCCGCGCGGCATCCCGACATGCACGTGGTGCTGGTTGGCGCGCCGCTGTTCGGCGAGGACGAATACGCGGCGCAGCTGCACGAATTCGTCGCCCGGCACGGGATGGACGAGCGCGTGCATTTCCTCGGGTTCCAGCGCGACGTGGCCGCGTGCATGACGGCGGTCGACGTCGTCGCGCATACGTCCATCACGCCGGAGCCGTTCGGGCGCGTGATCGTCGAGGGGATGCTCGCGCGCCGGCCGGTTGTCGCGGCCCGCGCGGGTGGCGTCGTCGAGATCATCGAGGACGGCGACAATGGGCTGCTCTGCACGCCGGGCGATGCGGCCGCGCTGGCCGGGGCGCTGGATGCGCTGAAGCGCGACGGTGCGCTGCGCGAGCGGCTCGTTGCGAGCGGGCGTGCGACGGCGGTGCGCCGGTTCGGCACCGAAACCTACGTGGAGCGGGTCGAGAAGATTCTCGCGGATACGGCGAAGGCCGCGAAGGCGAAAAAGCAGTAGCCGGCGCGAGCCGCCCCTGGGAACGAGCCCTCATGCGGCAATACGTTGCGTGGGGGCTTTGCTTTTCAGCGCGGGGGGCTGGTCGGGCGAGTGGCGGGCAGGTCGTTGCGTCGTGTGGCGGGCGCGTGTTTGCACGATCGCCGTTGGGGAGCGGCGGGCGATGCGAGAGGGCGGCGCGAGAGGGAGACGCGAGAAGGCAACGCGAGTAGGCAACG
>NZ_WIXR01000008.1:0-64618 GCF_019425585.1 Burkholderia sp. COPS | reverse complement strand
CGCGAGTAGACAACGCGAGTAAACAACGCGAGAAGACGGTGCCCAGGGCACCCCCCGCAGCGAAAGCAGGCCGAGGACGGCCCAGGCGGGTCGTGGCGCGGCCCGGCGCCGGAGTCCTGCCCATCCGGTCAACCCGGCGTGCCGACGCGCTCAGGCCACGATAAAGCCCCCGCGCGGCGGGGTGCCGCGCGGGGGCTCGGGAACCCGGGCCGGCCGGATCAGGCGGCCCGTTCGGGCGCCGACGTAACGACGCGGGCGGGGCGGGTCGGCTTGAAGCTGGCCGACCACGTCATCGCGGGCCGTTCGAACATCCGGTAGAACAGGTACGCGACCGGGATCGCGACGGCCATGAACGCGAACGACGGCCAGATCGACAACTGCAGTTCGGAATGGAACAGTACCGAGCCGAGGCAGACGAACAGCGGCAGGTGAATCAGGTACAGCGAATAGCTGAAGTCGCCGAACCAGCTCAGCACGCGCAGCGGCGGCGTCGTGCGCGGCGGCCGGGCGAGCGCGCGGTACAGGAAGCACGCGAAGCCGGCCGACCAGAGCTGGAACGCGCCGTACTGGCCGAAATGGAATGCGCCGCAGCCGGCGGCCAGCAGCACGGCGGCCGCGCCGTACCAGGCGCGTGACGGCACGGCGACCGCGTCGCGCGGCGACTGTGCGCGCACGTCGGCGATCCACGCGCCGATCGTCCAGGACAGCCAGTACGACGTGAAGAACTGCAGGTCGTGCCGTTCGAGTAGCCACGCCGACGCGACGTTGACGAGCGCGACCGCGGCCACGACCGCCGGCATGCCGATGCGCCGGCGTACCGCGAACAGCAGCGGGTAGATCGCGTAGAACTGCACTTCGAGCGACAGCGTCCACAGCGCGCCGTTCGACCCGTACGTGTAGCCGGCGACGCCCTGCAGCGAGAACAGGTTCACGAGGAACGCGACGAGGCCGACGTCGCGGATCTTGTGGCTGACGGGCTCGATCTGCAGGCTGACCGAGTCGAGCGCGAGCGTGAACAGCAGCGCGGCGAGCAGCACCGGGTAGATGCGCGCGAACCGGCGCATCCAGAAGTTCGGCGCGTCGAGCCGGTACGCGGGATCGACCGCCAGCTTGAGCGCCGCGTTGCGGTGGATGCAGTAACCGCTGATCACGAAGAAGATCGGCACGCCGGCGGAGCCCCACGCGAACGGAAAGGTCAGGTAGCCGGCGATCGCGCCCGGGTTGAGCGCATGGCCGTAAGCGTGATGGAAGCTCTGCATGCCGACCCAGACGACCTGCCGGCAGTGGAAATAGGCGACGAGCAGCGCCGCGAACCCGCGCATCGCGTCGATCACGTGTTCCTTGTGGTCGGCGACGGGCGGCGCGGTCAGAGACGATCCGCTGAAAGCTTGCATGCGATTCGATTCCTTGCGACGGATGGACGGGAAGTTCATCCAATCGTAATGCGCAAGAATTCGATCAATGAATAAAAAAATCTCACCGGGAAATATCGGTATTTCACATCATGGTTTTATCGCGTTCGGAAAGCGGTTCCGCGAGGCGGGTCAATTATTTACCGATTTTTTTCTGATAGTTTGAAGCTCCAGTTGATTGATGCAAGGAGCGGCAAGATGGACATGCATTGGATCGCGAGCGCTGCAGTACTGCTGGTCATGGCCGTGCTGTCGGCGTACCGTGAGGCGCTGAAGAACGAACCGATTCGCCCGGGGCTCGAACGGGGCGGCGTGCCCTATATCGAGGAATTCGAATCGTAAGAATTTGTATCTGGAAAATCGGTAATTTGTTTCTGCCTCGGCACTCGGTTCGGCAATATCGACCGGGTTGAAAGGATTATATTTTTTCCGGAATCATTGGGCAATCAGTCCATATCGATAATGAGCGGAGTCGAATTGGCAGTACCGTCGATTCTCGATATGCCGTTCGGAACACAATCGCGCCGGGTCGCTGGTCGACGCGGCGCAGTCAACGCAATCAGGATGCGAACATGTTGAAAGTCACCAAGGCCGTGTTCCCCGTTGCCGGTCTCGGCACGCGGTTCCTCCCGGCAACGAAGGCGAGCCCGAAGGAAATGCTGCCCGTCGTCGACAAGCCGCTGATCCAGTACGCGGTCGAGGAAGCGATCAACGCCGGTATCACCGAGATGATCTTCGTTACCGGGCGCAGCAAGCGCGCGATCGAGGATCACTTCGACAAGTCGTACGAGATCGAGGCTGAGCTCGAGGCGCGCGGCAAGGAAAAGCTGCTCGAGCTCGTGCGCGGCATCAAGCCGAGCCACGTCAACTGCTTCTACGTGCGCCAGCCGGAAGCGCTCGGCCTCGGCCACGCGGTGCTGTGCGCGGAGAAGCTGGTGCATGGCGAGCCGTTCGCGGTGATTCTCGCCGACGACCTGCTGCACGGCGAGCAGCCGGTGCTGAAGCAGCTCGTCGACGTGTTCGACCACTATCACAGCTCGGTGATCGGGGTCGAGACGATCGCGCGCGACGACAGCCGTTCGTACGGCGTCGTCGAAGGCCGCGAATGGGAAGAGGACATCATCAAGCTGTCGGGCATCATCGAGAAGCCCGCGCCCGAGGATGCGCCGTCGAATCTCGGCGTGGTCGGCCGCTACGTGTTCATGCCGACGATTTTCGATCACCTGCGCAAGCTCAAGCCGGGCGCCGGCGGCGAGCTGCAGCTGACCGACGCGGTCCAGTCGCTGCTCGCGAACGAGCAGGTGCTCGCGTATCGCTACTACGGTACGCGCTTCGACTGCGGCAGCAAGATCGGCTATCTCAAGGCCACCGTCGAGCTCGCGCTCCAGCATCCGGAAGTGAGCCGCGAATTCGAGGCCTACCTGCGTACCTGCTTGCCCGCGCTGGCTGCTGTCGCCTAAGCAGTCTCGCGCTCCGTTGTTTCAGGTGGTGGTTGTTCCGTTGGCCCCGGCCGCTCGCGCGCCGGGGCTTTTTTGCGTATACGGGCGAGCGGATGCGTGATTCCGGTGCGCACCGTCGAGGTGAGTGCGGTGGCGGGGTTGCCGCGCGAGCGTTGCCGCATGCGGAGCCGGGCGCTCCGGCAAGCATGGGCGTCACGCCTGAAACCGGTGCCGCGGCGGGCGACCGAGCGGTCTCTGTCGCGATTCGATTGCGCGCTGCACGTCGACGTTCGGTGCCGCAGCGGTTCTGCCGGTGCCGGTCGATGACTGGGCGCCACGCCACGCTGGCCGGGTGTCGGCTTCAGGGTGTGGTTCGAATCGCGGTTTTCCCGTTCGATCGTATCGGCATCCGTGCGGCATTCAACGTGCCGACGTGCCCGGCTGTGCGACGAACCGCCGGGCCAGCATCGCGGCGACCGGCTTCTTGAAGTCGAGCAGCCGCTTTTCTAGGTAGCGCCAGGACAGGTGCGCGAGCAGCACGGCGAGCGCGAACTGCAGCATCTCGGGCAGCGTTTCGCGGACGATTTCCGGTATTGCCTCGTGCGCGAAGTGCGCGGGCAGCACGCCGAAGCGCGTCGGAATCAGGTTGTGGAACAGGTAGAAACCGTAGCTGATCGTGCCGAGATAGACGAGTGGCGCCCAGTCGAGCAGCGCCACGACCGGATGCTCGGGTTCGCTGACGATCCACAGCAGCAGCGCGCCGAGCGACGCGGACAGGCCGAGATCCGCGAGCCCCGCGATCGCGTCGGGGAGTGCCGTGCATGCGGGCAGCACGAGGAAGAACACGACGCCTGCCGCGCCGAGCCAGCCGGGCGGCACGCGGCGCACGGCGGCCGCGCCGCGTCCGGCAAGCGCCATCGCGCCGACGCCGCCGAGCGCGATCAGCGCGAAATTCCACGGGGAAAATGCGTAGATCAGCACCGGCGACGCGTCGCACAGGTAGAGCGCGAGATGCGCGAGCGCGCACAGCACGACGGCCGCGATGCCGAGCGCGACGTGTCGCGCGGCCGGCACCGCGAGCAGCGCGAGCGGCGCGATCAGATAGAACTGCTGTTCAACCGCGAGGCTCCAGAAGTGCGACGTGGAGCCCGGCCAGCCGTCCTTCACGACGCCGATCCAGTAATTCGACAGGAACACCGCGTGCCACGCGAGCCCGAGATTGACGCCGCGCTGGTAGAACAGCGCGTGCGCGATCGCGAGCGCGGCGAGCAGCAGGTAATAGACGGGAAAGATCCGCAGCGCGCGCTTCGCGAGGAACAGCGCGAGCGCATGGCGGCGCGTCATGGCGCCGCACTCGACCGCCTGGCGATTGCGATGCAGCTCGCCGACGATCAGGAATCCGCTGATGAGGAAAAACGTCCACACGCCAAGCTTGCCGACGTCGACGGCAAGGACGTGGCCCTTGTGGGACAGGAAAACGAGGATGACGGCGAGGGCTCGCAGGCCGTCGAGTCCTTTGACGTATCGGGCTTCGCGCATGGAGGCATCCGGGCATTGAGCGAGCCCAGTATAGGTGCGCAAATATCGAACGTAATTCGCGTTCGGATGCATACGTGAAGGCGTTTTTTGATGCTGGAGCGTCGATGAAATCGCCCGCATGCAAAAAAACCTGCGGGAAACCCCGCGAAAACGCACAAAAGTACTGCACGAAGCGTCACGGCGCTTGTAGAATCCGGCGTTGAAGCGCGCGCGTTGCACGCTTCGTGTATCCAACGACCACACCTGGTAGGAGAAACATGGCGACTTCCGCAAAAAAGGTGGCCAAGAAGGCTGCCGCACCCGCCACCAAGAAAGTGGCTGCCAAAAAGGCTGCGCCCGCGAAGAAAGTAGTGGCAAAGAAGGTTGTCGCGAAGGCGGCACCGGCCGCTCCGACGCCGCTGAAGGACAAGTTCACGAAGGCATCGCTCGCAACGCACATCGCTGAGCGCGCGGCTGTCGAAGTGAAGGCGGTCAAGGCAGTGCTCGTCGCACTCGAGAACGTCGTGCTCGGCTCGGTCCACAAGAAGGGCGCGGGCGAGTTCACGCTGCCGGGTCTGCTGAAGATCACGGCACAAGTCGTGCCGGCGAAGAAGAAGCGCTTCGGCAAGGATCCGTTCACGGGCGAAGAGCGTTGGTTCCCGGCGAAGCCGGCCAGCGTGCGCGTGAAGGCACGTGCGCTGAAGAAGCTGAAGGACGCGGCAGCGTAATGCCGCGCGGCGGCTGCCGAATGCATTCGGCAGCCGTTGCGAAGTCCGACGATCCCCGTACGCGAAAGCGTGTGGGGATTTTTATTGCGCTGCGCAAAGCGCGCGGCCGCGAAGAAGTGCGGACGTGCGGAAGCGAAATGCCGGAAAGTCCGGTTCGACGCGTAATGCACGCTCGACGACGTGTCGTGCATGCGCGATGACGAACGGCAATCCACTCACAGGGGCTCGCGCTCGCCGCGCCGGTTGCGCCTGTTGCGTACGTTTCGCGAGACACACGCATCGTGACTGAAACCATTCCCGACGAAATCGCGGCGCAGGTCGCCGCCGCATGCGACACGATCGAGCGGCATCTCGGCGCGACGCTGAACGCGATCCACCTGTTCGGCTCGGCGCTCGACGGCGGACTGAAACCGCGCAGCGACATCGACCTGCTGGCGACGGTGTCGGCCCGGCCCGACGAGCCGACGCGGCGTGCGCTGATGCTCGGCCTGCTCGCCGTGTCGGCGCCGCCTGGCCGCGCAGGCGGCATGCGCGCGCTGGAAGTGACCGTCGTCGCGCACGACGAAATCGTGCCGTGGCGTCATCCGGCGCGGCGCGAACTGCAGTTCGGCGAGTGGCTGCGTCACGATCTCGAAGCCGGCATCGTCGAGCCGGCGCTCGTCGATCACGATCTGGCGATCCTGTTGACGAAGGTGCGGCAGCACAGTGTCGCGCTGGTTGGTCCGCCGGCTGCTGCGTTGCACGAGCCGGTGTCCGCGGGGGATTTTGTCGCCGCGTTGCTGGCGACCGTCGCGCAGTGGCATGCCGAACCGGGCTGGCGCGGCGACGAGTGCAACGTGGTGCTCGCGCTCGCGCGCATCTGGTACAGCGCCGCGACCGGCAGGATCGCGCCCAAGGACGTCGCCGCGACATGGGCGCTGGCGCGTCTGCCGGAAACGTACCGTCCGGTTGTGGAGGCGGCGCGCGCCGCCTATCTCGGCGAAGAGGAAGACACGGCGATCCTGTCGGGCGAACCCCTCGCCGCATTCATCGGCTACGCGCGGCGAACGGTCGAATCGATGCTGTCGACGTCGCCGCAGATGCCGCGAACGTAGCCGGCTTGCGGGCGAGGCCGACGAGGAGCATGGGCGTTTGCGACGCTGTCGCATGCGCATGCGCATGCCGTCGAGCCGGACGCCTGTCCGGCGACCCGGCACATCACTCGCACGCGCTTATGCGACAGGCATCGTCAGCCGGCCGTACCGGCAAAGGCGGCTTTCAGCGCGGCGTCGTCGAGCTTGACCATCTGCATCATCGCGGCGGCCACGCGCATGGCCTTGACGGTGTCGCGGTCGGACATCATCGGGATCAGCGCTTCCGGAACGATCTGCCACGAGACGCCGTAGCGGTCTCGCAGCCAGCCGCAGGCGTCGGCCGTGCCGCCGTTGTCGAGCAGGGCGTTCCAGTAGCGGTCGAGTTCCGCCTGGTCGGCGCAGCTGACCAGCAGCGAGATCGCGTGGTTGAACGTGTCGGTGCGCGGGTGGCTCATCGCGAAGAACGGCTGCCCGAACAGCTCGAACTCGACCATGCGTGTGCCGTCGGTGCCGGGCACCGCCGTGACGCGCACGATGCGCGAATCCGGAAAGATGCCTGCATAGAAGGCCGCTGCTTCTTCGGCTTCCGTCGAATACCAGAGGAAAGGCGTGATCTTCTGAATCGTCATGACGAGTCTCCTGTCTGTATGGGGCAGCGGCAAACCGTGTGCCGCCATCCACACGACGGGCGACGGTTGCCGAAATCGACACGCTGCGGCACATCGCGATCGCACCGGACGAGCGGCGCCGGCAATGCGGATGGTAGCCGCTCGGCGGACAGATGGCGACCGGCGCGACGATCCGCAAACGGCGTTCCCGGCGCTTTACGGCCGCCAGGCGCCGCTGAGGGCCGGTCGGCGTGCGCGTGGGTTCGGGTTCGGGCCGCCGGCCCGTGCACGGGCTGCCGGCGCATCGGAGACGGACGAAAAAAAACCAGCCGCGGCCGAAACCGGGGCTGGCTTTCCAGGTCGGCGGCAAGGCGTCGGAGACGCCGTGCATGCCGGATACTTCGTTTTTAGAACTTGTGGCGCAGGCCGAGTGCGACGATTTCCTGCGAGCTCTTGCCGGCGATGCCGTACGAGCCGACCGACGCTTGCGCATCGCTGCCGTCGGCGTTGTGGCCGCTTGCGTGCTGATATGCGCCAACCAGGTACACGTCGGTGCGCTTCGACAGCGAGTAGTCCGCGCCGAGCGAAACCTGATGGTACTTGGCGTTGTTGTCGCCGCTACCCTTCGTGTAGATGTAGCCGAGGCCGAGCAGCAGCGGTGCCGATGCCTGGTACGTGACGAAGCCGCGACCCGTGTTGTACTTCTGGTTCGTGCCGAACGTCGACGCGCCGTCAGCCTTGTACTGCGCGTTGCTGTAGCCGGCACCGACCGTCACCGGGCCGAATGCGTACTGGGCTGCCACTTGCGCGATGCCGATCGACGTCGACGACACGAACGCGTTGTTGATGAAGGTCGTGCCCGAGTCGCCGTCGAAGATTGCGTCGGACGTACCGGTCCAGGTACCGCGCTTGCCGGCCGTGAGCGCAGCCGCGTTGTTCGCGTGGAAGTAACCTGCCGCCACGCCGAGCGGGCCGTTGTTGTAGGCTGCAGCTGCCGCCCACGTCTGACCCTTGCCGGTCGAGCCGGCGACGCCGCCGAGCGCGTACATGCCTTCGAACTGCAGGCCAGCGAACACCGGCGACGTGTACTTGATCGCGTTGCTGACGCGCAGGCTGTTGTCGTTGTTGTCGACGTCGCCCGGCGTGGCGAACACGCTGCCGAAGTAGTTGTCAGCCGTGACTGCCTGAACCAGGTCGACGAGCGGGTCGTACTGGCGACCCAGCGTCAGCGTACCGTACTGGTCGCTCTGCAGGCCGACGAATGCCTGGCGGCCGAACATGCGGCCACCCTGGCCCAGTGCGCCCGATGCCGAGTTGAAGCCGTTTTCCAACTGGAAGATCGCCTTCAGGCCGCCACCGAGGTCCTCGGAACCCTTCAGGCCGAAACGGCTGCCTTGCAGGTTGCCGCTACCCATCGACCACGAATTGTTGCCTTGACCTGCGTTACCGTGAACATAGGTGATCGACGTGTCGATCACGCCGTACAGCGTCACGCTCGACTGTGCCTGAGCAGCGCCGGCGGCGCCCAGCAGGGCGAGCGAGAGGGTCGAGAGAGCAAGTTTCTTCATCGTTGAGTTTCTCCACGCAAGTGATTCATCGTTATTTGTTGCGGATTGGAGAATAGCTCAGTGCCATAGACGCAAGAAAGCCTAAAAAATAAAGTGTCTCGAAAAGGTAACAGCGCGAAAAAGTCCATATATATCAAGCACATCAACGACTGTTCCCATTTTTGAAATAGTTGACAATTGCTGCGGCGCGATTGTTTCAAAAGTTGATGCGCATTGCGGCAGACAGCCTGTTTCGGCCCGTTGGCGGGCAGAAATGGAGGCATGCAAACGTTTGCGGTTGCGACAACGAAGCCGAGGCGTGCAAAGGACGTATCAACGTCGCGCGAATGCGCGGCGGACTACGTGGTTGCAGGAAGGCAGGCGGGTGTGCGGGGTCGCGCCGCGACGTTGCCAACAGCGTGAATCAGTCGTCGCGCATGCGATCGACGGGCCGGTCGGCTTGCGCGGACGCGGCCGGTGCGGTACCGGCGAGACGATGCGCGTTGCCGCGGGCCGCCGCGAATTCCGCGCCGAGCAGCAGCACGATCGCGGAGAAGTACAGCCACATCAGCAGGACCGCGAACGATCCGGCCGCGCCGAATGCACTGGCGGTGCCCGCGTGCGCGAGGTACAGCGCGAACAGTTTCTTGCCGCCCGAGAACAGGATCGCGGACACGATGCCGCCGATCGCGGCGTCGCGCCACGCGACGCGCGCATCGGGCAGGAACTTCATCAGCGATGCGAACGCGCCCGCGAGCACGGCGATGCCGACGAAGAACTGCACGAGGTTCGTGACGACCACGTACGGCGAATTGCCCAGCAGCCAGGTGCCGACGAACGTGATCGCGGTGTCGAGCACCAGCGACACGATCAGCAGGAACGCGACGCCGAGCACGAGCCCGAACGAGATCAGCCGCACGCGCACGAGCCCGAGCATGCTCGACCAGCGGTTCTCGGTGGCCGGCCAGATCACGCTGAGCGCGGCGCTGAGCGACGCGAAGGTGGCCGACGCGCCGATGGCCAGCGCGGCGAACGAGATCAGGGTGGCGAGGCCGCCGCGCTCGCCCGCGCGGTGCGCGTTCTGCACGATCGTCTGGATGCTGGCCGCCGCGTCGTCGCCGATCAGCTGGTGCGCCTGTTCGAACACCTGGCCGCGCGCGGCGTCGTCGCCGTAGAACCAGCCGGCCACGGCAATCACCATCACGAGCATCGGCGCGAGCGAGAACGCGGAGAAGAATGCAATGCCAGCGGCCATCGCGGAGCAACGGTCGGCCGAGAAGCGCTTGAACGCCGTGAGGGCCCAGTTGGCCTGTTGTTGCGCGAGACGGGTGGCTTCGGAGGTGATCTGTCGTTTCATGACGGTTCGGGGGGCGCGCGGAACGCGGATCATCGTTGGTAATCAGACAATTCAGTATTGATCCGAAGATTCGAACATAGTTGCGCGAACTGTCTATAATTCCTTTCAGTTTCCTCACCCCCACAATAACGCCGAGACCAGCCATGCTCCAAATGTCCCGGCGCCAGTTCCTGAAGGTGACGGCTACGTCGCTTGCCGGATCGAGTCTAGCCCTGATGGGCTTCGCTCCGTCCGAAGCGCTCGCCGAAGTCCGACAGTACAAGCTGGCGCGCACCGTCGAAACGCGCAACACCTGTCCTTACTGTTCAGTGGGTTGCGGCATCCTGATGTACAGCCTCGGAGACGGCGCGAAGAACGCGCAGCCGAGCATCATCCACATCGAAGGTGATCCCGACCATCCCGTCAATCGCGGCACGCTGTGCCCGAAGGGCGCGAGCCTGATCGACTTCATCCACAGCCCGAACCGCCTGACGCACCCCGAGTATCGCGCGCCCGGCTCGGACAAGTGGGAACCGATCTCGTGGAACGACGCGCTCGACCGGATCGCGAAGCTGATGAAGGCCGACCGCGACGCGAACTTCGTCGAGACGGCAGAGGACGGTGCGAAGGTCAACCGCTGGCTGACGACCGGCATGCTGGCCGCGTCGGCGGGCAGCAACGAGGTCGGCTACCTGACGCACAAGACGGTTCGCAGTCTCGGGATGCTCGCATTCGACAATCAGGCGCGTGTCTGACATGGCCCGACGGTGGCAGGTCTTGCCCCGACGTTTGGCCGTGGAGCGATGACGAACCATTGGGTCGACATCAAGAACGCGGACGTGATTCTCGTGATGGGCGGCAATGCAGCCGAGGCCCATCCGTGCGGTTTCAAGTGGGTAACGGAGGCGAAGGCGCACCGCAAGGCGCGGCTGATCGTCGTCGACCCGCGCTTTACGCGTACGGCCTCGGTGGCCGACTACTACGCGCCGATCCGCACCGGCACCGACATCGTCTTCCTGGGCGGTGTGATCAACTATCTGCTGACGAACGACAAGATCCAGCATGAGTACGTGAAGAACTACACGGACTTCTCGTTCATCGTGCGCGAGGATTTCGCGTTCAACGACGGCATCTATTCCGGCTACGACGCGGAGAAACACGCGTACCCGGACAAATCGAGCTGGGACTACGAGCGCGGCGACGACGGCTTCGTGAAGGTCGACCCGACGCTGCAGCACCCGCGTTGCGTGTACAACCTGCTGAAGCAGCATTACGCGCGCTATACGCAGGACATGGTCCAGCAGGTCTGCGGCACGCCGAAGGAGAAGTTCCTGAAGGTGTGCGAGATGCTCGCGACCACCGCCGTTCCCGGCCGCGCCGGCACGGTGCTGTACGCGCTCGGCTGGACGCACCACTCGATCGGCGCGCAGATCATCCGCACCGGCGCGATGGTGCAGCTGCTGCTCGGCAACATCGGCATCGCCGGCGGCGGGATGAACGCGCTGCGCGGCCACTCGAACATCCAGGGGTTGACCGACCTCGGGCTGATGTCGAACCTGCTGCCGGGCTACATGACGCTGCCGATGCAGGCCGAGCAGGATTTCGACGGCTACATCAAGAAGCGCGTGCAGCAGCCGCTGCGGCCGAACCAGTTGAGCTACTGGAAGAACTACAAGGCCTTCCACGTCAGCTTCATGAAGTCCTGGTGGGGCGACGCGGCGACCGCCGAGAACAACTGGGCCTACGACTACCTGCCGAAGCTGGACAAGCAGTACGACCTGCTGCAGGCGATCGAGCTGATGAATGCCGGCAAGATGAACGGCTACATCTGCCAGGGCTTCAACCCGCTCGCGGCGGCGCCGTCGAAGGTGAAGACGGCGGCAGGGCTCGCGAAGCTCAAGTGGCTCGTGATCATGGATCCGCTCGCGACCGAGACGTCCGAGTTCTGGAAGCATCACGGCGACTACAACGACGTCGATGCGTCGAAGATCCAGACCGAGGTGTTCCGTCTGCCCACCACGTGTTTTGCGGAGGAAAACGGTTCGCTCGTGAGTTCGAGCCGCGTGCTGCAATGGCACTGGAAGGGCGCGGAGCCGCCGGGCGAAGCGCGCAGCGACCTCGAGATCATGTCGGGGCTGTTCCTGCGCATGCGCAAGATGTACCAGACGGACGGCGGCAAGTATCCGGACCCGATCGTCAACCTGACCTGGCCGTACGCGAACCCGGAAAGCCCGACGCCCGAAGAGCTCGCGATGGAGTTCAACGGGAAGGCGCTCGCCGACCAGCCCGATCCGAAGGATCCGGCCAAGACGCTCGTGAAGAAAGGCGAGCAGCTGGCCGCGTTCGCGCAGCTGAAGGACGACGGCACGACCGCGAGCGGCTGCTGGATCTTCTGCGGAGCCTGGACGCAGGCCGGCAACCAGATGGGGCGGCGCGACAACTCCGATCCGACCGGCATCGGCCAGACGCTGAACTGGGCGTGGGCCTGGCCGGCGAACCGGCGGATCCTGTACAACCGCGCATCGTGCGACGTGAGCGGCAAGCCGTTCGACCCGACCCGCAAGCTGATCGGCTGGAACGGCAGCGCGTGGAAGGGCGCCGACATCCCCGATTTCAAGGCGGACGAACCACCCGAAAACGGGATGGGGCCGTTCATCATGAATCCGGAAGGTGTCGCGCGCTTCTTCGCGCGTGCGGGGATGAACGAGGGCCCGTTCCCCGAGCACTACGAGCCGTTCGAAACGCCGATCGGCACGAACCCGCTGCACCCGAACAACCCGCTGGCGCTGAACAACCCGGCCGCCCGCGTGTTCCCGGACGACCGGGCGTCGTTCGGCCAGGCACCGGAGTTCCCGCACGCGGCGACCACGTACCGGCTGACCGAGCATTTCCACTACTGGACCAAGCATGCGCGGCTGAACGCGATCATCCAGCCCGAGCAATTCGTCGAGATCGGCGAAGACCTCGCGAAGGAAGTCGGCGTCGTGCATGGCGATCGCGTGAAGGTGTCGTCCAAGCGCGGCTACATCATCGCGGTCGCCCTCGTCACGAAGCGGATCAAGCCGCTGATGGTCGACGGCAAGAAGGTCCAGACGGTCGGCGTCCCGTTGCACTGGGGCTTCAAGGGTGTGACGAAGCCCGGCTATCTCGCGAATACCCTGACTCCGTCCGTGGGTGACGGCAACTCCTATACACCGGAATTCAAGTCGTTCCTGGTGAAGGTCGAAAAGGCGTAAGGGGAAAGAGATGGCATTGCAATCGCTGGATATCAAGCGCGTCTCGGCCACCACGACGCCACCGCCCACGGTGCGCGAACCGGTGACCGGGAGCGTCGCGAAGCTGATCGACGTATCGAAGTGCATCGGCTGCAAGGCATGCCAGACGGCATGCATGGAGTGGAACGACCTGCGCGACGAAGTCGGCACCAACGTCGGCGTGTACGACAACCCGGCCGACCTCTCCGAGCACTCGTGGACGGTGATGCGGTTCGCCGAATACGAGAACCCGGCGGGCGACCTCGAGTGGCTGATCCGCAAGGACGGCTGCATGCACTGCGAGGATCCGGGCTGCCTGAAGGCGTGCCCGTCGCCGGGCGCGATCGTGCAGTACAACAACGGGATCGTCGATTTCCACGAGGAGAACTGCATCGGTTGCGGCTATTGCGTGACCGGCTGCCCGTTCAACGTTCCGCGGATCTCGAAGAAGGATCATCGCGCGTACAAGTGCACGCTCTGTTCCGACCGCGTCGCGGTCGGCCAGGAACCGGCCTGCGTGAAGACCTGCCCGACGGGCGCGATCGTGTTCGGCACCAAGGAGGACATGAAGCAGCACGCGGCCGAGCGGATCGAGGACCTGAAGGAGCGCGGCTTCGAGCATGCGGGGCTGTACGACCCGCAGGGCGTCGGCGGCACGCACGTGATGTACGTGCTGCACCATGCCGATAAACCGTCGCTGTACCACGGGCTGCCCGACAACCCGTCGATCAGCCCGATGGTGAAGCTGTGGAAGGGCATCGCGAAACCGCTCGCGGTCGCGGGCCTCGCGCTGACCGCGCTGGCCGGGTTCTTCCACTACACGCGGGTCGGTCCGAACGAGGTCACCGACGACGAGGAAGCCGCCGCCCGCGACGAGGCGCGACGCATCAAGGAGGACGCGAAATGAGCCACGACGACCCCAACCTGATCGTCCGCTACACGCCGAACGAGCGCACGAACCACTGGATCACCGCGATCACGTTCGTGCTGCTCGCGTTGTCCGGGCTCGCGCTGTTTCATCCGTCGATGTTCTGGCTGACCGCGTTGTTCGGCGGCGGCCAGTGGACGCGGATCCTGCATCCGTTCGTCGGCCTCGTGATGTTCGTGTCGTTCGCGATCCTGGTCGTGCGCTTCTGGCACCACAACGCGCTCGATGCGGACGATCGCCAATGGCTGAAGCAGATCGGCGACGTGCTGACCAACCAGGAGGACAAGCTGCCGCCCGTCGGGCGCTATAACGCCGGGCAGAAGCTGCTATTCTTCACGCTGGTGGCGTGCCTGTTGCTGCTCCTGCTGTCGGGAGTCGTGATCTGGCGGCGTTACTTCTCGTTCTACTTCCCGATCGGGGTGATCCGCGCGGCCGCTGTCGTGCATGCCGTGGCGGCCTTCGTGCTGATCGCGAGCATCATCGTGCACATTTACGCGGCGTTGTGGGTGAAGGGCTCGATCGGCGCGATGGTGCGCGGCACCGTCACGCTGGGCTGGGCTCGCAAGCATCACCCGAAGTGGTTCCGTGAAAGCGTGAAATAACGCACCGGAGCGGGGCGGCTCGCCAGTTGCGGCGGGCCGTTCCGCCAACCGCCGGAATCGCCCGAAAGCGCCGATGCGTCGGCGCTTGTTTATTTGGAAGACATTTTTGTGACACAACGCATCCTCGAACCGACCGAGATCTCGACACTCGATCATTCGGCCATCCCGCGCTTTCGCCTGCCGGAGCGCGCCACCGCGTTCTCGGCGCGCGCCGCGCGGCTGCGCAAGCTGGCCGACCTGAACCCGATCAGCGGCTACCTGCGGCTGATGGCCACCGTTGCCGATGCGCAGCACGCGACACTGCAGGCGCTGGAACTGCCGCTGCCGTCGAAGGAAGCGATCGCGCTTGCACAGCAGCATTCGATGCCGCTCATACCGGCGCTCGACGGCGAGCGCAACCCGCAATGGCGTGCCGTGCTGTACGAACTGCTCGACCGCGTCGAAGGCGCCGGGCTCGTCAACCCGCAGCTCGCGAAGCTGCTCGACCGGCTGCGCCTGATGGCGCCCGCCGAACTCGACGCGCAGGCCGACGCGATCCTCGCGCTGCGCTTCGCCGAAGTCGATCCGGCCACCGCGCCGTTCCTGATGGCCGCGCTGCAGGTCGTCTGGACGGATCTCGCAAGCTGCGTTGCGCCGGCCGACGTCCCGTATCTCGACCAGCCGGGGCTGTGCCCCGTGTGCGGCACGCACCCGGTCGCGAGCGTCGTGCGGGTCGGCGGGCAGTACCAGGGCTACCGTTTCCTGCAGTGCGGGCTGTGCACGACCGAGTGGCACATGGTGCGCACGAAGTGCTCGCACTGCGATTCGACGAAAGGCATCGCGTATCACGGGATCGAGGGCGGCAGCGAAGCCGTCAAGGCCGAATCGTGCGACGAGTGCAAGACCTATCGCAAGATCGGTTATCAGGACAAGGACTACGAGTTCGAGCCGCTGGCGGACGATCTCGCGAGCCTCACGCTCGACCTGCTGATGAACGAGGCCGGTTACCAGCGCAGTTCGCCGAACCCGCTGCTGTGGCCGGACGTCGCGCAGGAAGCGGATTGACGACGTCGGCCGGGGCGGCGCGCGAGCGCCGGCGCCGGCCGACTGCGAAGCATGAGACTGGAGCCACCACGACGTGACCGAACCCGGTTTGAATGAACTGAATGCCGTACTGGCGCGTGTGCCGTCGGTCGAGCGCGTGCTGACGTCGGCACCGCTGCAACCGCTGCTCGCCGACTACGGCCGCACGCGCGTGCTGAACGCCGTGCGCGCGGAGCTCGAACGCTGGCGTACCGCCGCGCAGCACGATCCGGCGGGCGCCGAACCGCTCGACGAACCGCGCATCGCCGCGGCCGTCGCGCGCGCGCTGGCTGCGCAGAGCGCGGGCGCGGTGCGCACCGTGTTCAACCTGACGGGCACCGTGCTGCACACGAACCTCGGGCGCGCGCTGTTGCCCGACGACGCGGTGCGCGCGGTGGTCGACGCGCTCACGCGCCCCGTCAACCTCGAATTCGACCTCGCGACGGGCCGCCGCGGCGATCGCGACGACCTGATCGACGATCTGCTGTGCGAACTGACCGGCGCGGAAGCCGCGACCGTCGTCAACAACAACGCGGCGGCCGTGCTGCTGGCGCTGTCGGCGCTGGCGACGAAGCGGGAAGTCGTCGTGTCGCGCGGCGAGCTGGTCGAGATCGGCGGCGCATTCCGCATCCCCGACATCATGAGCCGCGCGGGCGCCAGGCTGCGCGAAGTCGGCACGACCAACCGCACCCATCTGCGCGACTACGCGGAGGCAATCGGCCCGCGCACCGCGCTGCTGATGAAGGTGCACTGCAGCAACTACGCGATCAGCGGCTTCACGAAAGAGACGTCGCTCGCCGAACTCGCGCCGCTCGCGCGCGAGCACGGGCTGCCGGTCGCCGTCGATCTCGGCAGCGGCACGCTCGCCGACCTGACGCAATGGGGCCTGCCGCACGAGACGACCGTGCAGGAAACCGTCGCCGCCGGCGCAAACGTTGTCACGTTCAGCGGCGACAAGCTGCTTGGCGGGCCGCAGGCCGGCCTGATCGTCGGCGATCGCGCGCTGATCGCGAAGATCAAGAAACATCCGCTCAAGCGCGCGCTGCGCGTCGGCAAGCTGACGCTCGCGGCGCTCGAACCCGTGCTGCGCCTCTACCAGTCCCCCGAGTTCCTGCGCGACCGGCTCACGACACTGCGCCTGCTGACGCGCCCGCACGGCGAGATCGCCGAGGCCGCCGAACGCGTGCGTCCGGCGCTGCAGGCCGCGCTCGGCGGCGGTTTCGACGTAGCGGTCGAGCCGATGTTCAGCCAGATCGGCAGCGGTGCGCTGCCGGTCGACCAGCTGCCGAGCGCCGGGCTCGTCGTGCGCACGGCGGACGGCAAGCGCGGCGGCCGCGCGCTCGCGCAGCTCGAGAAGCGGCTGCGCGAATGGCCGCGCCCGGTGATCGGCCGCGTGGCCGACAACGCGCTGCGGCTCGACCTGCGCTGCCTCGAAGCGGCCGACGAGGCGGCGTTCGTCGCGCAATGCGTGCCGCTCGCGGGGCCCGCTGCATGATCGTCGGTACCGCCGGACACATCGACCACGGCAAGACGACGCTGGTGCGCGCGCTGACGGGCGTCGATACCGACCGCCTGAAGGAAGAGAAGGCGCGCGGCATCTCGATCGAACTCGGTTATGCGTATACGCCGCTCGACAACGGCGACGTGCTCGGCCTGATCGACGTGCCGGGCCACGAGAAGCTGATTCACACGATGGCGGCCGGCGCATGCGGGATCGACTTCGCGCTGCTCGTGATCGCCGCCGACGATGGCGTGATGCCGCAGACGCGCGAGCATCTCGCGATCCTGCAACTGCTCGGCGTCGCGCATGGCGCCGTCGCGCTGACGAAGTGCGATCGCGTCGACGCCGCGCGCGTGGCCGAGGTGCGCGACGAGATCGCCGCGTGGCTGAACGATTCGACGCTGGCCGGCGTGCCGATCTTCGAAACGCGGGCGACGGCCGTGGACGATCCGGGTGTCGCCGCGCTGAAGCGTCACCTGGCGGACGCGGCGATCGCGTGGCGCGCCCGCCGCGACGACGGGCTGTTCCGGCTCGCGATCGATCGTGTGTTTACGCTCTCGGGGCAGGGCACCGTCGTGACGGGCACCGCGTTCGCGGGCCGCGTCGCAACCGGCGATACGCTCGCGATCGTGCGCACGGGCGGCGCGGCGCGCGTGCGCAGCATCCATGCGCAGAACCGGCCGGTCGAGGCCGGCCGCGCGGGCGAGCGTTGCGCACTGAACCTGGCCGGGGTCGACAAGGCCGATGTCGAGCGCGGCGATACCGTGGCCGATGCGCGGCTCGTCGCGACGTCGCCGCGTCTCGACGTCGAACTGACGTTGCTCGCGGATGCGGGGCTGACGCTCACGCACTGGGCACCGCTGCACGTGCATCTCGGCACGCTGCATCGCGTCGCGCATGTCGCGCTGCTCGACGGCGATACGCTTGCGGCCGGCCAGCGGATGCGCGTGCAACTGGTATTCGACGAGCCGGTGTTTGCGTTGCCGGGCGATCGGTTCATCGTCCGCAATCCGCAGGCGACGCGCACGGTCGGCGGCGGCCGCGTGCTCGACCCGTTCGGGCCGGCGCGCAAGCGTCGCACGCCGCAGCGCCGCGCGTGGCTCGACGCGCTGGCCGAATGGCTCGACGCCGGGGGTCTCGATGCGCTGCTCGCGCAGGCGCCGCTCGGCATCCCGCGCGCGATGCTCACGCATCTGACGGGTTTTGCGCCGAACGCACTGGTTTTGCCGGATGACGCGCTGGCGATCGGGCAGCGCGACGCCGCGTCGAATGACGGAACGGTGATTGCGCATGCGCACTGGCGTGCGCTGCAGACGCGGGCGATCGATACGCTGCGCGCGTATCACGAGCGCATGCCCGACGAGCAGGGGCTCGACGCCGCGCGGCTGCGGCGGATGGCGGCGCCGCTCGCCGGCGATGCGCTGTGGCGCGCGCTCGTCGATGCGCTGGTGACCGGCGGCGAAGTGGCGCGAAGCGGGCCGTGGCTGCACCTGCCGTCGCATTCGGTGAGCCTCGAGCCGCGCGAGGAAGCGCTGGCGCAGCAACTGCTGCCGCTGATTCATGCGGGGCGCTTCGATCCGCCGTGGGTGCGCGACCTGGCCCGCGACACCGGGGCGGCCGAGGACGCGGTGCGTACCGTGCTGCGCAAGCTCGCACGGCGCGGCGACGTGCACCAGGTCGTGCGCGACCTGTTCTATCACGCGGACGTCGTGCGCGAACTCGCGGAACTGGTTGCGCATCTCGCGCCGTCGCGCGACGGCGGGCTCGATGCCGCGACGTTCCGCGACGCGACGGGGCTCGGCCGCAAGCGTGCGATCCAGATTCTCGAGTTCTTCGACCGGGTTGGGTATACTCGCTTCCACCGCGATCTTCACTTCCTGCGGCCTGACAGCGGTTGGGCGGGTATTCAGGCGTAGGCGCTCGTTGTTCTTTGTTTTTTTCCCGCGACGGAAGGCATTCGTATCCGGTGGTACGGCTGGACTTCAAATCCAGTTGGGGGTGTCAGACACTCCCGGGTAGGTTCGACTCCTGCTGCCTTCCGCCACGCAACGCATCCCCGACTCTCCGGAATCTACCGATCACCCCCCGGACATATCGCTCGACAGCCGGGCCGCGACCGCGCGCGCGGCCAGATCGAGCAGGAAACCGAGCACGCCGATCACGAGGATCACGGCCGTCAGCTCCGAATACGCGAGCCGGTCGCGCGTGTCGAGAATCAGGTAGCCGAGCCCCGCGCTCACGCCGAGCATTTCCGCCGGGACCAGCACGATCCACAAGATGCCGATCGCGAGGCGCACGCCGGTGAGCACATGCGCGGCGATACCCGGCACGTAGATGTGCCAGAGCATTTCCGCGCGCGTCGCGGCAAGGCTTTCGCCAAGCTGGACCCAGCGTCGGTCGAGATGCGCGACACCCGATGCGGTGCTCATCACCAGCGGCCACACCGCGGCGAAAGCGAGCAGGAAATACACCGCGCGATCGCCGACGCCGAGCGACATCACTGCAAGCGGCATCCACGAAAGCGGCGAGATCATGCGAAGAAACTGCAGCGTCGGCGACAGCGTCCGTTCGAGCCAGCGCAGACGGCCGATCGCGAATCCCAACGGCACGCCGACCACGAGCGCCCACGCCAGCCCGACGGTGATGCGCCTGAGGCTGGTCGCCACATGCACGAGCAGCTGGTCCTCGGCGACGAGCGACGGCAGCGCTTCGAACGCACGCTGCGGCGCGAATTGCGCGGCCATCGCGTTGTGGCCCGCGAGCAGCGTGACGGCGAGCCACCAAAGCGCCAGGGCGGCTGCCAGTCCCGCACCGCCCAGCACGATGCTGCGCCAGTGCGCGGACGCGGGCGCCGGACGCCGCGCCGCCGCCGACGTTTCCCGAACGAGCACGCTAGACAACGATCGTCTCCTTGCGTGCATAACCGCCATCCTGGCCGAACGCGGACAAGCCACCCAGCGCTTCGATGCTCTTCTTCACGAACCGGTCGTCGACCAGATCGCCGGCGACCCGTTTCGGATCGAGCGACGCGAGGAACTGGCTCGCGCCTTCCACCTGGGTCGTTTTCAACCGGCGCACGAGTTCTTCCGTATAGCTCGGATACGGATACGGCTGGAAGTCGATGCGCTTCACGCCCCAGTTCGCGTGCTGGATCGCGCGATCGCCGAGATAGCGCCCCTGATCGGCTGCTTGCGGTGCGAGCACGCGGGCGAGCAGTTGCGAAGGATGCGGCGTGTAGCGGTTCGGGCCTTCCTTCGACAACAGCCTGGCCGCCTCTTGCGGATGGGTGCGCGTCCACAGCTGGGCGTTGACGATCGCATCGACGACCTTCTGCGACCACGCCGCGCGTTGCGTCAGGTCCTGCTCGTGCATGAAGATCACGCAGCATGCGTGGTTGCGCCACACGTCGCCCGTGAAGCGGAGAATCTTGCCGACGTTCAGCTGCTCGGCGGCCGCGTTGAACGGTTCGGCGACGATATATCCGGCGATCTTTTTCGACGCCAGCGCGGGCGGCATGTCGGACGGCGCCATCACGACCAGGTTGACTTCCTTCGGCCCCGGCTGCCCCGACTGCTTGAGCACGGGCGCGAGACCCTGCGCGCGCAGCAGGTCCTGCAGCACGACGTTATGCACCGAATACCAGAACGGTACCGCAACCGTCTTGCCACCGAGGTCCGCGACGGTGTTTACGTCGGGCGCAACCGTCAGCGCAGAGCCGTTTACGTGATTCCATGCGACGACCTTCGCGGGCGCCTTGCTGCCGTAGCGCGCCCACACGGTCATCGGCGACAGCAGATGCACGACGTTGACCTGTCCCGACAGAAACGCCTCGACCAGCTGCGCCCAGCTTCGCAGCAGCGTCGGCTTCTCCGCCTGGATGCCGGCCGCGTCGAAGTAGCCGTTGTTGTGTGCGACGAGCAGCGGCGCTGCATCGGTGATCGGCAGGTAGCCGATGCGAACGGGCGCATTCGGATCGGCTGCCGCGCGCGCGTCGGATGCCTTCAGCAGCGGCGCCGCGCCCGCGACGGTAAAGAGCGACGCGAGCTTCAGCCATTCGCGTCGTGACATCGGTACGTTGCACATGAGGATTCCCCGCTGGTATCGGCCGGATTCAGGCGGCTGCTGAAATCGAGTTCTGCAGCGCCTGGAGAATGGAGATGCGCAGCTCGCCGAGCGAGCGCACTTGCGTGTGCCGCGGCTGCGGCAGTTCGACGGCCCAGCGTCCGACCAGCGTGCCTCGCTTGCCGAGCAGCACGATCCGATCGGCGACGAGCAGCGCTTCGTCGATATCGTGCGTGACGAGAAGCGCGGACGCGCCGGTGTTGCGCACCGCGGCAATCAGGAGCTGCTGCATGTCGGCGCGGGTCACTTCGTCGAGCGCGCCGAACGGTTCGTCGAGCAGCAGCGCGCGCGGCGCCCGCGCGAGGCAGCGCGCCAGCGCCGCGCGCTGTGCCATGCCGCCCGACAACTGCGACGGCAGCGCGTGCCGTGCATGGTCGAGCCCGACGGCGGCCAATGCGTTCGTCACGCGTTCCTTGCGGTCTGCACGTGTCAGGTGCGGTTGACGCGCGAAGGTCAGCCCGAACCCCACGTTCCGCTCGACCGTGAGCCATGGCAGCAGGCACGGGTCCTGAAACGCGAGGGCGACCTCCGGGCGCGGGCCGTCGACGGGCTCGCCATCGACGCGAATCGTGCCGGATGCGGTTCGCGTCAGGCCGGCGATGGCCCGCAACAGCGACGACTTCCCGCACCCGCTCGGCCCGAGCAGCGCAACGAGTTCGCCGGGCGCAACCGACAGGTCGACGCCGTTCAGCACGCTGCGCGATCCGTACCGCAACGTGACGCCGTTCGCGACGATATGCGCGCCTTGCGTCATGCTGCCACCGCCCGTCGATGCCGCGCGAGCTGCGATTTCAACTGCACGAGGCTCGGCGTCACGATCGGGATGAACGACGCTTCGCGCACGCGCCGCGCGCTGCCGCTCTGGCCGCGCAGATAGCCGCGGCCTCCGGTCGCTTGCACTTCGAGCGAGACCGCCTGCGAGACGGTCTCGACGAGCGCGATGCGCAGTTCGAACATCGTCGCGGGTGAGCGGAAGAAGGTGCCGTCGAGCACGCCGCGCTTCAACTGCGCGGCCTGATCGGCGAGCGTCGTTTCGAGTTCGCGAATTTCCGCGCCGATCGACGCGCGCGACGGCGCGCTGGCATCCAGCGTGGCCAGCAATGCACGCCGCGCCAGCCCGATCGACATCCCGCATTGCAAGCCGAGAAACGCCGGGCGCACGCGCGCGAGCCAGGCCGGGGCGTCGGCCGCAAGGCGGTACGATTCGTCGAGGACGGTATCGCTCACGCGCAGCGCGGCCGTATTGCTCGCGCGCAGGCCGATCAGGTCGAGATCGTCGCTGCGCTCGACGCCCCGCGCGTCGTGCGGAATCGCGAAGACGGACGGCGGCGTACCGTCGTCGTGATCGAACGCTGCCGCGGCGATGAAGCCTTCGCGCCGCAGGTTCGTGATCCACGGCAGGCTGCCGTTCAGCACGAATGCGTTGCCGCTGCGGGCCGCGTGCATCTGCAACGGCTCGATGTCGGACAGGTACTTCATCGCGTTCGAAAGACCGGTGGCGCCCGCCACTTCGCCGTCGAGCAGCGGCGTCAGCCAACGCGCGCGCAGCGCGTCGTTGTCGCTCTGCAGTACGTATTCGATGAAGGTGCGATGTCCCCACAGCACGAATGCGGCCGTCAATGAGCGTTGCGCGACGGCGGCCACCGTGTCGATCGCGTCCGCGATCGTGCCGCCCGTGCCGCCCATGACCTCCGGCACACCAACGGCGACGGTGCGCGAGCGCACCAGCTGCGGCAGGATGTCCGCCGCACGCGACGAGTCGACGTCGATCGCGTCGGCATTTGCTTCGAGCCATGCGTCGAACGCATCGGAGCTCGCCGGCGCGGTCATGCTGCGCGCGCCGTCGGCTCCCAGCGATACGCTTCGAGCTGCGGATTCAGTTCGTTGCGCGCCAGGTTGTTCGCGAAGTTGCAAAGCGTCGCGAGGCTCACGCCGAGTACCACTTCAAGCGCGCCGGCATCGCTGTAGCCGGCCGCCTTGAACGCGGCGAGCGCTTCGTCGGACACGGCGCCGCGCGTCGCGATCACGTCGCGCGTGAACGTGGCGACCGCATCGAGGCGCGCGTCGGACAACGGGCGCTGGGCGCGGACCTCGTCGACGAGCTCGGCGGGCAATTGCGCCTTCTTCAGCGCGACGGCCGTATGGCCGGCCACGCAGAAACCGCAGCCATGAACGGCGGCGGCGGTGATCTGCACGATTTCGCGCTCGGCCAGCGTGAGGCCGCTGCGTGAGTTGATTTCACCGACGGTCAGGTACGTTTCGAGCGCAACCGGTGCATTGGCGAGTGCGGCTACGAGATTCGGCAGGAAGCCGTTGGCGGCTTGCGACTTCTGGAGAAACGGGCGGCTGGCTTCGGGCGCGCTTTCGACGGTTTGGAGGGGCAGGCGGCTCATGGCATCCTCGATCGGAAAGCCGTCATTGTTGGCGGCGCCGGTCGAGCCGGCAATGCGCGGCCGTCTCTGTTTCATGCGCGTTTGTCTCGCGTCAATGCACGGGTGTCGCGCCGGTGCGCTCCGGGGCGCGGCGGCAGGTGCCGGGCGGCAGGCCGGTGACGCGCTTGAATGCCTGCGCAAAGGCGGATTCCGACTGATAGCCGACATGCTCGGCCGTGCTGAGCGTGGATGCCCCCTGCCGCAGCATCTCGGCCGCGACCTTCATGCGCAGCAGCGCAAGGAACTGCGCGGGCGGCTGTCCACATGCCTGCGCGAACTGCTTGCAGAAGCGCGCGCGGGACATGTGGCAAAACGCGGCCATCGTGTGCGTGGTCCAGTCGTCGCCGGGTTTCTCGATGATCGCGCCGACGAGCGGCGTAAATTCGGCGCGCCGCATGACCGACCACAGGCCCGGCGCAAAGTCGTCGCTGCTCGCGACGGCACGGAGTGCATAGAAGAACAGCGCATCCGTCAGACGATTGACGAGCGGCGACGGTGCATCCTGGGCACGCGCCGCTTCGGTGCGGATCAGGTCGAACAGCGTGCGCGCGCCCGCCAGCTTCGCGTCGTCGTGGCGCGCCAGGAGGTGGTCGGGCAGCAGGCCGGCGATCGCGTCGCCAAGATCGGAACGAAACTCGAAGAAACCGCATGCCAGCGCGACATCGCCCGGTGATGACGCCGGCTCGGCAAGCGGCGTCATCGTGCCGATCCGTACCGTGTATTCGTCGTCGGACGGCGCAATCGCGTCGGGCGTCAGGCAATGCGTCATGTCGTGCATCAGGAACACCGCGTCGCCGGCGACGAGTCGCGTGCTGTGCGCGGCACGGCCGTTCCGGGCGGGCAGGTGCAACCAGCATGCGCCTTCGAGCACGAGGTGGAAGCTCGCGCGCTGATGGCCGGCCGTCGATGCGCGATAGACGCCGCAATACCGGCCCACGTGAAACAGCGTGCTGCGCAGTTCGAGTCCGGAGAGCAGCCAGTCGGCGGCCTGTTCGGCGGAGTTCGGCATGGTGGGCGAAGGCGGGGAAGCCATTGGGAAGTCGACGGCGGGTTCCGAGCTTAGCGCCGCGACGTTGTGCGGTAAAACAAGCGATCGTGGAATGCATATGGGCGTGCGGCATATGCGTTCTTGGGTGGCCGGCGCCGGCTTGGCCGAGCCGGATTGCCGATCCGTTCCGGCCACTCGCGGATGTGTGCATGCCGACGTCAGCGATACCGGGCACGTTCCCGGGACACCGAGACTGCAATCCGGAGCGGCATCTTTGACAACAGCTCGCCCGGGCGGCCGTGATCGATAAAACTTGATCGGTAGAAGCACTGAAGCTTCAATGATTTTTTTCCGGGCTATAGTGGGATCACTGAAGGTAGGCGCGGCGTTCTTTGCCGATACCGTTCAGGTAATGACTGTAGACGGGTGCTGCATGCAAAATAAAATCGACAAGACCACCGGACCGATCTGGGGCGTGGCTGCAGGATTGCTTCTCGCGGCCGCAGGATTGAGTCTCGGCATATTCCCGGCGTCCCTGCACGGTTCGGGTAGCGCAAACGACTTCATGGCGTCCGGTGCCGCGATGCTGGGCATCTTCCTCGTCGTCTATTCCACGCGCGAATTACGCAGGAAGCGCATGCACTGAGCGGTCGTGCGTCGCGGGTTCACGACCAGCGACTCGAGCCGGCCGCCGGCCGACCGATGCGCTCGTCCGTCGCGCGCTACGCCTTGCGGATTTCGTGTTGATGGACGAGTTCGACGATTCGCTTCGTCGGAATGCTTGCGCGCAATCCGTCGACGCCGTCGATCGGAAACCACTTGCATTTCTCGATCTCGTTGTTCGCTTGCGGTGTCTGGTCCGGGGCGACTTCCGCGAAGAACACGTGATGGATCTTTGCGAGCCCGGTGAACTGCATCGAATAGACGAGATTCTGGCCGGTTATGCCGGTTTCTTCGGACAACTCGCGATGCGCGGCTTCGAGCGGCGATTCCCCGCGCTTGATCGTGCCGCCGGGAAGAGCCCAGCGCGACGCCGCGCGGGCGACGAGCAGGACTCGTTCACCGCGGTAGCAGACGACGGTCGCGCGTTCCTTGACGGGGACGGCAGGCGTCTCGGGGGCGTTGTTGGGGGCAGGGGCTCGAGGCATGTCGTGATTCTAACCAGCACAAATCGATCGGCCAAGGCGGCATGACCGGGTTTGACCTTTGATCGCCGCCGACACGGGGTCGATAAACCCGGGGTACGCTGAAAGCGCAGTTCGGCGTGCGCGTTTCGTGGGGTGTGGCTGGTGGCTTGTGCCGCGCCGGACGCCCTTGCGATGGCGGGCTGCTGCCGGTTCACGACGTGGTGGCTGTCGTGCGTACGCTGCTGCAATTGTCCGATGCGGCGTTCGTACGGGACGGTGATGCCGGCGATAGCGGCCGAGCGGTTTCAGGCGCGCCGCAGCACCGCGTGGAATCGGGGCAACGGGTGGCGCGAGCGGAGTCGGCCGGTTGGCGATACGCCGATCGCGTTGCCCGCACCGGGCGCAGCGGGTGCCGGCCGGTACGACGCGCGGTGCGGCCCGTCAGGCGTACCGCGCGTCGTGGGGCTCATCCGCTTACTTCTTTTCCGGCAGGAACCAGTTCATCACGAGCGCGCAGATGCCGCCCGTCGCTACGCCCGATTCCAGCACGTTCTTCAGCGCGTGCGGCAGGCTGTTGAGGATGTCCGGCACCTGCGACACGCCGAGGCCGAGCGCGAGCGACACCGCGATGATCAGCAGCGCGCGGCGATCGAGCTGGACGCCCGCGAGGATGTTGATGCCCGATGCGGCCACCGCGCCGAACATCACCATCGCCGCGCCGCCGAGCACGGGTTCCGGCACGGCCTGCAGCACGCCGGCGACGACCGGGAACAGGCCGAGCACCACGAGCATCCCCGCGATCCAGATGCCGACGTGGCGGCTGGCGACGCCGGTGATCTGGATCACGCCGTTGTTCTGCGCGAACACCGAGCTCGGGAACGTGTTGAACGCACCGGCCAGCAGCGAGTTTGCGCCGTTGACGAGCACGCCGCCCTTGATCCGCTGCATCCACACCGGGCCCTCGACCGGCTCGTTCGAGATCTTGCTGGTGGCCGTGACGTCGCCGATCGCTTCGAGCGACGTGACGAGGTAGATGATCAGCATCGGCACGAACAGCGACCACGAGAAGCCGATGCCGAAGTGCAGCGGCGTCGGGACCTGGAACAGCGCGGCCTGGTGCATGCCGGTGAAGTCGAGGCGGCCGAGGAACGCGGCCGCGAGATAACCGATGACGAGCGCGATGACCAGCGCGGTGCTGCGCACCCACACGATCGGCACGCGGTTCAGCAGGATGATCGTGCCGAGCACGAGGCCGGACAACGTCAGGTTCTCCGCGCTCGCGAAGGTGCCGTTGGCCATCGCGCCGAAGCCGCCGCCCATGCTGATGAGGCCGACCTTGATCAGCGTGAGGCCGATCAGCAGCACGACGATGCCGGTGACGAGCGGCGTGATCAGGCGCTTCACGAACGGCAGGATGCGCGACACGCCCATTTCGACGAACGATCCGGCAATCACGACGCCGAAGATCGCGGCCATCACGGTTTCGACCGGCGTGCCTTGCTTGACCATCAGGCTGCCGCCGGCGATCAGCGGGCCGACGAAGTTGAAGCTGGTGCCCTGGACGATCAGCAGGCCGGCGCCCAGCGGGCCGAAGCGCTTGCACTGGACGAAGGTGGCGATGCCGGAAATCACCAGCGACATCGACACGATGAGGGTCGTATCGCGGCTGGACACGCCGAGCGCCTGGCAGATCAGCAGGCCGGGCGTGACGATCGGCACGATGATCGCCAGCAGGTGCTGCAGCGCTGCGATGAAGGCGACCATCGGCGCCGGCCGGTCGTTCGGGCCGTAGACGAGGTCGCGGGCCGCACCTGCGGCGTCGGCGCCATGAGCGGCGGGTTGGGCGGAGGAGGCGGGTTGCATGGCGAGCGGGCCGGACAAGGTGGAAAGTGCGGCATTTTAGCCGAACGGCCCGCCGGCGCCGCCGGGTGGCGCCGCAATAGCGGGAATTCGGCGGATCGGTAAAACGGTGGCGGATCGGCACCCGGGCGGCCGTGACCGCGACGCCCGCCGGTCAGCGGGGCTGCCGCGATGCGCGCGCGGCCGAGTTGGCGGTCGCGGCGGTCGTCGCATGGAACCCGGGCAGCCCGGGAATCCGCTGCTCCATGAACTGCAGGAACGTGCGGGTCCTGAGCGGCAGATACCGGCGCGATGCATACACGAGGTGCAGCGCATGCGGCGGCACCATGTCCCACTTCGGCAGCAACCGGACGAGTTGGCCGCTGTCGATCAGGTCCTGAACCAGCCACGCCGGCCCGCTGCCCACCGCGTTCCCGGCGAGAAAGCATTCCCGCAGCGCCATCGAGCTGTTCACGCGATACCGGCCGCGCACCGGAACGGCGACCTGCTCGTCGCCGCGGGCGAATGCCAGTTCGTTGCCGATGTCCGCGCGTGCGTAGCCGACGTACGCGTGCCGCGCGAGGTCTTCCGGCCGGCGGAGCCTCGGTGCCTGCGCGACGTACTTCGGCGTGGCGACCAGCAGGCGGGGCGACGACGCGATGGGGCGCGCCACGACATCCGGCGGCAGCAGGTGGCCGAGGCGAATGGCGACGTCGACGCCTTCTTCGACCAGGTCGATCACGCGATCGGTCAATTGCAGCTCGACCTCGATCTCCGGCCATGCGGCGAGGAATTCGAGCACGAGCGCATTCAGCCTCAGCTCGCCCAGCCCCAGCGGTGCATTGACGACCAGCTTGCCGACCGGCCGCACCGTTTGCCCGCGCACCTCGGCCACCGCGCTCGCGTATTCGTCGATCACGCGCTTGCAGCGATCGTAGAACCGGCGGCCTTCGTCGGTGGGCGCGAGGCTCGTGGTCGAGCGTTCGAGCAGGCGGACGCCGAGTTCCTTTTCGAACGCGGCGACGATCTTGCTGATCGTCGGCTGGCCGGTGCCTTCCTCGCGCGCGACCGCCGAGAAATTGCCGAGCTCGATGGCGCGGACGAACACGCGCATGGATCGCAGCGATTCCATCTTATTCCTTTCGGGAATGAACCTTATTCAAGTCTCCCACGTTCCTGCGCAATGGAGAATGACCTAACGTTCGCGAACCTTCAATCCCTGACGAGGAGTCGACATGAACGAGGCAACGCAATCTTCGGCACTGGACGGTGCGCACGTCGTGATATTCGGCGGAAGCTCCGGAATCGGCCTCGAGGCCGCGGCCGCCGCGAAGGCGAAAGGCGCGAGCGTCACGCTGGTCGGCCGGACCCGCGCGAAGCTCGAGGCCGCCGCGCAAGCGATCGGCGGCGCGCGCATCGCGGTGGCCGACATCGCGGACCGGCAGGCGGTGCAGGCCGTATTCGACGCGCTCACGCGCGTCGATCACCTGGTCGTCACGGCCGGCCGGTTCATTGCGGGCAAGCTGAATGAGACCGATCCCGATCACCTGCTCGCCGCGCTGCAGGAACGTATCGCCGGGCCGGTCTACGCGATCCGGGCCGCGTTGCCGCTGATGCCGGCGACCGGCTCGATCGTGCTGACCGGCGGGCAACTGTCGGATCGTCCGGCCGCGCACGGCACGTCCGTCATCGCCGCCGCCGTGCGCGGCGTCGAGGCGCTGGCGCAGTCGCTCGCGCTGGAACTGAAGCCGATTCGCGTGAACGTCGTCGCGCCCGGCTTCGTCGAGACGCCGCTGTACGACGCGTTCGGCGCGGAAGCGCGCGACACGATTCTCGCGGGTGCGGCGTCGGCTTTGCCCGGCGGCCGGGTCGGGCGTGCCGATGAAGTGGGGGAGGCGATCGCGTTCCTGCTGGGCAACGGCTTCATGAACGGCGAGATCCTGCACATCGACGGCGGCGGCCGGCTGGTCTGAACCGCGTGTCAGCCTGCGGCGCGCGGGCCGGTGCGGCGTGCCGGCGGGCGTGATGTGTGCGATGTGTGCGGTGTGCGGGAATCCGGATACGCGCGCTGGCAGACGGCGATGACCGCATCGCGCAGGCGGCGATGCACGGGGTCGCCGTGCATGCGCGGATGCCACAGCGCGGAAACGAGGATCCCGGGCAGGCGCACCGGGATCTCGAAGCTGCGCAGCCCGAGGGCGTCCGTGAGCCCCGGCGAGAACGCGTTGCCGAGGCTCGAGCGCGGCACGAGCGCGATCAGGTCGGTGCTGGCCGCGACACGCATCGCATCGGGGTAGCCCGGTACGACGACGCGCACGGCGTCGCCCTGGCCGGCCCCGCCGGCCGGGTCGTCGGCCGGCCCGCCGAAATCGCCGAGCTGCGACGCGATCACGTGACGGCAGGCCGCATAACGCGCGGGCGTGATCCTGCCCGATGCGAACAGCGGATGCCCGGCGCGTGCCACCGCGACGTGCCAGTCGTGAAACAGCATGCGTGTGTGCAGTTCGGGGGCATCGTCGCCGCGTTTGCCGATTTCCAGATCGACGGCGCCGTCGCGCAGCGCTTGCGGATCGCGGTCGGGTTTCGGGACGAAGCGGATGCGCACCTGCGGCGCGATTTCGCCGAGTGCGGCGACCACCGGGCCGGACAGCATTTCCATGAACGATGCGGCCGCGCGGATGGTGAACGTGGACGCGTGCGTTGCCAGATCCACGTCGGCCGTCGCCGGCCGCAGCACCGCGCGCGCATCGGTTGCGATCGCGTGCACGCGGTCGCGCAACGCGGCTGCGTGCGGCGTCGGCACGAGCTTGCGCCCGGCGCGCACGAGCAGCTGATCGCCGGTGGACACCCGCAGCCGCGTGAGCGTGCGGCTCATCGCGGACGTGCTCAGGCCGAGCCGGCGCGCGGCGCCGGTCACGCTGCCTTCCGACAGCAGCACGTCGAGCGCGGTGACGAGGTTCAGGTCGATGTCTTCCATGGCGACAGGATACGCCACTGCACGATGTGACATGGCGTTCGGTGCAACTATGGTTTGAGTCGGGTGCGTCTGGCGCCTGTCGGGATGCGCACCTATAGTGGCTGCATGACGCAACCCGGCAAAGGCGGACACCATGCAATCGACTGTATCGAGTAAAAACGCACCGACGATCCTGCTCGTCGCGGCCTCGCGCGGCCTCGGCCTCGCGATGGCGGAGCAATTCCTGGGCAAGGGCTGGAGCGTCACGGGCACCGTGCGCGAAGGATCGGGGCGCACGCGGTTGCACGACCTCGCCGACCGGTTCGACGGCCGGCTCGACATCGAGACGCTCGACATCTGCGAGCCGGCGCAACTGGCGGCGCTGCGCGAGCGGCTGTCGGGCCGGCGCTTCGACATGCTGTTCGTGAATGCGGGAACGACGAACGAGCCGACCGAAACGATCGGCGAAGTGACGACCGACGAGTTCGTGCGCGTGATGGTCACGAATGCGCTGGCGCCGATGCGCGTGATCGAGACGCTGCAGGATTGCGTGACCGCGGACGGCCTGATCGGTGCGATGTCGTCGGGGCAGGGCAGCGTCGCGAACAACGTCAGCGGGATGCGCGAGGTCTATCGCGGCAGCAAGGCCGCGCTGAACCAGTTCATGCGCAGCTTCGCGGCGCGCCAGGCCGATACGCGGCGTGCGATGGTGCTGATGGCACCCGGCTGGGTCCGTACGGAGCTGGGCGGGCCGGATGCGCGCCTGACGATCGAGGAAAGCGTGCCGAGCCTCGTCGACGTGCTGGTCGCCAAGCGGGCGCGCCCGGGGCTCGAGTATCTCGACTATCTGGGGCGCACGGTGCCGTGGTAATCGTCACGGCGGGCTCCCCGCTGCGATCCGCCGCCTCGTGATCGGGGCGCGGGTTTCGCCAGGCCTTTTGCGGCCCGATGCCGGCTCTGCGAAGACCGTGCGGATTCAATACAATGCGACGACAAGCCAGTGACACGGCGTTGCGCCGTCGCGTTCGAATCCCCCGGTTCGCCGCGCATCGTGTGCGTCCCCGTCGTGACGGCCCCCAGTCGAACACGGAGCGCAACATGAACGAACCCTACCTGCAGGTCATCGCGCATTTCTTCGCCAAACCCGGCAACGGCGACCGCGTGCTCGAACTGCTCGCGGAACTCGCGCCGGCGACGCGTACCGAGCCGCAGAACCTCGACTACGCGTATTTCCGGTCGGCGGAGGATCCCGACCACATCGTGATCCTCGAACGCTACCGCTACGCGGACGGCCTCGACGTGCATCGGGATACGCCGCATTTCCAGCGGATCGGTGTTGGCGCGATCTTTCCGTTGCTTGATCGCCGCGACGTGTTGCGCTTCATGGTGCAGCCGGACACCGGCACGGCGACGTCGCCGGGAGGCGCCTGATGAACCCGTTTCAATTCCGTACCGTGCCGACGCAGGTCGTCGAATTCGGCGCCGCGCGCCGGCTCGGCGCGTTGTTGCGTGAACGTTTTCCGGCGCTCGTGCGGCTGTGCGTCGTCACCGATGCGTTCCTGCATCGCAGCGGCGTGCTCGCGCCGGCGCTGGAGAGTCTCGCCGCGCACGGCTGGCAGGTCACCGTGATCGACGACGTGATCGCCGATCCGCCCGAGCACGTGGTGCTGGACGCGACCGAGCGGGCCGTCGCGGCCGATGCCGAGATCGTGCTCGGCCTGGGCGGCGGATCGTCGATGGACGTCGCGAAGCTGATCGCGGTGCTCGTGCCCGGGCAGCAGGCGCTGGCCGACATGTACGGCGTCGACAAGGTCACGAGCGCGCGGCTGCCGCTCGTGCAGATGCCGACGACCGCCGGCACGGGCTCCGAAGTGACGGCCGTGTCGATCGTCACGGTCGGCGAGGCGCGCAAGATGGGCGTCGTGTCGCCGCACCTGTTCGCGGATGTCGCGATCCTCGACGCCGAGCTGACGCTCGGCCTGCCGCGCGCGGCGACGGCCGCGACGGGCATCGACGCGATGGTGCATGCGATCGAGGCCTACACGTCCGCGCGGCTGAAGAACCCGGTGTCCGACATGCTGGCCGTGCACGCGCTGACGCTGCTGTCGCGCAACCTGCTCGCGGCGTGCGACGACGGCCACGACCGCCACGCGCGCGAGGCAATGCTGGTCGGCGCGATGTTCGCGGGGCAGGCGTTCGCGAATGCGCCGGTCGCGGCCGTGCACGCGCTGGCCTATCCGGTCGGCGGGATCTTCCATGTGCCGCACGGGCTGTCGAATGCGCTCGTGCTGCCGCACGTGCTGCGTTTCAACGCACCGGCCGCCGCACCGCTGTATGCGGAACTCGCGGCGATCGTCGCGCCGTCGGCGACGGGCAGCGACGAAGCGCGTACGCACGCGCTGATCGGCGAGATCGACCGGCTGATCGCCGCGACGGGCATTCCGCGCACGCTGCGCGAGGTCGGTATCGGCGAGGCCGACCTGCCGAGGATGGCGTCGGACGCGATGCTGCAGACGCGCCTGCTCGTGAACAACCCGCGCGAGGTGACGGAAGCAGACGCGCTGGAGATTTACCGGCAGGCGTGGTGACGGGGCGGGCGCGGCGCGCCGCCCGCCACGCATTCACGTCACGATGCCCGCGCCGTCCGGCAGTCCCGAAGCACAGCTGCCGCACTGCCCGCCGGGTTATGCGCTCGACGCGTCGGCGCCGGCCGCCACCACATACGCCGACGCCTGTTTCGTGCCGTCCGGCTGCGTTTGCAGATAGACGCCCTGGATTTCCGGCTCGAAACCCGGCAGCGCGTTGATCCCGGCTTCGAGCGCGCGGAAGTAGTCGAGCGCCGGGCCGCTCCAGACTTCGCCGGGCACCACGCAGAAGATGCCGGGCGGATAGGGCAGTGCGCCTTCCGTCGCGATCCGGCCTTCGATGCGATCGAGCGTGACGAGTTCGACGTTGTTGCGGATCAGCTCGGCGTTCGCGGCCTGCGGCAGCATCGCCTGCTTCGGAAATCGTGCGCGCCGGAACATCAGCTTCTGCAGATGCTTCATGTCGTGGCTGCGGTAGAAGTCGTGCATCCGCTGGCACAGCTGCCGCAGGCGCATGTTGCCGTACAGCTCCGGATACGCTTCGCACAGCGACGGAATCGCTTCGCGCAGCGGCGTGTCCTGGTCGAGATGCCGTTCGAACTGCGCGAGGTGCGCGACCAGGTGCTGCAGCTTGCCGAAGCTTTCCGACGGCGTGAGCAGGAACAGGATCGTGTACAGGTCGGCCTTCTCGGGCACGACGCCGTGCTCGCGCAGGTAGCGCGCGAGGATCGGCGCCGGCGCGCCGAACGACGCGTACTCGTGCGTATCGCGATCGATGCCGGGTGTCGTCAGCAGCAGCTTGCACGGGTCGACGAAATACTGGTCGTCCGCATAACCCTCGAAGCCGTGCCAGGTATCGGCCGGGTGGAAGCGGAAGAAGCGCAGGTCGTCGACGATCTGCTCGGTCGGGTAGTCGGCCCACGGGCGGCCGTCGACGTTCTGCGGCACGAACGGACGGATCTGGCGGCAGGTCTTGAGCAGCAGCTTGCGCGCGTCGACGCCGTGCGCGACGCAGTCGCGCCACAGGCGCTTGCCGGCCGGGCCCGCGTGCATTTGCGCGTTGACGTCGAGCGCCGCGAACATCGGGTAGAACGGGCTCGTCGACGCATGGATCATGTACGCGTTGTTGAAGCGCCGGTGATCGCAGAAGCGTTTCTGGCCTTCGATGTGGCTGTCCTTCTTGTGGATCTGCGACGTCTGCGAGAAGCCGGCCTGCTGCTTGTGCACCGACTGCGTGACGAAGATGCCGGGATCGTCGGGGCCGAGCGCGAGCATCAGCGGCGAGCAGTCCTGCATCATCGGGATGAACTGCTCGTAGCCGACCCACGCCGAATCGAACAGGATGTAGTCGCACAGATGCCCGATCCGGTCGACGATCTCGCGCGCGTTGTAGATCGTGCCGTCGTAGGTGCCGAGCTGGATCACCGCGAGCCGGAACGGGCGCGGCCGGTCGGCGCGCTCCGGCGCGACGTCGCGGATCGCGTCGCGAATGCGCGCCTCGTCGAGCGCCGCGCTGTCGACGCCGCCGATGAGGCCCCACGCGTTGCGCGCGGTTTCGAGGTAGACCGGGCGCGCGCCCGACAGCACGAGCGCGCCGAGATGCACCGACTTGTGGTTGTTGCGGTCGAACAGCACGAGATCGTCGGGGGCGAGCAGTGCGCTCGTGACGACCTTGTTCGACGTCGACGTGCCGTTCAGCACGAAATACGTCTTGTCCGCGTTGTAGATCCGCGCGGCATTACGCTGCGCTTCCAGCGCGGGGCCTTCGTGGATCAGCAGATCGCCGAGCCGGACATCCGCGTTGCAGAGGTCGGCGCGAAAGATCGTCTCGCCGAAGAAGTCGAAGAACATCCGGCCGAGCGGATGATTCGAGAAGAACTGGCCGCCCTGGTGGCCGGGGCAGTCGAACTCCACATAGCCGCGCTGAACGTATTCGCGCATCACCTTGAAGAACGGCGGCAGCAGGTTCTCGCTGTAGATGTCGGCGGCGGCGGAGATCTGCCGGCCGTAGTAGTGGCGGCCGCCATGACGGAGCTGGATCACGCCGCTCGCGCTCGGCAGGACCGACGGCGGCACTTCCTGGCCGGGCTCGACCGCGACGAAGAACGGAATCGCGAACCCGGTTCGTTCGACGGTTTTCAGCACCTGTTGCGCCGAATCGATTCCGACCACGATTGCCGCGATATTCGTGAAATCGGTCTGAAATACATCGACCTGTTCATGCGTGGTGAGGAAGGCGCCGATCAGCGCCGGCTCGACTGCGATTTTCAACAGGCTCACGCGAATTCTCCCGTAAATGTGCTGAAACGGGAGCCGCATTCGCACGGGCGCGTAATCCGCATAATCCGGCACGCGCCGCAGCCGATTGAAATGCTCCCGCGAATGCTGAATGCCGAATGACGCACGGCGCGCCGCGCGCAGAGGCCTTGCGCGGCGCCGTGCAGCCGCCGCCGGTCAACGCACGGCGCAGCCGATCGTAGCAACAAAACCCTGCGAATTCAATCGACCGGAATTGCCGGTCCGGCTGCCGGGTGAAAGCACTCGAATAATCGGGAATGCGCGTGTTGCAATGCACATCAAAATGAACCGGGCGTGAAATGCGATTTGAAAACGGCTGACAGTTTCACCGAATCGTCTGCTTTTCATCAAAAGGCATCTATGGCATAGTCGGCTCCGAATTGGATGGCGAATCAAACCGGATTGGCGAGCGTCTCACGCCGCGGCCCGTGGCCTGCTGTCCGCGTGCTCGTGAGACCGATCACACTAACGAAGCATCGGAACAACGAGGGCAACAACATGAATACGTCCGTCGGTGGCATTCGTCGTCTCGGCATGCGCGCGCTTCTGGTCGACGACGAGATCACGCAGGAAACGGCGACCGGGCGCGCGGTCCGCACGCTGAGCGCGGAGCTCGCACAGCGCGACATCGACGTGCTCACGGCAACCTCGGCCGACGATGCGATCATGCTGATCCGCTCCGATCCGTCGATCCAGTGCGTGCTGCTCGACTGGGATCTCGGCGTGGACGGCCACGGGCCGTCCGAGGCCGTGCTCGACGCGGTCCGCCATCGCAACGGCAAGGTGCCGATCTTCCTGCTGGCCGACCGCAGCGTCGCATCGACGGTGCCGTCCGCGGTGATGGGCCAGGTCGACGATTTCGTGTGGCTGCTCGAAGATACCGCCGACTTCATCGGCGGGCGCATCCATGCGGCGATCGAACGCTATCGCGCCACCGTGCTGCCGCCGATGTTCGGCGCGCTCGCGAAATTCTCGCGCGTCTACGAGTACTCATGGCATACACCCGGCCACACGGGCGGCACGGGTTTCCTGAAATCGCCGGTGGGCCGCGCGTTCTTCGAATACTTCGGCGAAGCGCTGTTCCGTTCCGACCTGTCGATCTCGGTCGGCGAGCTCGGTTCGCTGCTCGACCACTCGGGGCCGATCGGCGAGAGCGAGCGCTACGCGGCACGCGTGTTCGGCGCGCATCGCACGTATCACGTGACGAACGGCTCGTCGACGTCGAACCGCATCATCCTGATGGCGAGCGTGAGCCGCGACCAGATCGCGCTGTGCGACCGCAACTGCCACAAGTCGGCCGAACACGCGATGACGATGTCGGGTGCGATCCCGACCTACCTCGTGCCGACGCGCAACCGCTACGGGATCATCGGGCCGATCGCGTCCGAGCGCCTCACGCAGACGGCGATCCGCGAGGCGATCGCGTCGAATCCGCTCACGGCCGGGCTCGCCGATCGCCAGCCGAAGCATGCGATCGTCACCAACTCGACGTACGACGGCCTGTGCTACAACGTCGCGCGCGTCGAGGAGCTGCTCGGCGCGAGCGTCGATCGATTGCATTTCGACGAGGCCTGGTATGGCTACGCGCGTTTCAATCCGCTCTACCGCGATCGCCACGCGATGCACGGCGACCTGCGCGACCACCATGCGGACCGCCCGACGGTGTTCGCGACGCAGTCGACGCACAAGCTGCTGACCGCGCTGTCGCAGGCGTCGTACATCCACGTGCGCGACGGCCGCAATCCGATCCCGCATGGTCAGTTTAACGAAACATTCATGATGCACGCGTCGACGTCGCCGAACTACGCGATCATCGCGTCGAACGACGTCGCGGCCGCGATGATGGACGGCCCCGGCGGCGCGGCGCTCACGCACGAGTCGATCGAGGAGGCCGTCGCGTTCCGGCAGATGATCGCGCGGATGAACAGCGAGTTCGGCGCCAAAGGCGACTGGTTCTTCGAATGCTGGCAACCGGACACCGTGCTCGAGACGCGCACGGGCCGCACGCTCCCGTTCCACGATGCGCCGCCCGAGCTGCTCGCGAGCGATCCGTCGTGCTGGGTGCTGCGCCCCGGCGCGCAATGGCACGGCTTCGGCAACATCGAGGACGGCTACTGCATGCTCGATCCGATCAAGGTGTCGATCGTCACGCCGGGTGTCGCGCCGGCCGGCGGCCTGATGCCGGTCGGCATTCCGGCGAGCGTTCTGACCGCGTATCTCGATGCGCGCGGGATCGTCGTCGAGAAGACGACCGACTTCACGATCCTGTTCCTGTTCTCGATCGGCATCACGAAAGGCAAGTGGGGCTCGCTCGTCAGCGCGCTGTGCGACTTCAAGCGCGACTACGACGCGAACCTGCCGCTCGACATGGCGATTCCGTCGCTCGCGAAGGCGCATGGTTCGCGCTATGCGGGCATGGGGCTGAAGGACCTGGCCGACACGATGTTCGCGGCGATGGAGCAGCTCGGCACGACGCGGCTGATGTCGGAAGCCTTCTCGATCCTGCCGAAGCCGGAGATGAGCCCGGTGCGCGCGTACGAGCATCTGGTGCAGGGCCGCGTCGAGCAGGTCACGCTCGAGGAACTGGCCGGACGCACGGTCGCCACCGGCGTCGTGCCGTATCCGCCGGGCATTCCGCTGCTGATGCCCGGCGAGAACGCGGGGCCGGCCGGCGGCCCGGTGCTCGGTTACCTGAAGGCGCTCGAGGCGTATGACCGGCGCTTCCCGGGCTTCGCGCACGACACCCACGGCGTGGAAGTCGAGGACGGCACGTACCGCGTGTACTGCCTGGCGGCCTGAGCATCCGGCCGGGCGAACGGGTCAACCCGCGAACACGCGAACACGCGAACACGCGAACACGCGAACACGCGAGCAGGCGACCGGCCGCGCGGCGGCCTCACATCGAAGGATCGACATCATGGAAAACGCAGCGCGCATGTCCGACGCGGCCACGGCGGCCGCGCCGAAGAACCGGATGAACGTCTGGCAGCTGACCATCCTCACGGCGGTCAACATGATGGGCTCCGGCATCATCCTGCTGCCGTCGAAGCTCGCGCAGGTCGGCACGATCTCGCTGCTGTCGTGGATCGTCACGGCCGGCGGCTCGCTCGCGCTGGCCTATGCGTTCGCGCGCTGCGGCATGCTGAGCCGCAAGCCGGGCGGGATGGGCGGCTACGCGGAATACGCGTTCGGCAAGGCCGGCAACTACATGGCGAACTACACGTACGGGCTGTCGCTGGTGATCGCCAACGTCGCGATCGGCGTGACGGCAGTCGGCTACGGCACCGTGCTGTTCGACGCGACGCTGTCGCCGCTGCAAACCGGCCTGTGGACGATCTTCCTGCTCGTGCTGACGACGGTCGCGAACTTCGGCGGCTCGCGCATCACCGGCCGGATCGGCGCGGTGACGGTGTGGGGCGTGATCATTCCGGTCGTCGCCGTGTCGCTGATCGGCTGGTTCTGGTTCAGCGGCGCGACCTGGGGCGCCGCGTGGAATCCGAACAACCTGCCGTTCGGGCCGGCCGTCAGCAGCTCGATCGCGGTGACGCTGTGGGCGTTCCTCGGGCTCGAATCCGCGTGCGCGAACTCGGACGCGGTCGAGAATCCGGAGCGCAACGTGCCGATCGCCGTGCTCGGCGGCACGATCGCGTCGGCGATCTTCTACATCGTGTCGACCAACGTGATCGCAGGGATCGTGCCCAACGCGATCCTCGCGAAGTCGAACGCACCGTTCGGCATTGCGTTCGCGACGATGTTCACGCCGACGGTCGGCACGATCGTCACCGCGCTGATGGTGATCGCGTGCATCGGCTCGCTGCTCGGCTGGCAGTTCACGGTCGCGCAGGTGTTCAAGAGTTCGGCGGACGTCGGTTATTTCCTGCCGGTGTTCGCGAAGGCGACCCGCACCGGCACGCCGATCGTCGGGATGGTGATCCTGCTCGTCGCGCAGGTCGCGCTCGCGCTGATGACGATCAGCCCGGAACTGAGCAGCCAGTTCCAGAAGATCGTCGATCTGGCCGTCGTCACGAACCTCGTGCCTTACGTGATGTCGATGGCCGCGCTGATCACGATCCAGAAGGTCGCGAAGGTGCCGCCGGCGAAGGCGCTGCTGACGAACGTGATCGCGATGGTGGCCACCGCGTACAGCTTCTATGCGCTGTTCAGCTCGGGCGAGCAGGCGTTGATGCTCGGTGGCCTGTGCGTGTTCCTGGGCTGGACGCTGTTCGGTTTCGTCAGCGCGCGCTTCTACCAGATGGAAGTCGACGCGCACGTGAAGGAGCCGGGGAAGTCGCTGCAGGCTTGACGGCGGCCGCCGTCGTCAGCGGGCGGCGCGGGCCAGCAGCGGCGGGATGTCCTGTTTCAGCACGTCGACGACGGCCCGCACGCGCTGCGGCAGCGGCCGCTGCGCGTGGACGAGCACGTTGAGCGCGAAGTCGGGAATCGCGTAGCGCGGCAGGAGCTCGACGAGCGTGCCGGCCGCGAGCGCGTCGGCGCAGGCCGGGTGCTGGACCACGCCGATGCCGCCGCCCGCCGCGATCGTGTCGAACATCGGCCGCCAGTGGCTCGTCGTCATGATCGTGCGGATGCGCGCGTATTCGAGCGGGCCGCCGTCGTGCTGCACGGGCAGCCGTTCGCTCGCGAAGACGCCTTTCACGCGGATGAACGGATGGTTGGCCAGATCGGCCGCCGTGTCGATCGGGCCGCACCGGTCGAGATACGACGGCGCGGCGACGAGCCGGCGGCCCACCGCGCCGACCGGGTGCGCGACGAACCCGCCGTCGCCGAGCTGTCCGACGCGGATCGAGATGTCGACGCCTTCCGTGACCGGATCGACGATGTCGTCGTTCAGGACCAGATCGATGTGCAGGCCCGGATACGCGGTGCGGACATGCATCAGCACGCCCGGCAGCACGACCTCGCCGAAGCATTGCGGCGCCGCGAGCCGGATCGTGCCGTCGAGCGCGGTTTCCGTCTTCGAGACCGATGCGACCGCATCGTCGGCCGCTTCGAGCAGCGCCTTGCTGCGGTCGTAGAAGATCCGGCCTTCTTCCGTGCACACGAGGGTGCGCGCACTGCGCATCAGAAGCCGTGTGCCGAGATGCTTCTCGAGCCGTTCGATACGCTCGCTGACGGCCGGCTGGCCCATGTCGAGATCGCGCGCCGCGCCGGACATCGTGCCGCGCTCGACGACCCTGACGTAGATGCGCATCGTCGCCAGCAAATCCATGAAGTCGCGCCCCTTGTCCGGTTCCGGTTGATGCCGATCGACGGATGGTACCAAAGCACGGCTGAATGAAGGTGCGGAGCGACCCGATACTGACCATCGGTTGCGCAGGCCGCGTGTGTTCGCCGGTGCGATGGGCGACAATCGGCTTCCGTGCGATCGACTGGAGACGACGACATGACGCAACAGGATGAAGCGGTGCGCACGCGCTGCGTCGCATGGCAGATCGTGCAGACCTGGCAGGCGGCCGAATGGTGCAGGCTCGTCGAGTCGCGAACGGGTATCGGCTTGTCGGGGTCGGTGTCGGGTGCGATCGACGGCGCGCCGTTTCGTGTCGATTACGCGATCTCGTGCGGTGCCGACTGGCTCACGCGCGCGGCACGCATCACGCAGTGGGGCGGCACGCAGCCGCCACGGCAGCGGGATATTGCGTGCGACGCAGGGCGCTGGACGATCGACGGCGTCGACGTACCGGCGCTCGCGGGCGCGACCGATATCGATCTCGGTTTCAGCCCGTCGACGAACACGTTGCCGATCCGGCGGCTCGGGCTGGCCGTCGGCGAGGCGGCCGTGATCCATACCGCGTGGCTGCGCTTCCCCGAATTCGAGTTCGTGCGCGGCGAGCAGCGTTATACCCGCGCGGCGGAACACGTGTACCGCTACGAAAGCGGCACGTATGCGGCCGATATCGCGGTCGACGAAGCGGGCCTCGTCACCGACTACGACGAATGGCGACGCATCGGCGCGGCCTCCGCGCGCTGACGCACGCGGGCCGCGTCGTGCCGTGCCGTGCGTCAGCGGCAGTGCATCAGCGTGCGCTGGCCACCGACAGCTTGCCGGGAATCAGCTTCAGCGCGCTGAACGCGTCGGCGATGTTCTGCTGATACGCGAGCGTCGCGTCGCTGATCGGCTGCACGCCATAACCGGCGCGCTTGAGCGCGACTTCGAGCGTCGGCGCGTCGAGGCCGACGAGCGGCGACAGTTGCGCGGCGACTTCCGTCACATGGTCGCGTGCCCAGCGGTCGACCGCGTCGACTTCGTCGAGCAGCGCGCGCAGCACCTGCGGATGAGCGGCCGCGTATTTTCGGGCGGCGAGGTAGTACTGCGTATTGCGCACGAGCCCTTCGCCGTTCGCGATCACGCGCGCGCCGATCTGCCGCTCGGCGGCGGCCAGGTACGGATCCCAGATCACCCACGCATCGACGTTGCGCTGCACGAACGCGGCGCGCGCGTCGGCGGGCGTCAGGTAGATCGGCTGGATGTCGGCATACGTCAGGCCCGCGTGTTCGAGTGCCTTCACGAGCAGGTAGTGGACGTTCGAGCCTTTGTTGAACGCCACCTTCTTGCCGCGCAGCTGCGCGACGTTGCGGATCGGCGAATCGGGCAGCACGACGATCGCCTCGCCCTGTGGCGCGGGCGGCTCGTTGCCGATGTAGACGAAATCGACGCCGCCCGCCTGCGCGAAGATCGGTGGCGTCTCGCCGACCGTGCCGACGTCGATCGCGCCGGCGTTCAGGCCCTCGAGCAATTGCGGGCCGGCCGGAAATTCGAGCCATTGCACCGTGACGCCCTGGCTCGCGAGCCGCTTTTCCAGTGTGCCGCGTGCCTTGAGCACGACGAAGTTGCCGTATTTCTGGAAGCCGACGCGCAGCCGCGTGCCGCTGTCTTGCGCGTACGCGGGCAGGCCGGCGAGCGGGCCGAGCGCGAGCCCGGCCAGCCCGGCGGCCGCGCCTTGCAGCCAGTGGCGGCGATGCGGGTTCGCCGGTGTCGGTTCAACGTCTGCGTGCGGTGTGTCGTTCATCGAGGCGTCCTGCGGGCGAAGGAGCGGGCCGCGCGCGAAGGGCGACGCGGTCGGCGCAGGGCGGGGCCGGATGCGGGCGCTGCACGCCACGGGCCGGCCCGCGCCGGACTCGTGACGATACGTCCGCCCGCACCGGCGGCCAACCAACGAATGCGCATATGCAAATCAGCGGTGGACGCGTTGTCGGCTTTCGCTCCGGCGATCGGTGCAAAAACCCGCCGGGACGAGCCGGAACCCGCAGCGACGAGCCGAAACGTGGTCAAACCGCGGCTGGAACACGGCCGGAACGCGGCCGGAACGGCGCGGCATGGCAGGCCGCCCCGGAGAAATCGCCGCGTCACACGCGTGGCCGCCCGGCGTTCGACGAGCCGCTGCCTGAACCGCTGCCGCGACGCTCAATCGGAGCCGGTCGGGCTTTCCTCGATCGAATCGACGCGATCCGGATAGAACGCGAGATGCCCGCGGATCGCGTCGACGGCCGGATAGGGCGCCTCGTAGGTCCAGACGGCATTGACCGCGCGTTCGCCGCCGACCGGGATCGAGTAGTACGCGCAGTCGCCCTTGTACGGGCAGTAGGTCGCGTGATCGGTGCGCAGCAGCAGCGTCAGGTCGGCGTCCTCGCGCGGGATGTACAGCACGGCCGGGTAGGCGGCTTCGCGCAGCGCCAGCGCGCGGCGCGTGTCGGCGACGATCCGGCCGGCCGCCTTGACCACGACCCGCCGCGGGTGCGATTCGATCGTGATCGGGTGATCGGGGCCCGGCGTCTTCACCGGGCGAGCAGGCGTATCGGGGCTGACAGGCATGGTGTGTCCTCCTGGAATCGGCGGCGCGACGGGATGCGCGCCGGCGTTGGCCAGCCGATACGATGCGCCCATTTCGGCGAACCTGCACGGGGCCGGAAGAGACCACGCGGGCCACGTGCCCGACGCTCGCACGGACATCCCCGTGCCGCGGCGGCGGGATGCCGATCCAGCGATAAGCAACGCGGAATTAATTGGTAAGCGATCGGCGGGCGACGCGCGAAGATCGGCCGTCGTCATCTGCATGACAGCCATCGATTCCGCCACCATGAAGACCTCTTTCGTTTCGCCCGCCGCGCGTCGCGTGCGGAAACCGCCGCGCGCCGCGACGGCGCTGCGCTGCATCGCGGCGTCGCTGCTGCTCGCCGGCGCGGCCACCCACGCGCTTGCCGCGCCCGCTGGCAAGACGCTCGTGTATTGCACCGAAGGCAGCCCGGCCGGCTTCGATCCGGGCCAGCACACGACGAGCACCGATTTCGACGCGAGCACGTTCACGATCTACAACGGGCTCGTGCAGTTCAGGCGCGGCACGCTCGATCTCGAACCGTCGCTCGCGACGAGCTGGGACGTGTCGCCCGACCAGCGCACGATCACGTTCCATTTGCGGCGCGGCGTGAAGTTCCAGACGACCGCTTGGTTCAAGCCGACGCGGCCGTTCCAGGCCGACGACGTCGTATTCACGTTCCGCCGGATGCTCGATCGGGACGATCCGTTCCGCAAGGCCTATCCGGTCAGCTTCCCGTATTTCAGCGACCTCGGTTTCGACCGCAACATCGAACGCATCGACAAGGTCGACGACTACACGGTGCGCTTCGTGCTGAAGACGCCCGACGTCGTGTTCGTGCGCAATCTCGCGATGGCGTTCGCGTCGATCCTGTCGGCCGAGTACGCGTCGCAGCTCGCGGCGCGTCATCGAGAGGCCGACATCAACCAGTTCCCGGTCGGCACGGGGCCGTTCCTGCTGCGCACGTACCAGAAGGACGCGCTGATCCGCTACGACGCGAATCCGGACTACTGGAAGCCGGACGACGTGAAGCTCGCCCGTCTGGTGTTCGCGATCACGCCCGATCCGGCCGCGCGCCTGCAGAAGCTGGTGTCCGGCGAATGCCAGGTGTCGGTGTTCCCGCGGCCGGCCGACCTCGACACGGTGCGGCGCGACCCGAAGCTGTCGTTGTTCTCGGGAATGGGTTTCAACGTCGGCTTCGTCGCGTACAACACGCAGCATGCGCCGCTCGATCGCGTCGACGTGCGGCGCGCGCTCGACATCGCGATCGACAAGTCGGCGATCGTGAAGACCGTGTTCAACGGCGACGCGAAGATCGCGACGAACCCGATGCCGCCCGCGCAATGGTCGTACAACCCGCGCCTGAAGGATGCGCCGCGCGATCCGGCGGCCGCGAAGGCGCTGCTCGCGCAGGCCGGTTTCCCGAACGGCTTCGACCTCACGCTGTGGGCGATGCCCGTGCAGCGCCCGTACAACCCGAATGCGCAGCTGATGGCGCAGTTGATCCAGCAGGACTGGGCGAAGATCGGCGTGCGCGCGAAGATCGTCAGCTACGAATGGGGCGAATACAACCGCCGCGCGAAGCTCGAAGGGCAGCACGACGCGATCCTGTACGGCTGGTCGGGCGACAACGGCGATCCCGACAACTGGCTCGGCACGCTGCTCGGTTGCGACGCTGTGCACGGCAGCAATCTCGCGAAATGGTGCAACCAGGATTTCGAACGGCTGGTGGACGCCGCGCGTTCCAATGCGGACGTCGCGAAACGCACGGCGCTGTACGAACAGGCGCAGGTCGTGTTCAAGGACCAGGTGCCGTTCACGCCGATCGCGACGTCGATCGTGTCGCTGCCCGTGTCGAAGCGCGTGCACGGGCTGACGTTCTCGCCGCTCGGCGGGCACCGCTTCGACGGGGTCTGGCTGGATTGACGGACGGGCCGCGCACACGCGCGGCCCGCGCATTCATCCGCATGGCGTGACGGAAGCGAAGGAAAGGCCGGCGCGCCGCGGTGCGCCGGCTGCCGCCGGTTCAGTTGAGCGCGACCGCCGCCGCGGCCTCGACCGGCGAGCCTTCGAGTGCGACCGACGGCCGGCCGTCGGGGCCGACCGGCACGTCGCCGGTGAGCGTCGTGCGATAGAGCTGGCGGTCGAAGTCGAGATCGAAGATGTCGACCGGCGCGAGGTGGGCGGTCGCGCGGTTGTCCCAGAACGCGATGCTGCGCGGCTCCCACTTGAAGCGGATCGTGAATTCGGGCCGCGTCACGTGTTCCCACGGCAGTTCGAGCAGGGCCTGGCTCTCGCGCGGCGTCAGCCCGACGATCGATTTCAGGAAGCTCGGGCTCACGTACAGCGCGCGTTCGCCGGTCTCCGGGTGCACGCGCACGAGCGGATGTTCGGTCACGAGCGGGCGGCGTTCGACCGCGTCGTCGAACGCATCGGTTGCGCGCGCGCCGGCCGGCGGCGTGAAGCGATGAAGGCCGCGCAGGCCGTCGACGAAGCCGCGCAGCGGCGCGGACAGCGTTTCGTACGCGCGCACGAGGTTGGTCCAGTGCGTGTCGCCGCCGTAAGACGGGATGGTCACGCCGCGCAGGATCGACGCCCACGGCGGGTTCACGGCGGCCGTCACGTCGGTGTGCCAGCCGGTCCACGGCCGGCGCACCGGTTCGCCTTCGAAGCGGGTTGCCTTGCGGTGTTTCGCGATCGAGTACACGGCGGGATGCCCGTCGACGTGCCCGAACACCGGGTGGCCGACCGTCGGCTCGCCGAACTGCGCGGAGAACGCGACGTGCTGCTCGTGCGTGAGGAACTGCTCGCGGAAGAAGATGACGCGCCATTTCAGCAGCGCGGCGCGAATCGCCGAGATCTGCGGCGTGGTCAGCGGTTGCGTGAGGTCGACGCCGCGTATTTCCGCACCGATATGGGCGGACAGCGGGATCACGTCGATCGGCTCGGCGGCGGGTTCGAGTAAGGCGCTCATGCGACGCTCCTGGCGGAAGTGAACGGGGTGCGGGGCCGACATCGTTGCGCGTGCGCGCGTCGGTCCGGTGGCGGGAAAGGCATGGTCGGGTGTCCGGTGGCGGGGAGGCAGGTGCGGCGGCGGGCACGGAACGGCGCCGCCGCGTGACGCGGGCGTTATTGCAGCGTCGCGCCCGGCCCCTTCAGCACGACGCTCCGGCGGCCGTCGATGCCGACCGGCACGTCGCCGTGCACGGTCGCGCGGCGCACGACACGGCGCGCATCGCCGTAGTCGTTGATCGCGTAGTGCTGCGTCGCGCGGTTGTCCCAGATCGCGACGTCGCCTTCCTGCCAGTTCCAGCGCACGGTGTTCTCGAGACGCGTCACATGTTCGTGGAACACCTGCAGCAGGTGCGCGGAATCCTGCGCCGACAGCCCCTTGAGCCGCTGCACGAAATGCCCGAGCACGAGCGTGCGCTCGCCGGTTTCCGGATGGACGCGCACGACCGGGTGCTCGGTTTCGTAGACGGTCGACGTGAACACTTCGCGATAGCGCTTCAGTTGCGCATCGTCCGCATGCACGTGCGTCGACGCATAGTCGTATGCATTGGTATGCAGCGCCCACAGCGTGTCGGCGAGTGCGCGCAGCGTGTCGGGCAGGTTCGCATAGGCGGCGGCCGTGTTGGCCCACACGGTATCGCCGCCGAACGGCGGAATCACGACCGCGCGCAGGATCGAGACCTTCGGGTACGCATCGACGAACGTCACGTCGGTGTGCCACGAATTGGCGCGCGCGCCGTGTGCGGAATCGAGTTCGAGCAGGTGCGCGCTGCCGTCGACGGACGGCACGGTCGGGTGGGCGACGGTCTCGCCGAAGCGGCGTGCGAACGCTTCCTGCGCGGTGTCGTCGAGGTGGTGCTGGCCACGGAAGAACAGCACCTTGTGGCGCAGCAGCGCGGCCTGGATCGCGTCGAACGTCGCGTCGTCGAGCGTACCCGACAGCCGCACGCCGGCGATCTCGGCGCCGATCCGGCCGGCGACCTGGCGAAGCTGGAGCGGGGTGGCGGCCGTGCGCGGTGCGGCGTGCGAAGCATGCGAAGACGGGTGAGCGGCGTGCTGGACTTCGGACATCGGGAGTCTCCTGGAGTCGGGTCGGTCGAGTCTCCATTCAAGCAGGGACCGTGCGCAACCGGAACCGATGAATCGTCACAACCTTAGCGTGCGAGCGGCGACGATCGATATGCGTCGTCGTGCTGAGCAAATCGAAGCGCCATGCGTGCTACCACGCGAGCCGCCATTCGCCGATCCGGTGCGGGCGCGGCGGGTCGATACGCTTGCCGCGCGGGTGGTCGTCGCCCGGCGGTTCGCCGTCGTCGAAACCGGCGAGCACGGTGTCGCGCAGCCGTGCGAATTCCGGTGAATCGCGCCGGCGCGGGCGCGGCAGCGCGACATCGACGATGCGCTCGATGCGGCCCGGGCGCGGCGCCATCGTCACGACACGGTCGCCGAGATACACGGCTTCGTCGACGTCGTGTGTGACGAGGATCATCGTGATGCGCTCCTGTTCCCAGATGCGCAGCAGCTCGTTCTGCATCCGCGCGCGCGTCTGCGCGTCGAGCGCGCCGAACGGCTCGTCGAGCAGCAGCACGCGCGGGCGGTTCACGAGGCCGCGTGCGATCGCGACGCGCTGCGCCATCCCGCCCGACAACTGGTTCGGATACGCGTGCTCGAAGCCGTTCAGCCCGACGAGCGCGACGTGATCGGCGACCGCGCGGCGCTTCGCGGCCGCATCGAGCGGCGCGTTGCGCAGCGCGGCCTCGATGTTCTGCGCGACGGTCAGCCACGGGAACAGCCGGTGATCCTGGAACACGATCCCGCGCTGCAGCGACGTATCGCGGACGCGCTCGGCACCGGCACGGATCTCGCCCGCGTAATCGGTGTCGAGCCCGGCGATCAGGCGCAGCAGCGTCGACTTGCCGCAACCGCTCGCGCCGACGATCGTGACGAACTCGCCGGCGCGCACGTGCAGCGACACGTCGTCGAGCACGGCGAGCGCGGCGCCGCGTTGCGCGTAGTGCTTGCTCACGTGGAGGATGTCGAGCGAATCGGAGGCGAGGGTCGTCATGGCGGTGCGAGGAAGGAGGTAAGGAAAGGGCGATCAGCGCGGCAGGTCGCCGCGCCGGGCCAGCACCTTGCGCTCGATCGCGCGTGCGATCGCGTTTAGGGCCCAGCCGGTCACGCCGACGACGATGATCCCGAACAGCACGAGATCCATCCGGAACTGCTCGCTGCCGTCGATCAGCGTGTTGCCGATCCCGCTGCCGGCGACCAGCAGGTATTCGGCGCCGAGCGTTGCGAGCCACGAATAGATCAGGCCGAGATACAGCCCGGTGAAGATCGACGGCAGCGCGGCCGGCAGGATCACGTGGCGCACGAGCTGGAACCGCGAGTAGCGCAGCGCGCGGGCGACGTCGACATACGCGCGCGGCACCGCATGAATGCCGTCGCAGGTGTGCGCGGCAACGGGCAGCAGCGCGGCGAGCGACAGGAACACGACCTTGGCGACGTCGCCGAGGCCGAACCATACGGAAATCAGCGGAATCCACGCGAACAGCGAGATCTGCTTGAACGTGTCGAAGCTCGGGCCGACCATCCGCGCGGCGAGGCGCGACAGCCCGAGCGCGGTGCCGAGCAGCAGCCCGCCGGCCGCGCCGATCGCAAAACCGCAGGCTTCGCGCGCGAGCGACGCGGACAGCGCGCGGCCGAGCGCGCCGCTCGTGGCTTGCACCCATGCGGTGCGCAACACGTCGGCCGGGCCGACAAGCAGGCCGCTGTTCACGAGGTGCGCGGAGGCGATGGCCCACCACAGCGCGAACGCGACGAGCGGCAGGACGAAGCCGCGCCAGTCGGGCGCACGCAGGCGGCGTGCGACCCTGGCGGCCGTGGCGGCCGGCGGTGCGGCGTCCGGCGAAGCGGAATGCGTCACGGGAGAATCTCCTTCGGTTGCGCGGGCGGGGCGGGCATCGTGTGTGGCTCAGCCCCGGAAGGCGGACGGCACGCCGCGGCGCAGGCGCGCCTCGAGCGCGTCGAGCAGCCGGTTGATCAGCAGGCCGACCGCCCCGACGACGATCACGGCGGCCATCACGAGATCGAGCTGGAACAGTTGCCGCCCGTACACGATCAGGTAGCCGAGCCCTTCGGACGACGCGACGAGCTCCACGACGACGAGCGCGAGCCACGACTTCGTGAACGCGAGCCGCACGCCGGTCGCGAGCGTCGGGATCGCGGCGGGCAGCACGACGTGCACGATGCGCTGGCGGCGCGTGTAGCCGAATACGCGCGCGACTTCGTCGAGCGCGGGCGGTGTCTGGCGAAACCCTTGCAGCGTGCTCAGCGTGACGGGAACGAGTGCCGCATGCGCGATCAGCAGGTACTTGAGCGGTTCGCCGACGCCGACGAGCAGCAGCAGGAACGGCAGCCAGCCGAGCACCGGAATTTGCACGAGCGCGTTGAAGCTCGGCAGCACGTAGGCTTCCAGCGTGCGCGACAGGCCGAGCGCGACGCCGGTCGCGAAGCCGAGCAGCGTGCCGGCGGCGAACCCGACCAGCACGCGCTGCAGGCTGATCAGCGTGTGGCGCACGAGATCGCCGCTCGTCGCGAGATCCGCGAGCGCGTCGAACACGCGTTCCGGCGGCGGCAGGATCTGCGGCGCGATCCAGCCGCGCGCGCTGCCGACGCTCCACAGCGCGAACAGCAGCGCGGGCAGCAGCCACGGCGCGAGCCGCCACGGCCATCGTTTCACGTGCGCCGCCGGGTGCGGCTGCGCGGCGAGCGCGGCGGGCGTGCGAGTGTCGGACGACGGGACGGAAAACGCGGTGTCGCTCATCGGGAAAGTCCGGGTCAGGAAAGGGGCTTGCCGGCCGCGTCGTATCGTTGCCAGTAGTTTTCGAGCTTCAGCGTGCGCAGCGCGTTGTCGAGATACTTCGGCTCGAACCAGCCGTCGACGTCGACCGGCTGGCGAATCAGTTTCAACGCGAGCGCATCCTGCGCGACGGACTTGTAGCGCGCGACGAAGAACGGATCGATCAGCGGCGACAAGCGGTCCTTCAGGCGCTGGTTCGCGTAGTCGGCCTGCCACGACGAAACCGGCACGCCGCTCTTCGCCCACAGCTTGAACAGCGCATCGCGGTTCGCTTCGTCGGACGACCATTGCGCGCTCTTGACGATCGCGGTCACGACACGCTGCACGATGTCCGGATGCGCGCGCTCGAAGTCGTCGAGCACGAGCAGGTGGGTCTGGCGCGTGAACTGCGGGCCGTCGTTCTGCGATTCGTAGATGATCTTCGCGAGCCCTGCGTCGCGCAGCTTGTACAACTGGTAGTCGCCCACCGACGCGTCGATGCCTTTCGACGCGAGCGCGGCGAGCGAGCTTGCGGCATCGAGGTTGATCACGCGCAGGTCGCGTTCGCCGAGGCCGTTTTTCGCGAGTGCGTTGTCGGCGACGAGCTGCAGGTTGGTGCCGCGGAAGATCGACACGCGGCGGTCCTTCAGGTCCTTGATCGAGCGGATCGTGGAGTCGGGCGGCACCGCGATCTTGACGCCCGAGCGCACGCTCGCGGCGAGCAGCAGGCGCGTCTTGATTCCGTTCGCACGCGCGAGCACGGCGGGCAGGTCGCCCTGGTACGCGAAGTCGAGCGCCTTGTTGGCGATCGCCTCGTTGACGGCAGGCCCCGCGCCCTTGAAGAACAGCCATTCCACCTTGATGCCGTCTGCCGCGAACTCCTTTTCGACCTGTTGCTGCAACTGCGCGGTGGCGGGGCTCGATCCGCCGAACGTCGGCGGATCGCCGGCGCCTTGCTGGGCGACGCCGATGCGGATGGTGGCGGGCTTGTCGGCGTGCGCGGCGGCGGCCGGCAACGCAATGAGGGACGCAATGAGCAGCGATCGCAGCAGGCGCAGTGGAAGCATGAATCGACGGGTCCGGAACGTTGAGGAACAAGGCAGGGCCGCAGCCCGTCGGGGCATTCTCGATGACGTGCCGGGGCCGGACAAGAAACGATTTGAACTATGCTTATCGCCGCTTTACGGGTTGCCGCGTCGCGCGTTCCGTTCTTTGCGACGGAGAACCGCATTCACATGCATTGGAGATTCATTCAGGATTCCCATCATGTCGATTGCGGCCGGATGCGGAATAGGGAAATCGTCGATTTGAAAATCGCAATGGTGACGTGGATGGATTTACGTAAGGATCGCTGGACGAATCCGGGCGGAAAGATGGAGGCAGGTAATCGGGGAAATGCGACGAGGGCCGGTCAATTTTGCCGGGAAGGCACGCTGGATAAGGAGAAACGAGCCACTGTCGATCGATCCGGCATGCCGACAAATCGAATGGAAACGGTTCGATGGCCGGTCGGAAAATCATGCGCCGCAACAGTGGCTATGCCTGTTCAGATAGGTGAACCACGCGAAATACCGCGAGAAAAATGAAGGCAAATGAGCGATATGGCTTTCATCGTTGCAGCATGAAATCCATAAATGCACTCCGACGCCAAATCATTTGAATTCGCCTGAAAAATTGTCTATACCCTAGACGAATCAGCGCGGTTGCATCGTGCGGGAAGACCGCACCAGGGATGCGGGCACGCAACGGTCGAAGTCATCGTTGCTCGCCGCGTGTTGTCGTGTTCGAGAGTATTCCGGGGGATGCGAACGACCCAGTGCCAGGGTCGCCCGCAGGCATCGCAATGGGCGAATGTCCTGCGCAACCGCCGGAGCAAGGGTGCGTCTTTGCGTTCAACGGTCGGTCACCGACCCGTTACACGGAGGTTGCCATGCTGCAATACGTCAAGTCCCTGCTGCGTGACGAACGCGGCGTCAGCTCGCTCGAATACGCAGTGCTGGCCGGCATCGTCGTGGTCGCGCTGGCGGCGGTCGGCGTAATCCTCAGCAGCACCAGCGGCGGCTTGCCGAGCATATTCACGACGCTGATCAACAAGGTGACGAGCCTGATCTGATCCGCTGAACCCGCGCGCCACCGACGAACACCGGGATCCGCAGCGGTAGAACGTATCCGCGGCCGGTGCGTGTCGACGGACGGCTCTCCCATGCTCACGCTCGTGCAGTCGGTGGCCACGGTCTTGCTGGCCTCGCTCGCCGCGCAGGATCTGCGCGACCGGCGGCTGCCCAATCGCGTGGTGCTCGCGTTCGCGGCGCTGTATTTCGTCGCGGCGGCGCTCGCGCGCGACGGTTTCGCACCGCTGGCCGGGCATGTCGCGATCGGCGCGGCGACGCTGCTGCTGTTCGGCGCGATGCGCCACGCGGGCTGGATCGGCGGAGGCGACGTCAAGCTCGCGGCGGCGGTATGCCTGTGGGCCGGCCCGGCGCTGGTGTTTCCGGTGCTGGCGAGTGTCGGCGCGGGCGGTGCGCTGTGCGGCGTCGCGTTGCTGGTATCGCGGTCGCGGCGTGCCACGCCGGTGCACGCGATCGACGCGCGCGGCGTGCCGTACGGCGTGGCGCTCGCGCTCGGCGGCACGCTGGCCGTCTGGGTGTCGTTTCCACACACGGTTTCGCTTACCTAGCCCGGGGGACGCACGCCGCCATGCCCAAACCGCTGAGAATGGCCGTGCTCGTCGTTGCCGCCGGCATCGGTGCGTTCATCCTGCGCGAACTGTACGTCGCCGCGTCGACGCCGTCGGTGCCCGTAGAAACGGATCAGGCGCGTGTGCGGGTCGCCGCCGCCGACCTGCCGGAAGGGCTGCTGCTGCGCGACAACGATCTCGCGTGGAAACGGATGCCGCGCGCGCAGGTGCCGGCCGGCGCGTTCGTCGAGTCGCAGCCGGGCGCGGACCTGAAGGGCGCGCTGCTACGCAACCGCGTGGGCGCGGGCGCGCCGATTCGCGTCGAGAACGTGATTCCGGCCGGCGCGCCGGATTTTCTCGCGGCCGCGCTGCAACCCGGCATGCGCGCGATCTCGGTGCCGGTCGACGACGTGTCGGGCAATGCGGGGCTGATCCAGCCGGGCGACTTCGTCGACGTGTTGCTGACGCAGCAGATCGGCGGCTCGGCGACGTCGCCGGGCACGTTCGAAGCGGAGACGGTGGTGCGGCGCGCGCGTGTACTCGCGGTCGGTTCCGAATTCCAGCGCGCGAAGGCACCCGCGAGCGCGCCGGACGCGACGGCGCGTGCGCGCACGGTCACGCTCGAGGTCGCGCCGCGCACCGCGCAGGTCGTGCTGGTGGCGACCCGCCTCGGCTCGCTGTCGCTCGCGCTGCGCAGCTTCGCGACGAGCGACCGGCGGCAGCCGGCGGGCGGCGACGAGCAGGAGGCCGATACCCAGCCGGTGTGGGCTGGCGACGTGTCGCGCGCGGCGCGCGAGATTGCGCGCGAGCCGTCCGCCAGGCCGGATGCGGGCGCGCGGCCGGCGTGGCGGAACAACGCGGTGGTGATCTATCGCGGTTCGTCGGTCGACGACGGATCGCACGGCGGCGGAACCGGCACGCCGGGCCTGCCGCCGCTGCCGTCCGGGCTGCCGTCGTGGCCGGCGATGCCCGCGGCGCCGGGCGGTGCCAATGTCGCGGCGCAGGCGGGTGCGCCGCCGCCGGGAGCGACGGTGCAGTGACGGATTGACGATTCGGGCCGTCCGTCCGGCGGCCGGCATTTGACGGGAACACGCATGGTGCGCATGGTTCGTTGGATCGCTTTCCTGGGCCTGGCCTGCGGCATCGCGTCCGGGGGCGCCGCCGCGCAGGTCGCGCGGGCGCCGGACGCGGGCGCGGCGCTGTCGATCGCGACCGGCAAGGGGGAACTGCTGTCGCTGCCCGAGCCCGCAACCGCGATGTTCGTCGCCGATCCGGCCATCGCGGACATCCAGGTGCCGTCGCCGCGTACCGTATTCGTGTTCGGCAAGAAGGCGGGCACGACCACGCTGATCGCGCTCGGCGCGAACCATCGTCCGATCCTGCGCAAGACGGTGATCGTGCAGGTCGACACGGCGTCGCTGCAGGGCGTGCTCGACAGCCGCTTTCCGCAACTGAAGCTGTCGGTGTCCGGTGCGCCGGGCTCGCTGATGGTGTCGGGCAAGGTGCCGAGCGCGGCCGACGCCGACGCCGTGATGCAGTCGCTCACGCCGTACCTGCACGACAAGGAAAAGATCGTCAACCGGCTCACGCTGTCGCGCCCGATCCAGGTGAACCTGCGCGTGCGGGTGACGGAGGTGAGCCGCAACATCACGCAGCAGCTCGGCATCAACTGGAGTTCGCTGGGCGGGGCCGGCAACTTCGTCGGCGGGCTGTTCAACGGGCGCACGCTGTTCGATCCGACGACCAGCCTGTTCAACCTGTCGCCGACGGGCGCGTTCTCCGTGCTCGGCGGGTTCCGCGCGGGGCGCTGGTCGATCGACGTGGTGCTCGACGCACTCGACCAGGAGGGCCTGATCACGATGCTCGCCGAGCCGAACCTCACCGCGATGTCCGGCGAGACCGCGAGCTTCCTCGCGGGCGGCGAGATTCCGATCCCGGTCGCACAGGCCGGCTCGTCGACCGGCGCGATCACGGTCGAGTTCAAGCCGTTCGGCGTGTCGCTCGATTTCACGCCGACCGTGCTTGCCGACAACCGGATCAGCCTGAAGGTGCGGCCGGAAGTGAGCGAGGTCGATGCGAACAACAGCGTGACGACCGGCGGCGTCAAGGTGCCGGGGCTCACGGTGCGGCGCGTCGAGACGACGGTCGAGCTGTCGAGCGGGCAGAGCTTCGCGATCGGCGGGCTGCTGCAGAGCCAGACGGCCGACACCGTGTCGCAGATCCCGGGGCTCGGCCGGCTGCCGATCATCGGCCGGCTGTTTTCGTCGAAGAACTTCCAGGACAACAAGACCGAGGTGGTCGTCATCGTCACGCCGTACATCGTGCAGCCGGCCGGGCCCGGCCAGCTCGAGCAGGCGATCGACACGGTCGCGCGGCCGAGCAGCGACCTGGAGTTCGCGGTGCAGCGCAACCTGGGGCTCGACCTGTTGTCGGGCGATACGCCGCGCCTCGTCGGCGCCGCGGGCTTCGTGTACTGAACCGGAGGCGCGCCCATGCGAACCCGATCGATCGTTGCCGCACTGCTGCCGCTGGGGCTCGCGGGCTGCCTGTCGGCGCCGCCGCCGGTCAACCTGCCCGATGCGCGGACGATCGGCTTCGACGGCGCGCGCGCGGTGCCGCCCGATTGCGCGACGCTGATGCAGCCGTCGCATCTCGTCGACGCGGGGTACGCGCGGCCCGGCGTGCCGTTCGGCTGCGCGACCTACTCGAACCTCGCGGCGATGCTCGCGCGGCCGGAGGATCTCGTCGCGCCCGTGCCTTACGGCGGCGCGGACGCGCAGGCCGCGGCCGACGCGGTGCGCCGCTACGTCGAGGATCGCGTGAAGCAGCCGACACCCGGCAAGACGCTGACGACCGGCTCGCCCGGCCATTGAACCGACCCGGATGCCATCACGATGCCGCCCATGAACCTCCTCGATCGCCAGCACACCCGGCGCGCCGCGTCCGCGGGAGCGGCCGATCTCGTCGCGGTCGTCGCCGATCCGGGCAGCGAGGACGTGATACGCCGCGTCGCGCAGGAGCTGTCGATCACGCGCACCCATCTGCAGGCGGGCACCTGCGACGATGCAATCCGGCTGCTGCAGCAGTACGAGCGTTCGCCGCGCCAGCTCGTCATCGACGTGTCGGATTCGGTGCTGCCGGTGTCGGACCTGATGCGGCTCGCCGACGTGTGCGACCCGTCGGTGCGCGTCATCGCGATCGGTACGCAGAACGACGTCGGGCTGTTTCGCAACCTGCTCGGCATCGGCGTGCAGGACTACATCGTCAAGCCGCTGACCGTCGAGTTGATGCGGCGCGCGCTTACGGCCACGGAGTCGGTCGTCCAGGCGCGTACCGGCAAGGTCGTCAGCTTCGTCGGCGCCCGCGGCGGCGTCGGCGCGACCACGATCACGGTGAGCCTCGCGCGCTTCCTGGCGGGCGAGAAGCGCCGCCGCGTGGCCTATGTCGACCTGAACCTGCATGGCGGCGGCGCGAACTCGATGTTCGGGCTGTCCAGCAACAACGGGCTGATCGAACTGCTGAACATGGGCCAGCGCCCCGACGACGCGTTGTTCGAGCGCATGTTCGTCACGAAGGGCGACCGGCTGCACGTGCTGTCCGCCGAGCTGGCGTACGGTGCCGACGCCCCGGTGGGCGACGAGGCCGTCGCGCGCCTGGTCGACATGCTGAAGGACCGCTTCCACTATGTGCTGTTCGACGTCGGGAGCGGTGCCGGCAAGCTGCTCGAGGACGCGCTCGTCGCATCCGATCTCGTCCATGTCGTGGTCGACCGCTCGGTGCATGCCGCATACGAGGCCGCGCGGCTCGTGCGTTTCGTGCGGGAACTGCCCGGCGAGCGGCTGCTGTCGATGGTGCTGAACAACCCGCTCGCGCCCGTCGCGGGCCGGGTCGAGCCGGTCGATTTCGAGGAGGCGTTCGGCGGCGCGCCGCTGCACGAACTGCCGCACGAGCCGCAGACGCTCGCCGTCGCCGAGAATCTCGGCGAGCCGATCGAAGGCGCGAAGCGGCACGGCTTCGTGGATCAGATCCGGCAGCTCGCGAACGGCATTACCGGCGAGCCGATGGCCGTCGCCGAGCCGTGGTATGCGCGGCTCGTCAAGTGGAGGAAGGGATCGTGACGTTCGGTACCCGCAACCGGCCGCCGGCGAACCCCGTGCCGGCCGCGACGCCCGCCGTGGCGCACGAGCCGGCACCGGCGGAAGCACCTGCGCCCGCGTCGGCATCGGCCCGTGCGCCCGTGGCGGCCGATACCCACGAGGCGCTGATCCGGTCGAGCAAGTTCGATGCGATCCGCCACGCGGTGTTCACGTCGATGAACATGTCGGCGGCGCTGATGAAGACGCGCGACGAGGTGCGCGCGGGCATCGAGCAGGTGGCCGCGCACACGGTCGAGCGCGAGCGCCTGAAGATCACGGCCGGCGAGCAGGTGCTGATCGTCGATGCGATCCTGAACGACATGTTCGGCGTCGGGCCGATCGAGCCGCTGCTGGCCGACGACACGGTCACCGACATCCTCGTCAACGGGCCCGACCAGGTGTACGTGGAGCGCGCGGGCCGGCTCGAGCTCACGTCGCTGAAGTTCCGCGACGACGCGCACGTGGCGAGCGTCGCGCAGCGGATCGCGGCGGCGGTGGGGCGGCGCGTCGACGAGAGCAGCCCGATGGTCGATGCGCGGCTCGCCGACGGCAGCCGCGTGAACGTCGTGCTGCCGCCGATCGCGATGCGCGGCCCGTCGATCTCGATCCGCAAGTTCGCGAAGCGCGACATCACGCTCGCGCGGATGGCGCAGCAGGGCAACATCTCGCATCCGATGCTGCAGGTGCTGAAGGTCGCGTGCGCGTGCCGGCTGAACATCGTGATCTCGGGCGGCACCGGCTCGGGCAAGACGACGCTGCTCAACGCGCTGTCGCAGCATATCGAGCAGCACGAACGGATCGTGACGATCGAGGATGCCGCCGAGCTGCAGTTGCTGCAGCCGCACGTCGTGAGCCTCGAGACCCGCCCGGAAAATACCGAGGGGCTCGGCGGGATCTCGCAGCGCGATCTCGTGCGCAACGCGCTGCGGATGCGGCCCGACCGCATCATCCTCGGCGAGATTCGCGGCCCCGAGGCGTTCGACGTGCTCCAGGCGATGAACACGGGGCACGACGGCTCGATGACGACGATTCACGCGAATTCGCCGCGCGACGCGATCAGCCGGCTCGAGAGCATGGTGATGATGGCGAACGCGAACCTGCAGCTGCTGTCGATCCGCCGCCAGATCGCGAGCGCCGTGCACCTGTTCGTGCAGATCGAACGGATGCGCGACGGGGTGCGGCGCGTGACGCGGATCACCGAGATCGTCGGGATGGAAGGCGAGGTGGTCATCACGCAGGACCTGTTCGTGTTCCGCCAGGAAGGCGACACGACGCGCGATTCGGTGAAGGGCGTGTTCGAGGCGTCGCCGTTGCGGCCGGGATTCGCGGCGCGTGCCGCGTATTACGGCGTCGAGGATGCGCTCGCCGAGGTCTTCCGGCAATGAGGGCCGCCGACCTGTTCGCGGTGGGCGGGTTCGTGACGATCCTCGCGATCGGGCTCGTGCTGTCGTCGCTGTTCGATCGCGCGAGCCATCACCCGGCGCAGCGCATCCGCGCACGGATGCGCAAGCTGTCGCCGTCGCTCGCCGGGCACGCCGGGCACGCGTCCGCCGCGCCCGGCGTCGCGCTGTTCAACCTCGAGCGCCGGCAAGGCCGCTTGCGCGCATGGCTGCAACGCCGCGTAACGCGGGTGCGCGCGGTGGGCGGCAAGGGCGGGGTGAGGATCGTCGTCGCGAGCACGATCGCCGGTGCGATCGCGGCGATCGTCGCGGTGAAGCTGATCGGGCCGCCGGGTTTCCTGCGTCCGCTGATCTATGCCGGGTTGCCGCTGGTCGCGATGCGCGCCAGCTACCGTGCGCTGGTCGACCGCTTCCGGGTGCGTTTTCTCGAAGCGTTCCCGGACGCGATCGACGTGATCGTGCGGGCCGTGCGCGCGGGCATTCCGGTCACGCAGGCGATCAGCATGGTCGGCGACGGCGCGGCCGAGCCGGTGCGCGCGACGTTCCGTTCGATGGGCGACAGCCTGCGCGTCGGCGCGGATCTCAAGGACGTGCTGACGCAGGCGGCGGACCGGCTGATGATCGCGGACTTCTCGTTCTTCACCGTCTACCTGCTGCTGCAGCGCGAGACCGGCGGCAGCCTCGGCGAAACGCTCGACGAGCTGTCGAGCATCATCCGCACGCGCCGCGACATCCGCCTGAAGACCCGCGCGCTGACCGCCGAAGGGCGCATCACGACGAACATCATTTCAGCGGTGCCGTTCGTGATGATCGGCGCGCTGTTTCTCGTGAACCGCGACTATGTGATGCTGCTGTTCTCGACGCACGCGGGGCACACGATGCTGACGATCGCGGCCGGGTTGCTGACGGTCGGCCTGCTGTTGATCCGCAAGATCTCGAAACTGGATACCGCGCGATGACGATGTCGATACTGGCCGCCCGCGGCTTCGAATTGCTGCTGTTGCTCGCCTGTGTCGCGGCGGTGCTCGGCAGACCCGGCGGCGGCACCCGCCAGCGGATCGCCGCGCGCGTGCGGCAGGCTGCCGGGCAGCACCCGCCGGCTCCCGTGACGGGGTGGCTGCAGCCGGGCGGCGTTCGCCAGGACCTGACGCGCCGGCTCGCGCAGCTGGGCGAACGGTTGCCGGTGCTCGACCCGATGCAGCGCGTGAAGCTCGGCCTGCAACTGACGCGCGCGGGCTTTCGCGAGCGCCGCGCGGTGTCGTCGATGATCGGGATCAAGCTGAGCTGCGGCGTGCTGTTCGCATGCGGCGCGATCGTGTTCAGCCCGCTGATTCCGCGCTTCGGCGAATACTTCGTGATCCGGGCGCTGGCGATGGTCGCCGCGTTCGTGATCGGCGTGATCGTGCCGGAATACGTGCTCGGCGCGATGATCCGGCGGCGGCGGCGGCTCATCGCCGCGTGCTTTCCGGACGCGCTCGACCTGCTGGTGATCTGCACGATGGCCGGCAACAGCCTCGCGTCGGGCATCCGGCGCGTCGCGCACGAACTGTCGCGCATCTGCCCGCCGCTCGCCGACGAGCTGACGGTGTGCGCGGACGAGCTCACGCTGAGCGGCGACGTGTCCGCGACGCTCGCGCATTTCGCGACGCGCGTCGATTTCACGTCGGCGCGGTCGCTCGCGACGACGCTCACGCAGTCGCAGCGCTTCGGCACGCCGATCACGCAGGCGCTGCGCACCCTGTCGCGCACCGAGCGCACCGAGCAGATCGTCGCGCTCGAGGAACGGGCCGCGAAGCTGGCGCCGAAGATCACGTTGCCGATGATGCTGTTCATCCTGCCGACGGTGTGCCTGATCGCGGCGGGCCCGGCGGCGATTCGCCTGCTCGAGGTATTCAGATGACACGATCCGTCATACGCGCGTTCGCGTTCGCGTTCGCGGCCGTGCTGCCGGTGCTGGCCGGCGGCTGCGCGCCGGGCATCCAGACGCGGCCGGTGCTGTCGCACAAGAGCGACGACCCGCAGGCCGAGCTGCGCATCGCGGACAGCGCGCTGGCCGGCGGCAACGTCGATCTCGCATCGACGCTGTACGAGAAGGTGCTCGCGAAGCATCCCGAATCGCTCGCGGCGCGCCTGGGGCTCGGCGACGTCAACTATCGCGCGGGCGACCTGGAGCGCGCGCGGATCCTCTACGACGACGCGCAGCGGCAGGCGCCCGCGGAGCTCGGCCCGCGGCTCGGGCTCGCGCGCGTCGCGTTGCGGCAGCGGCGTCTGGACGAAGCCGCGCAGCGCTATCGCGACCTGCTGGCCGCGCAGCCGAACCATCCGCTCGCGGCGGAAGGGCTCGGCACCGTGCTCGACCTGCAGGGGCGTCATGCGGATGCGCAGGTCGTGTATCGCGACGCGCTGCGCGCGCACCCGGACGCGCAGGGGCTGCGCGTCGACCTCGGGCTGTCGCTCGTGCTGAGCAACCGGCCGCGCGAGGGCGTGAACGTGCTGCTCGACGTCGCCGGGCTGCCGTCCGCGCCGTGGCAGGCGCGCCAGAACCTCGCGTTCGCGTACGGCGTGCTCGGCAATACCGATTCGGCGAAGAAGCTGCTGTCCGCGGATTTGCCCGCGTCGGCGGTGGCCGACAACCTGCGCTTCTACCAGGCGGTGCGCGCGCGGCTCGCGTCGCGCGGGGGCGGCGGCAGTGCAGGGGGGGCCGGTGCCGCGCCGCCGATGTCCGGCGCGGCGCTGGAGCCGGGCGCCGCACCGCCGGGTGCGGGGGCCGCAAAATGACACGCGGGGCGGCCGGCGCCCGCCGCGCGCGCGGCGTCGTGTCTCTCGAATTCGTGCTGATGCTGCCGTTCCTGCTGATGGTGCTGATCGGCATCATCGACACCAGCCTGATCCTGTGCGACAAGGCCGTCATCACGAACGCGAGCCGCGAGGCGGCGCGGGCCGGTGTCGTGCTGCGCGTGCCGATGCTGACCACGACGCAGATCGCGGGCATCGCGCAGAACGCGATGCAGAACAGCCTGATCACCGGCGGCACCGCGACCACCCCGGCGGTGACCGTGACGCAGGCGAACGGCACGACGTCGGGCACCGCGCTGACGGTGACCGTGACCTACACGTATACGGGGCTCGTGCTGGGTTCGGCGTTCAGCGCGCTCACCGGCCCGGTGACGGTTTCGGCGACTTCGGTGATGCTCTATGAATGACGCGCGCGCAACGCAACCCGCCGGCCCCGCGCGGCAGCGCGGTTCGGTCGCGCTGTTCTTCCTGATGTTCCTGATTCCGCTGCTGTCGTTCGGCGCACTGGCGATCGACATCGCGTGGGTGGTCACGGTGAACAACCAGTTGCAGAACGCGGCCGATGCGGCCGCGCTCGCGGGGGCCGATGCGATGATGTCGCCGAGCGGCGGCGCGGTGAACTGGTCGCAGGCCGCGCCGGCGGCGAACGGCGTGATCGCGCGGAACTCGGCGGCCGGTGCGGCGCTGTCGACCGGCACGGTGACCACCGGATACTGGAACGTGACGCGCAATCCCGCGTCGATGCAGCCGACGACCATCACGCCCGGCACCTACGACGTGCCGGCGGTGCAGGTCACCGTGTCGCGCGCGCCCGGCGTGAACGGCGGCTCGATTCCGCTGCTGCTCGGCGGGCTGCTGGGGATTCCCGGCGCCTCCGGCAGCGCGACCGCGGTGGCGGTGCTGGCGGCGCCGGGCGGGGTGGCGGCGGGCGCACTGTTTCCGGTTGCGATCGACCAGTGCGTGTACAACCTGTACTGGAACGCCGCGACCAACCAGCCGCTGATCAATCCGCTGACCGGCCAGCCGTACGAGTTCTCGATCACGAACGGCCAGGTCTACGGCCTGCTCTGCATGGGCGGGCAGTGGACCTCGTTCCAGTCGACCGCGACCGACACGACGACGATGGGCAACCTGATGGTGACCGGCAACCCGACGGCGCTCAACATCGGCGACAGCATCAATCTCGCGACCGGCGTGAAGGCGACGCTCTATACATCGGTGCCGGTCGGCACGACGGTGGTGCTGCCGGTCGTCACGCAGACCGCGACCAGCACCACCGTGCCGATCGTCGCGTTCGCGCCGTTCCATATCGACGTGTCGCTCGGCGGCACGTACAAGTACATCCAGGGCCACTTCGTCGCCGGCGTGAAGATGTCGGGCTCAGGGACCGGCGTCGGGCCGTACTACGGCGTCTACGTGCCGCCGCGGCTCGCGTTGTGAGCACGCGGGCCGGCGCGGCGCAGCAGCGCGAGGAGCGCGAACAGCGTCACGGCCGGGCCGATCTGCGGCCATTGCAGCCACGGGTTCAGGTATTCGACGAGCGGCAGCAGCCACATGAGCGCGATCGCGGCCTGCTCGCCGCGCAGCCAGCCGTCCTGCCAGCCGGTCGCCAGCATGCACGCGATCGCGATGCCGAGCCATGCGAGCTCGTAGTGCCACACGTAAGGGTTCGCCGCGAGCGTCGCGACCGCCAGGACGGCGGCACGCATGCGGATGTCGCGCGAACGCGTCCACACGATGCAGGCGGCTGCGATCGCCAGCGCCGCGATGCACGCCTGCGCGGCATACGCGAGCCCGGGCGTCAGGCCCGCGAGCCGGAAGGCGGCGAACGGCGCCGGCGACGCGAGCCAGAACACGACACCTTGCTCGAGGAGGAGCGACCGCGCGAGCGCGGTGCCGGCGACGAACCGATGGAGCGACTCGACGCCGCAGACGAGGATGCTCGATGCGGCGAACGCGGTGGTGGCGAGCGCGGCCCACGCGATCGTGCGCCATGCGCGCGTGGCGACCAGCACGAACGGGAACAGCAACGCCAGTTGCGGCTTGGCCGACAGCAGGCCGATGCAGAGGCCGGCCCACATCGGCCGGCGGTCCGCCCAGCAGACGGCCAGCGCCGCGCACGACGCGGTCAGGAACGCGTTTTGCCCGAACATCCCGGTGACGAACACGCACGGGGCGGCGACCAGCGCGAACCCGCCGACGCGCGCAGCGCCGGGGATCGCGCCGAGGCCCGATACGCGCGAAGCGGCGAAACCGAACACGGCGATACCGAACGCGACGAACAGTGGATAGCCGATCGCAAAAGGCAGCAGCGCGAGCGGCGTCACGAGCAGCAGGTTGGTGGGCGGGTACAGCCACGCGACGAGGTCTTCGCGGCGGAACTGCGGGAACAGGTCGGCGGCCAGCCGCGTGAAGGTCGGCACATCGTACGCTTGCCATGGCGAGCCGTGCAGCATCACGTACGACGCCGTCCAGAACACCGCGTAGTCGGGGCCCGGGCGCGACAAGGCGGTGGCCGGCGCATGACGGACGACGGATACCCAGATCGCGCCGAACAGCGCGTAGCACGCGAGCGCGACCGCGCTGTACGCGACGACGCGCCGCGGAGTCAGCCATGCGCGGACGGGATGGTCCGCCGATCGCGTCGTGTCCCGGGGGAAATCCATGCGGCGTGTAGCGACTACTTGATGGAGATTTTCCGCGCGCCGTGGCCGGCGGCAGTCGCGGGGAGCGGCGTCCGGCGGCGGGCCGCGTGCGTGCGCTTGAGCGGGAACTGCAGCAGTTTCGACGCAGGATGCGCGGCGGTGTCCCGCTGCGCGCGATAACGGCGCCGCACGAGATAGACGGGGCGCTGCTTCGACTCGTGATAGATGCGGCCGAGGTATTCGCCGATCACGCCGATGCCGATCAGCTGGATGCCGCCGACGAACAGCATCACGGAGATGAGCGACGCGTAGCCGTGCACGGGATTGCCGAACAGCAGCGTGCGCATGACGATGAAGGCGCCGTAGATGAACGAGAGGGCGGCGAACGCGAGGCCGACGTAGGTCCAGACGCGCAGCGGCACGGTGCTGAAGCTCGTGATGCCTTCGAGCGCGAAGTTCCAGCGCCGCCATCCGGAGAATTTCGAGCGGCCGCCGCTGCGTGGCGCACGCGTGTATTCGATGATCTCGGTGCGATAGCCGACCCACGCGAACAGGCCTTTCATGAAACGCCGCCGCTCGGGTAGCGCGCGCAGCGCGTCGACGACCTGGCGGTCCATCAGCCGGAAATCGCCGACGTTCTCGGGCATCTCGACTTCGGAGAGGCGGTTGTGCACGCGGTAGTAGAGCGCGGCGGCTACGCGCTGCATCAGCGGATCGCACATGCGGTCGGTGCGCTTCGCGGCGACGACCTCGGCACCGGCGAGCCAGCGTTCGACCATCGCGGGGATCAGGGCGGGCGGGTCCTGCAGGTCGGCATCGATCAGGATCACGGCGGTGCCGGCGGCTTCGTCGATGCCGGCGGTGAGCGCGGCTTCCTTGCCGAAGCGCCGGGTGAGATCGACGATGCGCACGCGCGGGTCGCCGGCC
>NZ_WIXR01000079.1:0-34475 GCF_019425585.1 Burkholderia sp. COPS | reverse complement strand
ACGGAATGTCCTTCTCCATGTTCCAGCGCACTGCTTCCAGCGACCTGAATAATTCCGGATAGAGCATCGTCGTCACCGTCGTTGAACAACGTTCCGGCATGGCACGCACGTGGGCGGCCAGCCCCGTCGAAGTCATGCCGATTGCGTGGACGCCGGCGCCGCCGCTTCGGCATCGGGTGCACGCTCGTCCGCATCGTCGTCCACCGTGCGCGGCGACAGCCTGCCGCGCAGCAGCGCGTAATAGAACTGCCGGTACGTGCGGTGGTAATAGCGGATGCGCGGCCCGATCGCGCCATGCAGGTCGTGCAGCCGCTCGATCGGCAGGTTCGGCATCATGTGATGCTCGACGTGATAGTTGTTGCCGTTCGTGAACCACGTCATGAACGCGTTGCTCTCGATCGTCCGCGTGTTGCGGAACGGGTCGGTGCTCGTCAGGTCGCAGCGGTAGTGCTCGGGCATCTCGACCAGCGCATGCACGGGCGCGGCGACGAACACCAGCGGCACGACCCACACCCACACGGCAAACCACGTGTGCAGCGCGACCGACACGCCGGCCAGCAGCGCGATCGCGGCGACCATCAGCAGGTGATCGCGGCGGATCGCGCGCGACACGAGCGGGTTGTCGCCGAAGCGCGCTCCCGGCACGACGAGCTTCGCGACGTTCTTCGCGAACTGGATATAGTGCGCGGCCATCGACAGCCGCCACGCCCACAGCCCGAGATTGACGACGGGGCTCGCGCCGTACTGGTCGCCGTAGTCGAAGAACTCCTTGTTCTCCGGCGTGCCGAGCAGCCGGTGATGACGCAGGTGGCTGTCCTGGTACGCGTGGAACGACACCAGCATCGGCATGCCGAGCAGCACGCCGAACACCATGTTGAGCCGCTTGCTCCGGAACCCCTGGTAGTGCAGCGCCTGGTGCTGCAGCTCGACGCCGTGCGCGTACATCGCGCCGATCAGCAGGACCCCGACGATCTTCAGGATCACATACGTCGACAGCGCGAACAGCATGCCGTGCGCAATGAGCGCGACGTATACCGCGAGCTTCAGCGAGAAGACGACGCCGCTCGGGCGGCTCTTCATGTCTGCAACCGGTTTCTGACGGGTAACAAGCGATGAGGTGACGGACAAGACGCTCTCCTTGAGCCGGACCCTGCCCGGCGCCATGACACGGCGACGCTGGCGCGCTGCCGGGTTGCAATTCTTCTGTGAGTCGATGCTTCGGACAAACGAATTTTCCGAACGCATTGCATGACGCCCGCGCATGAGCGCACCACATCGTGAACTAGACGACCGGTCGAATGCGTACCGGTCATTCACCTGGCGCGGCTTCACATGCATCCGTGCGGGGCAGACCCGAGTGGATGCGTGCCGCTCATGCATAGCCTGCAAATATTCCGTTTGTCGCGTCATGTCGATCCGGCAAGAATCCCCCTCACTCGACGAACGGCGCCGCCGGCACCGTGGCACGAGCGGCCGTGTTCCTCAACGGGAGATTCTCGTGACGAAGTGCGCATCCACCATTCATCGCCTGATCGAATCGCTCGAGGACGTCGCGGGCGCCACGCATCGCATGACGTTCGTCGACGAGGCCGGCAACGAGGCAGGCATCACGTACCGGCGCTTCGCGGAAGCAGTGTTTCACCAGGCCGGCGCGCTGCGTGAACTCGACGTGCGCGAGAACGACCTGGTGATGCTCGCCTTGCCCGCGTCGGTCGAGCACGCGGTCGCGATGATGGCCTGCGTGATGACGGGCGCGCTGCCCTGCACCGTGCCCGTTCCCGCGCGCCGCGCCGCCGCCGGCAGGCAAGTGATCGACGTCGCGTGCGAGCTGTACCGGCCGCGTCTCGTCATTGCCGCCGATGCGCAGGCTGCCGCGTGGCGCGACGACGCGTTTCCCGCGGCATCGACGCGCGTGGTCGATCTCGACACGCTGTCGATCGCCGCGGATGCCGGCGCGCGCGCACTGATCAGCGCGAAAAGCGGCCGCGACCCGCACCATGTGCAGCTCACGTCGGGCTCGACGTCGCACCCGAAAGCCGCGGTGCTCAGCCATGAGAACGTGATCGCGAACGTGCTCGGCATCGGCGGGTCGGTCCGCTTCGACATCGCGGCCGGTGACGGCACCGCCTCGTGGCTGCCGCTCTATCACGACATGGGGCTGCTCACGCTGCTGTCGAACCTGCACTACCGCGCGCCGCTGCTGATGATGCAGCCGAACAGCTTCATCCGGAATCCGCTCGGCTGGCTGAAACGCATCGCGTCGGCGCGCGCGACCACGACGTCGGTGCCGACCTTCGCGCTGCGCTACTGCGTGCGCCGCTTCAATGCCGCCGCGATGGAAGGCGTCGACCTGTCCGCCTGCCGCAACATCTTCATCGGCGGCGAACGCGTGGACGACACGACGCTGCGCGACTTCGCCGCGACGTTCGCGCCGTACGGCCTCGCAGCATCGGCGCTGCAGCCGTGCTACGGGATGGCCGAATCGACGCTCGCGGTATCGATGCATCGTGCGTGGCATGAAGGCACGGTGGACGGCGCACCGTACGTGATCGCCGACACGCTCGACCGGCGTGCGCTGATCGAGCGCCGCGACGCGCAACCGGCCGCCGCGAACGACGGCGCCGACACCGAGACCGAAACCGTGCTCGCGATGGGCACGCCAATCGACGGCATGGCCTTCCGCATCCTAGACGACGGCGACCACGCGCTCGCGAACCGCGCCGTCGGCGAAGTCGCGATTCGCGGCACCTCGGTGATGCTCGGCTACCTGAATCCCGACGACGGCTCGATCGCCGCGCCGCTGACGGCTGACGGCTGGTTCCGCACCGGCGACATCGGCTACGTCGCGGACGGCCAGCTCCATATCCTCGGGCGCAAGAAGGAAGTCATCATCATCCGCGGCAGCAACTACTTCCCGCACGACATCGAGGAAGCGCTGGCATCGCATCGCACGCTGCGCAAGAGCACGTGCATCGCGTTCGGGCTGCCCGACCCCGAGACGGGCACCGAGCGGCTGGTCGTCGCGATCGAGGCGCGGCCCGCCGACGCGACACCGCAGACGCGTGCCGAGTGCCAGCAGCTGCTCGCGTCGCGCATCGGCTTCGCCGCGCAGGATTTGTGCTTCGTCGAACCCGGCTCGTTGCCGCGCACCACGAGCGGCAAGCTGCAGCGCCTGAAATGCCGCGACCTCTATGCGAACGGCGCGCTGTCGGTCATCCACGCGGCGGCGGCGGTCGAAGCCGGCCAGGGAGCGTACGCATGACGGCCGCCCCGCTCACGCCGGTGCTCGAGCTGCGCGACGTCACGCGCGTGTACGAGGGCGCGGGCCGCGTCGTCGCGGTGCGCGACGCGACGATCTCGATCGGCCGGCGCGACGTCGTCGCGCTCGTCGGCCCGTCGGGCAGCGGCAAGAGCACGCTGCTCAACCTGGCCGGCTTTCTCGACGTGCCGAGCAGCGGCGAACGCTGGCTCGAAGGCCGTCGGATCGACGACGCGCCGGACACGCTCGAACGGATCCGCCGCGAGCGCATCGGCTTCGTGTTCCAGCAGTTCAACCTGATTCCGGTGATGTCGGCACTCGAGAACGTGGAGCTCGGCTGCTTCGCGTGGGGCACGCCGCGCACGCGCCGCGAGCGCGCCCGCGCGATGCTCGACGCGGTGGGACTCGCCGCGCGCGAACGCCACCGCCCCGGCGAGCTGTCCGGCGGCGAGCAGCAACGGGTCGCGCTGGCACGCGCGCTCGCCAAGGAGCCGGCGATCGTGATCGCGGACGAGCCGACCGCCAGCCTCGACAGCACCAACGCGCGCGCGGTGGCCGAGCTGATCCTCGACACCAACCGCACGCTGGGCACCGCCTTTCTGATTGCGTCGCACGACGATCGTCTGTGCGCGCGCCTGCCGCGCCGCATCGAGATGCGCGACGGCGTACCGGGAGTGAATCGTGAACTGGTCGACGTTTGCGTGGCGTAACCTCTGGCGCAACAAGCGCCGCACCGTGCTGACGATGGCGATGATCGGCGTCGCCGCGTTCGCGTCGAGCCTCGCGCTCGGCTACGTGATCGCGACCTTCGACGCGGTGCGCGAAGGCTCGATCGACAGCGGCGTCGGCCACGTGCAGGTGCTGCACCACGGTTATCTCGACCTGATCGGCGAACGGCCGCTGCAGTATGGGCTGACCGCCGACGAGCAGGCTGCCGCCGCACGCGCCGTCGCCGCGCTGCAGGGTGTCGCCACCACCGCGCGCGGCATCGACTTCGACGGGCTGATCTCGAACGGCGATCTCAGCTACGGCTTCGTCGGCGAAGGCATCGAGCCGAACCGCGAGCCGCCCGGCTTCTTCGACTATCACACGGTGCTGTCGGGCCGCTACCTGTCGCCCACGAATGCCGGCACCGAAGTCGTCGTCGGCGCCGAACTCGCGCGCAAGCTCGGCGTGCACGTCGGCTCGGTCGTGCAGTTGATGGCCTCGACCGCGCACGGCGGCATCAACGCGACCGACGCGCAGATCGTCGGCGTGATGAGCACGGGCAACAAGGACGTCGACGAACGGATCGTCAACGTGACGTTCGCGGCCGCGCAGGCGCTGCTGCGCACCGACCGCGCGTCGCGCATCGCGGTGTTCCTGTCGGACACGGCGCGCACGCCGGCCGCCGCCGCGACGCTGCGCGCCGCGCTGCCCGCGCTCGACGTGAAGACCTGGGACCAGCTCGTGTCGCTCTATCACCAGGTCGTCGCGCTGTACAAGAACCAGTTCTCGGTGTTCGGCGCGATCCTGTGCGTGACGATCCTGCTGTCGATGAGCAACTGGATCCTGATGAGCATCGTCGAGCGCCGCCGCGAGATCTCGACCCTGCGCGCGCTCGGCGTGCCGGCCTCGACGGTGCGCGGCGTGCTGATCCAGGAGACCGCGTTCCTCGGCCTGCTCGGCGCGGCCGCCGGCATCGCGGCGGCGCTGCTGACGATGGTCGCGCTCAACCACGCGCAGATCCACCTGCCCGCGCCGCCGGGCCGCGTGAAGCCGATCCTGCTCGAATTCACGGTTTCGCCGGCCGCCGTGGCCGCCGTCGAAGGCGCGTTCGTCGTGCTCGGCGTGGCCGCCGCGCTGCTCGCGACGCTCGGGCTCGCCAAACGCAACATCCTCGAAGGACTCGCCCCATGAACCGCATTCGCCTGATGGTCGCCGCGCTCGTCGCGTGCGCGCCGCTCGCCCACGCAGCCGACGCACCGGCGGCCCAGACCATGCTCGCCCGTGCCGACGCGTACCGCAGCACGGCCGCCGATACGCAGACGAACATCCAGATCACGAACGAGGTCGGCGGACAATCCGGCGACGCGACGCGCTATCTCGTCTACACGCGCGGCAACGGCGACACGCTCGCGCTGACGCGCAGCGGCGAGAACGACGGCCAGAAGTATCTCGCGACGACGCGCGGCCACTGGTTCTACGTGCCGAACACGCGCAGCGCGGTACGCATCAACGGGATGCAGCGGCTGCAGGGCGAGGTCGTGATCAGCGACATCACGCGCACGCACTGGGCGGACAGCTATCGCGCGTCGGCCGCGCCCGGCGCGACGACGATCGCCGGCAAGCCGGCCACCGAGCTCGACCTGACCGCGACCGATCCCGACAACGTCTACCCGACGATCAAGCTGTGGGTCACGCCCGACACCGACGTGCCGGTGCGCGCGCAGTTCTTCCTCGCGAGCGGCCTGCTGTTCCGCAGCGCCGATTTCTCCGCGCCGGTCGATGCGAACGGGCGCAAGGTGATCCGCAAGATCACCTATCGCAACGAGATCGAGAAGCAGCGCGCGAGCGTCGTCGACATCCTCGACGGCCAGCCGCGCAAGATTCCGTCGGGCTGGTTCAACCCCGACACGCTTGCCGATGGCCAGTGACCACGACGCCCATGCCGACGCCCGTCGTGACCGCCCTCGCCCCCCGTCCAGTCGCCTCCGGCGCGGCGTCGTACTCGCCGTTCCGCTCGCGCTCGGCTGCACGCTCGCGCACGGAGAATCGCTGATGGAACAGTTGAGCACGCTGAACGGCATCGCCTACGCACGCACGGTCGACAGCATGGACGGCCATGCGCTGCTCGGCAGCCTGATCGGCGACCAGCCGCGCAACCAGCAGGAAGCGGGCCTGCTCGCGCGCATCGACGGCGAGAACCTGTTCCTGAACGCGCGCGCCGTCGCGAGCAACCACTCGCTCGGCGCGCAGGCCACCCGCTTCAACGAGGCCGGCGTGCGCTACGCATTCGACAACGGCATCACGCTCACCGCCGGCAAGCGGATCGACCCGCTCGACACGTCGCAGGCGTTCTTCCCGCTCGGCTTCTTCCAGAAGCGGGCCGCGACGGCCGACATCTACGACCGCTACGGCGACGTCGAAGGCACGCCGCTCGTCGAAGCGAAGTGGGCCGGCGAACAGGCCACGCTGCAGTTCATCGCCGGCGAGAACCGCACGCTGCGCAACGACGTCGACAACCGCGACGTGCAGGGCGCGACGCAGCTCGTGCGCGGCGCGTACAACTGGTCGGGCGGCTCGGCCGCGCTGCTCGCCGGACGTCATGCGGGCCGCGGCGGCGCGGGCGCGACGCTGTCGGTCGACGTCGCGCGCTCGAACACCGTCTACGCGAGCGCATGGCTCGAACGCGGCACGACTCGGCCGCTGCCGGCCTTCATCGCGAACGGCACGCCGCTCGATTCGCCGGCCGCCTACGACGCCGTCGATCGCCGCAACGACCGCCAGGTCATGTGGCGCAGCGCGGTCGGCATGCAGAGCGCATTGCCCGGCAACCTGTCGCTGATCGTCGAGTGGTCGCACGACGAGGCGCGTTACGACGCGAACCAGTGGCGCCGGATGGTCGGCGCGGTGCGCGCGAACAACGCGCTGCTGCCCGTCGCGCCCGGCGCCGCACTGGCCGGCCTCGGCGGCACCGCCGATTTCGTGAGCGCGGACGGCAACCTGCGCGACTACCTGTTCGCGCGGCTCGGCAAGAAGATCGGCCGCGTCGAGTATTCGCTGCGCGGCGTCTATTCGCCGCAGGACAAGGGCCTGCTCGCGATCGCCCAGGTCGTCGCCGACGTGAACAAGCGCGTGAGCGTCGATGTCGCGCTCACCCGCGCGTTCTCCGACAGCAACTCCGAGTACCGGATGGTCGGTCTCGGCACCCGTATCGACGCCGCCGTGCGCGTGCGCTTCTGACAGGAACCCGCCCCATGTCCACGCTTTCCGCCCCCGCTTCGTCCGTCGACCTGCCCGCACCGCTGCTGCTGCGCGTGGCCGACCAGGCCGCGTATCCGGTGCTGCGCCACCTCGACTCGATCGGCACCATCGGCACGCCGCCGCGCGCGGCCGCCCGGCTCGTCGAGGCGGCCGCCGTGCGGCTGCTCGACAGCGAGATGGTGATCGCGCTGCGCGCCGCCACGCCGGACGTGCTGCCCGATTCGTCCGCGTCGACGCCGCTGCGGCACGACGAGGCGCCGCTCACCGAAGCGCTGCTCGGCCAGATCGAACGCGAAGGGTTTCACCACCTGTTCAAGCCGTTCATGCGCGCGTTCATCCGCATCATGTTCGGGCTGTTCTTCTCCGACGACCAGAACCGTCGCGCATGCGACTGCATCGACAGCGGCCACAACTTCGCGTTCCTGATGAGCGACGGCGGCGGCCCGACCCTCGCCGCCTGGCGCACGGTCGTGCGCAGCGACGACAACGGCCTTGCGCTCACCGTCGACAAGGTGTGGGGCATCGAAGCGCATCGCGACTGCATGGCGGTCGTCGCCGCGCGGTTGCCCGGCGTGATGTTCCCGGCCGCGTACCTCGTGTGGCCCGACGAGTACCGCAAGCTCGCGCGCACGACCTGCGGCGCGCCGTTCCTGGCGGGCAACCTGCAGCTCGCGAACGTCGGCGGCCAGGTGCGCGTGAGCGCCGAGGATCGCCTGCGGATCGGCGGCCCGACCGTGTTCAACAAGTACCTGACCGTCGTGCGCCCCTACTTCGTCCGCGCGCTGATGGCGCACGTCGAATGGCTCGCGCAAACCGGCCGCGTCGAGCTCGACGCCGACGCGCGCGCCGTCCACCGCTTCATCGCCGACGCCGCGCGCAACCAGACCGACGACGCGCACTACAGCTTCGGCAAGGTGCAGCGCGTGCTCGCGATCAAGCTGCTGTCGAACGAGTTCCTGACGGCGCTCGTGCGCGACGGCCGGGTCGCGACGTTCGACGACCAGCGCGACCTGCTGGCGTTTTCGAAGATGGAAGGCAGTTCGTACCGTTGTTATCACGAGCTTCGCAAGAGCCTGCGCTGCGAAGCCGGCAGTTGACCCACGCGACAGGCCGATCGATCCCGATCAACCCACTTCATTACCAGGAGCTCCTCTCATGACGACCCAGAACGTTCCGGCCGACGCGCTCGACATCCTGTCCCGCGAAGTCGCGAAGATCCTCAATGTCGAGACCGTCGACACCGACGCCGGCATCGGCGAACTCGGCATCGATTCGCTGAACATCGTCGAGCTGATCGTGTTCTGCGAACAGCTCTACGGTTCGATCGACCCGGAAGCGCTGAACATCACGCAGTACACGACGCTGCAGCAGCTCGACGCGCAACTGCGCCGCCAGCAGCACGCCGCCTGACACGACGATGCTCGCGCCCCTTGCGACCGTGGCGGCCGCCGCCGCCGAGCCGCTCCCGGTGGCCCCGGCGGCCCCGGCGACCGCGCTGACCGTGCAGGCGCTCGCGTACCGGCGCGTCGCGCCGTCACGCGACGGCGCGGCCGTGCCGCTCGACGACACGGCGCGCGCGATCGGCGCGCTCGCGTGCGCCGAACGCGAGCGGCTGTGCGGCGCGGTCGGCGCGGACGACTACGTGGTCAGCTCGACGATCCTGTCGATGCTGCTGATGAACGATTCGCCGCAGCATCGCGTGTTCGCGCAGGCGCTCGCCGGCGCGAACGACTACACGCCCGACTGGATGACCTGCTCGTACGAATGCGCGGGCTGGGGCTACGTGCTGCGCCGCGCGCTCGCCACCGCGGCCGAAACCGGGCCGCGCACGCTGTTGCTGCAGATCGTCGACGTCGACGTGCACGGCTATACGTACTGGCACGGCAACCCCGCGTGGGGCCGTTCGGGCTTCGGCGTGTGCACGCTGCTCATCGACGTCGGCCGCGAAGCGTCGCCGGCCGCACCGTCGGTGCTCGCGGACGCCGCGCCGCCGGCCAGCGCAGTCGTGCGGCTCGGCCGCGACATCCGCACCTTCTGCGCGGCCCGCCCCGGCGTGCACGCGGCGCTGCCGTTCTTTCCGGCGACGTCGCGCCGCGCGCTGCTCGCGTCGGTCGGCAAGACGCCGTTGCTGCCCGACGGCCACGGGCTGTTCGGCCATGCGTTCGGCAGCGATCCGTGGCTGTCGGTGCTGCTCGCGCATCGCGACGGCGACACGCCGCACCGCGCAGCCGTCTGCTCGCTCGCGCTGAACGGCTATTACGCGGTCGCCGACGTCGCATTCGCGCCGGACGCGACGTTCTCTCTCGACAGCGAGGCATGACATGGTGCGGCCCGTTCATTTCACCTACCGGATCGAGCGCGATGCGCGGCAGCCGGTCGCGGTCGCCGCGAGCGCGTACCGGATGCCGCTCGACACGCCGGCCGACTATGCGCGCGCCGCGCTCGCGGAAGCGGCCGGCGAACCATACGACGCCGGCGATGCCGGCGACGCATCCGGCAGCGAGCGCCGCGTGCTGCTCGACCACGTCCAGTATTTCGCATTCCTTGCGGAAGTGTCCGCGCGCATCCGCGACGCGGTGCATCCCGGCGCACGTGTGTTCATCGAAGTCTGCGCGCCGTACTTCGGCGCGCTGCCGGCCGAACTGCTCGCGCCGCACGTGCTGCTCGGCGTGCACCTGTACGACGAGGCCCTGCGCGACGCCGCGCGCGGCGCGCCCGTCGTGTGGATCGGCGACCGGATCCTGCGCGATGCCGAGTTCTCCGGCGACAACCGCGTGTGCTGCGCGATCTGGCCCGCGCGGCTCGCCGATGCGTTCGACGCGCAACTGCGCGGCCCGTGGCCGTCGTATGCGATCCGCCTCGTGCCGCATCCGCCGACACCGCGCGCCGCAGCCGCGACGCTTACCGATTCCGCCCATCATTCCGGCGCCGCCGCGCGGCCGGGGAGACCCTAAATGACTGACACGCTCACCGTTATGCAGGACACGGCCGACATCCGCTGGTCGATGCCCGTCGACGCCCTGATGTCGAACGACTACGCACTGCGCGAAGAGGCGCTGAACCGGCTCTACGAAAAGGCGAAGGCCGCGCAGTGGGACGTCGCGACCGACGTCGACTGGAGTCACGACCTCGACCCGGCGAATCCGCTCGGCATGCCCGACCCGACGCTGCTGATCTACGGCACCGAGCTGTGGAGCAAGCTGTCCGACGCCGACAAGCGCGAGGTGCGCCATCACGCACAGGGCTGGCTGCTGTCGCAGATCCTGCACGGCGAGCAGGCCGCGCTGATCTGCGCATCGAAGCTCGCGTCGGCCGAGGATGGGCTGAGCGCGCGCCTGTGCGCCGCCGCTCAGATGATGGACGAAGCGCGCCACGTCGAGGCGTACGCGAAGCTCGTCAACGAGAAGCTCGACGTCAGCTACCCGATGAGCCGCTCGCTGAAGGGGCTGCTGCACGACACGATCACGAGCAGCGCGCTCGACATGACGAACCTCGGGATGCAGGTGCTCGTCGAGGGCATCGCGCTGTCGATCTTCCAGAGCGTCGTCGCGTATAGCACCGATCCGTTCATCAAGGATCTGTTCCTGCGGATCCAGCGCGACGAGGCGCGTCACTTCGCGGTCGGCCGGATCACGCTGTGCCGCGTGTATGCGGAGATGAGTTCGACCGAGCTGCGCGAGCGCGAGGAATTCGTCTGCGAAGGCGCGGCCGTGCTGTACGAGCACCTGTGCGCGGACGACATCTGGGAGCCGATGGGCCTGTCGAAGCGCGAATGCAGCGCGATGGTGCGCGAGTCGCCGGTATCCAGCTCGATCCGCCGCTCGATCTTCCGGCGCCTGGTGCCGACGATCCGCGAGATGGGCCTGCTCACGCCGACCGTGCAGGCGACCTTCGAAAAACTCGATGTTCTCGACTACGCGGCGATGCCGCTCAACTGAACCATGACGAACTCCTCCCAGGCATCACGCGATTTCTGGATCGGCATCGACGCGGTGGCCTACGAACTGCCGGGCCCGCCGGTCGACATCGAGGCATGGGCCGCCGAGCGCGACTACCCGGCGCAACGGGCCGCGGCGATCGCGCAATCGGGCAGCCGCTACTTCCACATGGCGCTCGACACGAGCGAGACCGATCTCGCGATCGCGGCGGCGGGCCGCCTGCTCGACACCGCGCGCGTGCATCCGTCCGACATCGGCGCGATCGTCCACGTGCACACGCAGCAGTTCAGCGTGCCGCCCGCGCCGCGCAGCCTGCCGCACGAGCTCGCCGCGCAGCTCGGCATCGAGCCGCTGTGGCTCGGCTCGGTCGCGCAGCTGAACTGCGTGTCGGTCGCGGCCGGCATCGAGACCGTTCGCGCGCTGATGCGTCGTTATCCGCAACTCGACGCGGCGCTCGTCGTGTCGTCCGACCGCGTGTACGGCGAGGATTACCGGATGCGGCAGATGACGGGCGTGCAGTGCGACGGCGCGGCCGCGATGCTGATCGCGCGCAACAGCACGAAGAACCGGCTCGGCGGCATCGCGATCGAGACGCACGCGAAATGGCATCGCGGCTCGGACACCGTCGCCGCGAACGAGGCCGACCTGATCATGATGGAGTGGCCGTACACGCGCAAGGCGATCGACGCGGCGGTCGCGCTCGAACCGCATGCGCTCGACGCATACGAGCTCGTGCTGCCGCACAACGCCGACCTGCCGGGCTGGAACGCGCTGTGCCGCGCGATGCGCGTGCCGGCCGAGCGGCTGTATGCCGAGAACATCCATGCACGCGGCCATGCGTGCTGCTCGGATTTCCCGATCAACCTGGCCGACGTCGGGCTCGACGCGGTCGCGCGCGGGCAGCGCGTGCTCGGCGTGATGCAGTCGAACTGCGGCGCGTATGCGGCCGCCACGCTCCATCCGGTGGGCCGCCATGACGCCTGAGCGCCCGCTTCCCCCCGCCGGCGACCATGCGTGGATCGCCGACCTGCGCACGCCGTGCTACGTGTACGAGCCGGAAGTCGCGATCGCGCGCTACCGGTCGTTGAAGGCGCGGCTCGGCACGCGGCTGATCGTGTCGCTGAAGGCGAACCCGAACCAGGACATGCTCGCGCGTTGTGCCCATGCGTACGAGGACGGCGTCGAACTCGCGAGCCGCGGCGAACTCGACGCGGTGATCGGCCGGATCAGGACGCCGCGCTACCTGAACAACCCGTCGATGGACGAGATGTTCATGCGCGCCGGGCTCGCGTCGCGCTGCCATTTCGTGCTCGACAACCCGGACGCGGTCGCGCGCTTCGTGCCGCTGGCGCGCGAAACCGCGGCGGGCGGCGGCACGCCGGGCCCGGTACTGCTGCGCGTGAACGCCGGCGCGCTGGCCGGCGACGACGCGCGGGCGCTGTGGCACGACCATTTCGGGATGACGCCGAACGAGGCGCACGACGCGGTGCGCACGCTCGCCGCCGCCGGCCTGCCCGTCGCCGGGCTGCACGTGTTCTCCGGCCCGCATTCGTTCATCCGCCAGGACGCGACGCAGCCCGACACGCTCGTGCTGCCCGAGCGGCTCGCGGCGCTCGCCCGCGATCTCGCGCCGGCCAACGGCGCACCGCTCGGCTCGCTGAGCCTCGGCGGCGGTTTCGCCGACGATCACCCGGGCGATGCCGCGTTCGACCGCTATGCGGCCGCGCTCGCCCCGCTGGCCGGCCGGTATTCGCTCGCGCACGAATCCGGCCGCGCGATCTTCGCCGACGCGGGCGTGTTCGCGACGCGCGTCGTCGCGGTCAAGACATGGCCGGACCGCACGATCGCCGTCTGCGACGGCGGGCTGTCGCATGCGTTCCTGCTCGCGCAGACCGAATCGGTGATGCGCCGGCTGGCCGCGCCGTCGCTCGTGCGCCGCACGCCTGCACCGCCCGCGCGCGGCGTGCCGACGATCTACGCCGGCAGCACGTGCAGCCGCGCGGACGTGATCGGCCGCGACGATACCGGCGCACCGCCGCAGGTCGGCGACATCGCCGTGTTCGCGCGCTGCGGCGCCTATCACCGGACGTACTCGATGGCGCATTTCCTGTCCCACGAAGCCGCGCACGTGTACGTGCGGCCCGCCTAGACCCACCAGAGAGAGGAGCCGATCATGAACGCCCTGATCAGCATCGCCGACCTGCTCGACCACGGCGCCGCGCGCTGGCCGCATCATCCCGCGTATGCCGACGGCGGCGGCACGATGACCTACGAACAGCTCGCGCGCGCGGTCCGCCGCGCGGCCGCCGCGCTCGCGTCGCGCGGCGTGCGGCCCGGCGAGCGCGTCGCGATCTACGCGCCGAAACGCATCGAAACCGTGGTCGCGATGCTCGCGGCCAACGCACTCGGCGCGATCTTCGTGCCGGTCAATCCGCAATTGAAGGAAGCGCAGATCGAACACATCGTCGCCGACAGCGGCGCGGCGCTGTTCATGACCGGCGCGCAGCGATTGAAGCGCCTGCCGGCGCTCGCCGCGCTCGTCGGCACCCGCGCGATGCTGATCGAGGAGCTGGCCGATGCGATCACCGCGTCCGACGCCGGCGCTTCGGCACCTTTGGCACCTTTGGCCGCCGGCCGCCCGGTCGACGACGATCCCGCCGCGCTGCTCTACACGTCCGGCTCGACCGGCAAGCCCAAAGGCGTGGTCGTATCACACCGCAACCTGGTGTCGGGCGCGTTCAGCGTCGCCGCGTACCAGGGGCTGGCCGACGACGACGTCGTGCTCGGTGTGCTGCCGCTCAGCTTCGACGCGGGCCTGAGCCAGCTCACGACCGCGCTGGCGTCCGGCGCATGTTATGCGCCGCTCGACTTCCTGCAGCCGGCCGACGTGCCGCGCCATTGCGACGCGTTCGGCGTAACGTCGATCACCGGCGTGCCGCCGCTGTGGATGCAGCTCGCGTCGGCCGGCTGGAGCGATACGGCGCGCACGCGAATCCGCCGCTTCGCGAACACCGGCGGCCATCTCGCGACGCCGCTGCTGCACCGCCTGCAGGCGCTGTTCACGCACGCCGCGCCGTACCTGATGTACGGATTGACCGAAGCGTTCCGTTCGACGTACCTGCCGCCGGCCGACGCGGCGTTGCGCCCGACGTCGATCGGCAAGGCCGTGCCGAACGCCGAGATCCTCGTGCTGCGTGCGGACGGCAGCGAATGCGCGGCCGACGAGCCCGGCGAACTCGTGCATCGCGGCGCGTTCGTCACGCTCGGCTACTGGAACCGGCCCGAGCTGACCGCGCAGCGCTTTCGCCCGCTGCCGCGCCGGCACGGCGAGATCCCGCGCCCCGACGTCGCGGTGTGGTCCGGCGACATCGTGCGGCGCGACGCCGACGGCTACCTGTATTTCGTCGCGCGCGGCGACGACATGATCAAGACCTCCGGCTACCGCGTGAGCCCGACCGAAGTCGAGGACGTACTGTTCGCGCTGCCCCACATCCGCGAAGCGGCGGTGTTCGGCGTGCCGCACGCATCGCTCGGCGAGGCGATCGCCGCGTGCGTCGTGTCGACGCTCGACGCCGACGCGTGCCGCGCCGACATCGCACGCGCGTGCCGTGACGCGTTGCCGACCTACATGAGCCCGCTCGTCGTCGAGCCGCTGCCGGCGCTGCCGCGCAACCCGAACGGCAAGATCGACCGCCCCGCGCTGAAAAACCAGTATCGCGACGCGTTCGCGCGCACGAACGAGGAGACCGCCGCATGACCCTGTCGACGCTCGATGAAACCTGCCTCGGCGCGCGCCGCGTCGCCGCGCCCGGCACGCTCGCCCTGTCCGGCGGCGTCGTGGTGCTGCCGCCCGCCGTCGTGTTCAGCGCGATCCAGGCACAGGAGCGCCATCCCGGCTACCGGCACCTGCTGCTGCCGCAGGCGCGCTTCGCGCGGCCGCGCGGGATGGGTGCGCTGACGCCCGAGGAAGGCACGCGCCTCGCGCCGGGCGGCCGGCCCGCGCTGCGGGTCGCGCCGCCCGGGCGCAGCCTCGCCGATCTCGCCGCCGATGCCGCGCTCGACCTGCGCGACCAGCTCGGCTCCGGGCAACTGGCCCGCACGACCCACGTGATCGTCGCGAGCTGCGCGCTCAATGAAGGCATCGGCGACTCGGTCGTCGGCCGCATGCAGTACGAACTCGGCCTGCAGCGCGTGACGCCGTTCGCGCTCGGCCAGAACGGCACGCTCGGCTGGTATTCGGCGCTGATGCTGCTCGACGGGCTGCTCGACGAAGGCGACCAGGCGCTCGTGATCCTCAGCGACAAGTGGCTCTATCCGTTCTTCCGCCAGTTCGGCGACCTGGTCGGCTACGGCGACGCGGCCGCCGCGCTGCTCGTGTCGCGCGCGGGCCCGGCGCCCGAGCCGGCCGACTGGGGCGGCGTGCGGTCCGTCGCGCTCGAGTTCGGGCCGTCGATTGCCGATCCGTGGGCCGACGCGCCGGGCACGCTGCGCGACACGCTCGCGCCGGTCGCCGCGCGCGCGATCCGCCGCGCGCTCGACATGGCCGGGCTGCGCGCCGATCAGATCGACTGGTGCGTGCCTCCCGGCTTCGATCCCGGCTTCGCGGCGCGCGTGGCCGACGCAGCGTCGATCCCGGTCGGCGCGCGAATTCAGCACGATGGCTCGGGCCACCTGTCGTCAGCCGAATCGGCGGCCGCGCTGATCCGGCTCGCCGGTGCGCTCGACGAAGGCGAGCGCCGCACGGTGCTCGTGTGGGATGCGGCGCTGCACGGCGCGGCGGCGGCGGCCGTCGTCGACCTCGCCGGCGGCCTCGATGCCGCACTCGATATCGAAGGAGACGCATGATGAGCGCCTACAAGGTCAGCCTGCGCGAATTGCGCTTCTTTCTGTGGGAACTGTTCGAAGCCGACAAGCAGTTCCTGGCGGAACACGGCCTGTACGGCACCCACGACCGCGCATCGATCGACGCGCTGCTCGAACGCGCGCGCGACTTCGCGCTCGACCTCGGCCGCAGCTACCAGCAGGCCGACGTCGAAGGCTGCACGCTGCTCGACGACGGCCAGGTGCGCATTCCGTCGCATTTCCACGCGTTGTGGGCGCGGTTTCGCGACGAATGGTCGAACACGCTGTTCGGCACCACGCACGGGCTGCCGCCGATCGTCACGCAGATGATCTACGAGATGTTCATGGGCGCGAACCCGTCGTTCATGACGTACGGCGGCTTCACGCGCCCCGCGATCAAGCTGCTGCAGATGCACGGCACGCCGCACCAGAAGGCGCTCATCGCGCCGCTCGAGGCGTACCGCTGGGATGCGTGCTTCTGCGCGACCGAGCCGCAGGCCGGCACCGACCTCACCGCGGTCGCGTTGCGCGCGACGCCGCTCGAACGCGACATCTACGCGATCGACGGCGAGAAGGTCTACATCTCGGCCGGCATGCACGAGCTGACAGAGAACACGCTGTATTTCGTGCTCGGCCGCATCGACACGGCGTCGCCCGATTCCTTCTCGCTGTCGTGCCTCGTCGTGCCGCGCTTCTGGCCGGACGAGGAAACCGGCGAATTGCAACCGAACCATGTCGACTGCATCGGCCTGCCGCGCAAGATGGGGCTCAAGGGCTGCGCGAACACGCACCTGGTGTTCGGCGCGAACGGCACGACCCGCGGCTGGCTGCTCGGCGGCCGGCGCAACGTCGGCCTGCTGCAGCTGATGCCGCTGATGAACCAGGCGCGGATGAGTACCGGGATGTTCGGCGTCGGCGTCGCGTCGAGCGCGTACCTGCACGCGGTCGAGTATGCGGGGCGCCGGCTGCAGGGCCGGCCGATCGAGCGCGCGTCGAACACGAATGCCGCGCGCGTCGCGATCGTCGAGCACGCGGACGTGCAGCGCATGCTGGTCGACATGAAGAGCCGCGTCGACGGCTGCCGCGGCCTGCTCGGCAAGCTCGCCGCGACCGCGACGCGCGCGGCGATGCTCGAAGCGACACCCGACGCCGATCCGGCCGAGATCGAGCGCCATCGCAAGCTGCAACTGCTGCTGACGCCGGTCTGCAAGGCGTTCATCTCCGATCAGGCATGGCGGATCTGCGAAACCGCGATCCAGGTGCACGGCGGGCTCGGCTACACCGACGCGAGCCCCGTCGAGCAGAACGCGCGCGACGTGAAGATCCTGTCGATCTGGGAAGGCACGAACTACATCCAGGCGCAGGACCTCGTGCGCGACAAGCTCGGCTTCGGCCGCCATTCGCGGCTGATCCAGTACTACCGCGACGAACTCGACGTGTTCCTCGCGCGCCAGCATCACACGGGCACGCATGCGGAGCTGCGCCCGCTGTTCGACGCGCTGCGCACGGGCGCCGACCGGATCGCCGCCGCGCTCGATGACATCGCGCGCGACGTGGAGGACGGTCATACGCACCGCAGCAGCCAGTTCTACACGCGTTTTCTCGAGATGTTCGGCGTCGTCACGTCGGCGTGGGTGCTGCTCGAATCGGCGACGATCGCCGCGCGCCGGCTCGACGCGCCGGACACGGCCGACACGCCGGCCGAACTCGCGTTCTATCGCGGCAAGCTGAAAAGCGCGCGCTACTACTTCGCGAACGTGCTGCCCGTGGTCGACCAGCACGCGGCCGTGATCGCCGCGATGGCGCACGCGGCGATCAGCGTCAGCAGCGAAGAACTCGCGCAGGCGGAATGACATGGACACGACACTCGATTCCGGCACGAACGTTTCGACCGGCACGAACGCGCCGGCCACCTCGACCGGCGACGCCCCGCGCAACCTGCTCGGCCGCCCCGCAACGCGCCATCGCGGCACCGACATCGACGGCGCGACGCTCGAGCCCGAGGCGCTGCGCGTGCGCGATCTCGACCTGAACGCGCTGATCGGCGCGACGACGTTCGAAGGCGCGCTCGCGCACCTGTGGTTCGACGTCGCGCCGGGCAACGCGGCTCATGGCAAGCACGAGGCGGCGATCCGCACGCGGCTCGCGGCGTTCGCCGCGGCGCTGGCGCCCGGCTCGGCCGCGCAGTCCGTCGCCACGGATCTCGGCGCGGCGGGTGTCGCGCCGGTGTTCGCGGCCGCGTCCGGCCTGTTGCGCGGCTTCGACGACGTGACGGCACGCATGCCCGGCAACGCGCCGGACGACGCCGATCTCGACACGATGCTGCTGTGCGCGGCCGCCGCGCCGTTCCTGCTGCATGCGGCGATCGAAGGCCGTCCGTTTGCGGCCGGCACCGACGGCGGCGCTTCGCTCGATACCGCCGCGACGCAAGCGCAACGCATGCTCGTGCTGACCGGCGCGACACGCCACGATGCGCAGGCTCAAGCGGCAATGGACATGCTGCTCGTCGCGTGGCACGCCGGCTTCGGCTACATCACGCCGACCGTGCTCGCGCCGCGCGTCGCGATCGGCACCGGCGTCACGCTCACGCAGGCGATCGCGTCCGGTTTCCTCGCGAGCGGCCCGTCGCACGTCGGCGCGGCACTCGAAGCGATGCACTGGCTCGCCGCGCTCGCACGCTCGGTCCCGGGCGGCATCGACGCACCGCCCGCCGCGCTCGACGCCGCCGGCCGCGCGGCGATCGATGCGGCGCTCGACGCGAAACACACGCTGTACGGCTTCGGCCATCCGCTGTTCGTCGCCGATCCGCGTCCGCCGCACATGCGCGGCTTGTTCGCCGCGCGCGGCTTCGACGGCGCGTACGTGACGCTGTTCGACGCGTGCTGCGCGCAGGCCGACGCCCGCCGCGCGTTGCGGCCGAACATCGATTTCCTGACGGCGGCGACGCTGCTCGAACTCGGTGTCGCCGCGCCGTCGTGGGGCGTCGGTGTCGGGCTCGGCGCGCGCATCGCGGCGATGGCCGCGCATGCGGTCGAGCGCCGGCGCCGCCCGGCCTTCGGCGTCAACAGCGCGACCGCGCGACGGCTGCTGGCCGCCGTGCCGGTCGGCTGGCTGTGAACCTTCATCCATCGACACCATTCAGCAAAAGGAACGTCATGCTGCTCAAGAACCTGCGCCCGGCGAACGACTACGATCGCTTCGCCACCGAAACGCTCGAACCGTGGGACCTGCTGTTCATCAGCCGCATCCGCCAGCTCGCGCGCGGGATGACGCCCGGCGTGATCGCCGACATCGGCACGGCCACCGGCGTCGTGCCGGTGCGGCTCGCCACCGACCCGGCGATGCGCGGCTGGCGCTACGTCGGCATCGACCTCGATCCGGCGATGCTCGACGAAGGCCGCCCGCGCATCCGCGAACTCGATCTCGACGACACGATCGAGATGCGCGTCGGCGACGCGCTCGCGCTGCCGTTCGACGACGGCACGCTGACGATGGCCGTCGGCCGCGCGACGCTGCACCACCTGCCCGACAAGGCACTCAGCCTGACCGAGATGTATCGCGTGCTGGAGCCGGGCGGCATCGCGCTCGTGCACGACATGCGCCGCGACGCGCCGCAGCACCTGCTCGACCGTTTCACCGAGATGCGCGCCGCCGCCGACTATCCGCCGACCCACGTCGAGGAAAAGATCACGCTCGACGAAGCGCATGCGCTCGTCGCCGAAGCCGGCCTCGCGGACGTCGCGTCGATCTACAGCCCGAGCGCCGGGCTCGGCGCGCTCGGCTTCGAGATCCTGCTGAAGAAACCGGCGCTGGCCTGAGCGATGACCGACCTCGCCTTTCTCGCCGCGCACGCCGCCGTGCGGCTCGGCGCCGACGACGTGCACTGCGCGGCAGTCGCGCCCGGCGCGACGCTGCCGCTGTGCGTGACGCCGCGCAGCGCCGAGCTCGCGACCTCGCCGGAGATGTTCGTCGCGTGGTACCGCTCGCGGCTCGACACGATCGACACGCTGCTCGACGCGTGCGGCGCGCTGCTGTGGCGCGGTTTCGCGGTGCCCGACACCGCCGCGTTCGGCCGCCTCGGCGCGCTGTATCCGGCGCACGCGAACGGTTACACGGCGGGCGCCGCGCCGCGCAAGCAGATCGACGGCCAGGTGTACGAATCGACCCGCATGCCGCCGCCGTTCAAGATCGGGCTGCATCAGGAGATGGCCTACATGCCCGCGTTCCCGCGCCTCGTCGCGTTCTATTGCCGGCAGCCGGCCGATGCGGGCGGCGAAACGCCGATCTGCGACATGCGGCGCGTGACGGCGCGCGTGCCGGCCGCGCTGCGCGAACGGTTCGCCGCGCGCGGCGTGATGTACCTGCGCAACTTCGCGGCGCCCGGCGATCGCGCGGACGGCCTCGCCGCCAACCCGAACCTGCCGTTCGCCGAATACCACCGGCCGTGGCACGACGCGTTCGGCACGCGCGACCGCGACGAGGTCGAGCGGCTGTGCGCGGAACGCGGCGTCGGCTGCCGCTGGCTCGACGACGGCAGCGTGACCGTGTCGCACGTCGGCAGCGCGCTGCGCGCGCATCCGCGCACCGGCGAAACCGTCTGGTTCAACCAGGCCAGCGCGCAGCACCCGAACCCGCGCTCGATGGGCGAGCTCAGCTACCGCTACCTGCAGCGCATGTACGGCGCGCGCGCCGCGTTCCCGTACGAGATCCGCTACGGCGACGGCTCGCCGATGCCGTTCGACGATCTCGTCGCGATCTACGATGCGTTCGACGAAGAGGAGCTCGCATTCCCGTGGCAGGCCGGCGACGTGCTCGTCGTCGACAACATGCTGGTCGCGCACGGCCGCAACCCGTACCGGGGCGCGCGCGACACGCAGGTCATGCTGTTCGACTGACAGGAAGCCGACGATGAGCGATTCGTTCCTCGCCTCCGTGCGCGCGCTGTTCGGCCCGCACACCGCGTTCGACCGGCCGCTGCGCACGGCCTCGCAGCCGCTGCCCGATGCGCACGCGCCGGGTGCGGCGCTCGGCGCGCGCGCGATCGACGTCGCGGCCGGCGATTTCCGTTTCTCCGCGCGGCACGTGCGGTTCCGGCTCGGCGCGGTCACGGCGATCGTCGGGCCGAACGGCTCCGGCAAGACCACGCTGCTCGAAACGCTGCTCGGCTTCCGGCGCGGCGGCACCGACGTGCGCGTGCTCGACGTGCCGGCCGCGCGCTTCATGCGCGACACGCCGTCGCTGCGGCGGCTCGGCGCGCAGCTGCAGAAGGTCGAGTATCCCGACCATCTCCGCGTGTCGGAGATCGTCGCGCTGCACCGCGCGATGTACGTGCATGCGGACGACGCGGTCACCGAGGCGCTCGGCATCGCCGAATTGCTCGACAAGCCGTGCCGTGCGCTGTCGAAGGGGCAGCGCCAGCGCGTGGATCTCTACGTGGCGCTTGCGCACCGCCCCGAACTGGCCGTGCTCGACGAACCGTTCACCGGCCTCGACCGTCGTTATGCGGGCGTCGTGATCGACCTGCTGCGCCACCGTGCGCGCGGCACGAGCGTCGCGATGATCTGCCACGCCGAGGAGGAGCTTGCCGTCGTCGACGATCTCGTCTGGGTGCGCGACGGCGGCGTGCGCTACCAGGGCGACAAGGACGCGCTGCGCGCCGAGCTCGTCGGCGAAGCGCGCGCGGTCCTGCATTGCCGCGACGAAGCCGACGCGCGCGCGCTGCGCAAGCGGCTCGCGGCGCTGCCGGGCGTGACCGGCGTGCGCGTGTCGGCCGCGCACGTCGTCGAGGTGTTCGGCGATGCGACGCTGCATCCGAACGTGCACCGCATCGTCGGCGAACAGGGCATCCAGCATCTCGCGCTCGCGCCGAGCACGCCGGGCGACCTGCTGCGCCTCTGTACCGAGGGCCCCGTCCATGACTAAGGTGTTCCTGATTCTCGTGCGCAACGAGCTGCTCGGTTATCTGCGCAGCCGCTCGTCGCTGTTCTGGACGCTCGTGTTCCCGGTGTTCCTGCTGAGCGTGATGCTGTTCGCGTTCGGCGGATCGGGGTCGCTCGGCACCGCCGACATCGCGTTCGACGTGCCCGGCGGCGCGACACCGTACAGCCGCGCATGCGAAGCGCAGATCGTCGCCAGCCTCACGCACAGCGACACGGTGAAGGCGACCTTCGGCGGGCGCGGCGCGGCGGCCGATCGCGTGACCGTCGTGCTCGGCGCCGACGAGCGCACGCCGGCGACGATCCGCTACGACTTCAACGGCTCGCTCGCGGTCAAGGCCGCGTCGCGCGTCGTCGAGATCGCGCTCGCCCGCTGCGCCGCGCAGCGGCTCGGGCTGCCGGCCGCGCAGGCGCGCTTCGAGAACGCGGCACCGGCGCGCCGCCCGTTCGACTATGGCGCGTTCTTCGCGACCGGCATTCTCGTGATGGCGTTCATGGCGATCGGCCTGAACTCGACGACCACCGCGATCGCGTCGCTGCGCGAACGCAATACCTTCAAGCTGTACGTGTGCTTCCCGGTCTCGCGCGGCGTGTTCCTCGCCGCGCTGATCGTCGCGCGGATGGTGATGATGGCGCTGTCGGCGCTCGTGCTGCTGACGGTCGCACGTGTCGCGTTCGGCATCGCGCTGCCGATCGCGACGCCGGACGGGCTGCGTGCATTGCCGATCGTGCTGCTCGGCGCGGCGATGGTGCTCAGCATCGGCGTGCTGCTCGCGAGCCGCACGCGGTCGCTCGCGGCCGCCGAACTCGCGTGCAACGTCACCTACTACCCGCTGCTGTTCTTCAGCGACCTGACGATCCCGATGCACGACGCACCGGCCTGGCTCAAGGCGGTACTCGCATTCCTGCCGACCAACCAGTTCGCCGTCGCGCTGCGCGGCGCGCTGGTCGACGGCGCCCCGTACGCGCAGCTCGCGCCGCAACTGCTCGGCATGACCGCGAGCACGGCGCTGTTCCTGTTCGCCGCCGCGCGGCTGTTCCGCTGGCACGACGCATGACGCGTCGCCCATCGTTTCGACGTTTCGACGAAGGAGAATCTCCCGATGAAATCGAGCAATCCCATCACCGACTACCTGCTGCACGCGAGCAACTTCCTGCCGGCGATCGTGTTCCTGTTCTACGGCCGGCTCGGGCCCGGACAGCCGGACGTGCGCTGGACGCACGCGTTCCTGATCGGCGGCGTGCTCGCGCTCGTGCACGGCGCATGGCTGATCCGCCGCGCGGACCGCAACAGCATCGCGATCGGCGTCGACCTGTTCCTCGTGATCGGCGCGGTGCTGGCGCTCGTGTCGCCGACAGGTAGCCGTTTGTGGGGAGAAGAACTCGGGCCGACCGCGATGCTCGTGTGCGTGCTGGTCGTCGGCATCGTGCATACCGCGTGGTCGGACGGTGGGTTCGTCGACGGCACGTTCGTCGACCATGCGCGCGCCCGTTCGCTGTCGATCGTGCTGCTCGCCGTCACCGTCGTCGCGCTCGCGGTGTCGATCGCGATGCGCCACAGCCCGCTGTGGGGCGGCGTCGTGCCGCTGATCGCGCTGGTCGTCGTGCGCGGCCGCCTGCGCAAGCAGCTCGTGCGGGCCGGCTGACGATGAGCGCGCTGCCCGACCGCGCCGCGCAACGGCACGCGCTCGCCGCGACGCTCGGCGACGGCTGGCTCGACGGTGCGTCGGCCGAAGCCTGCGAGCCGTACGCGACGGACGTGACGCAACACGGCGGCCTCGCGCTCGGTGTCGCGCGGCCGGCGTCGACCGCCGACACGAGCGCGCTCGCGCGGGTCGCCGTCGCGCACCGTGTCGCGCTCGTCGCGCAGGGGGCACGGACCGGGCTCGTCGGCGCCGCCGTGCCCGATCGCAGCGGCACGCAATGCGTGGTGTCGTTCGACCGGATGCGCGCCGTTCGCGCGTTCGACGCGGCGAATCGCAGCATCACGGTCGAGGCCGGCGCGCGGCTGTCCGACATCAACCGCGTGGCGGCCGACGCCGGCCTCTGCCTGCCGATCGACCTCGGCAGCGATCCGGCGGCCGGCGGCCTCGTCGGCGCCAACGCGGGCGGCAGCCGCCTGATCAAGTACGGCGACGTGCGCCGCAACGTGCTCGGCGTCGAAGTCGTGCTCGCCGACGCGGCGGGCACCGTGATCGACGCGCTCGCGCCGCTTCGCAAGCGCAACGCGGGCTTCGACGTCACGCAATGCTTCATCGGCGCGAACGGCGCCCACGGGCTCGTGACGGCCGTGTCGTTCGCGCTCGCACCGCTCGAACGGTCGTCGTGTGCCGCGTTCGTCGCGTTTGCGTCGTACGACGCAGCGCTCGCCGGGCTGCTCGCGTTCGAGCGCGCGTTCGGCGAGATGCTGTCGGCGTTCGAATTCATGTCGGCCGCGGCCGTCGGTTGCGTCGCCGCCGCGTTTCCGGCGCTGCGCATCCCGTTTGAAGCGGATGCCGCCGCATGCTACGCGCTCGTCGAGATCGCGACCGGCATGCCGGGGCTCGACGGGCTGCTCGAGGATCGCGCGATTGCGACGCTCGACACGCTGGCGGGTGAACGCGTGGTACTCGACGCGGCCTGCGCGCCGGCCGAACGGTTCTGGCGGATCCGCGATGCACTGCCGGTTGCGGTTGCGCAGCACGGCATTCCGCTGTCGTTCGACGTGTCGTTTCCGCGCGGCGCGCTGGCCGCATTCGTCGCCGATGCCGAGCAATGGATCGCGGCGGCGCATCCGTCGCTGCGCTGCCACGCATTCGGTCATTTCGGCGACGGCGGCTGCCATCTTGTCGTGTCGATCCCCCACGCCGGCGCGGAACGCTACGGGCCGCTGCAGCAGGTGGCGCTGCGCGGCGCGCTGTACGAGCGCGTCGTGCGGGCCGGCGGCTGCTTCAGCGCGGAGCATGGGGTCGGGCCGGTCAACGTCGCGTATTACCGCAAGCACGTGCCGGCCGCGCATCGGGAACTCGCCGCCGCCGTCCAGCACGCCGTCGATCCGTTGGGGTTGATCGGGCGGGTCCGCTATTGATGCGCCGATTCGCGGCGCCAGGGAGAATTTGCATGATGCTTCGACACCCGTCCGGCCTGGGCCCGGGTACGGATTCCGAACCGGGTACCGACCCGCCGCTCTCCGGCATTCCGGCCACGCTGCCCGACTCGGGGGCCGTGATCAACGTGCGAGGAGTGGCCTACGTGATTCCGCTGCCGCCCCGCGATCATGCGCGCCCGGCGTTGTGGCGCGAGCTGGCGGACCGGCGCGACGAACGGTCGGCCGATGGAAACGGCGAGCCGGATACGCAGCAGGATTGAGCGGGCATGTGCATTCCGTTGAATTGAAAGGGCGCCACGCAAACGAACGCGGCGCCGGACAACCTCGGTCGTCCGGCGCCGCGTCAGGCAACGCATCCGGTCAGAACACCGCGTGCCCGCTGATCACGCTGGGCAGCCAGGTCGAGAAGAACGGCATGTAAGTGACGATGTTGATCGCACTGAAAATCGCGAGGTAATACGGCCACGCCATCTTCGTCGTCTCCCCGATCGACACGTTGCCGATCGCGCAGCCGACGAACTGCACCGAGCCGATCGGCGGATGCACGAGGCCGAGCGAGCAGTTCAGCAGCAGCATGATCCCGAACTGCACCGGCCCGACACCGCACGCCATCGCGATCGGCAGGAACAGCGGCGTCGTGATCAGGATGTGCGCGGCCATGTCGACGAACGTGCCGAGGAACACCTGGATGATGTTGATGTACAGCAGCATCAGCCACGGCGCGGCGGTCGACTGCTTCAGCAACCCCTCGATCGCATCCGGAATCTCCAGGTACGACATCTGGAAGCGCAGCATGTTGGACACCGCGATCAGCAGCAGCACGACCCCCGTCGTGCGCGCCGCATGCGACAGCGCGCGGCGCAGCTTCTCGGCCGTCAGCGTGCGGTACACGACCGCGGTCAGCACGAGCGAGTACACGACGGCGATCGCGGCGGCTTCGGTCGCGGTCGCGATCCCCTTCGCGACGCACACGAGGATGATCGCGATCACCATCAGCCCGGGCACCGCGCCGACGAAGCTGCGCAGCACCGCATACCAGCCGGGAAACGCGGGCAGCGCGGACGAACCGTCTTCGCGGCGCGGGTAGCCGTGGCGCACCGCCTGCCAGTACGCGGCGGCGAGCACGAAGCCCATCACCCACAACACCGGCAGCAGCCCGGAAAACAGCAGGTCGCCGATCGACACGCCGCTCACCGGCTGGCCGTGCAGCATTCCGGTAATGCCCTGCGCGGCGAACGCGTAGATGATCATGTTGGTCGACGTCGGCATCAGCGCGCCGGCGAGCGACGCGTGCGTCGTCACGTTGACCGCGTACGCGGCGCTGTAGCCTTCGCGCTTCATCAGCGGAATCACCACGCCGCCCATCGCCGACGTATCAGCGGTCGGCGAACCCGACACGCCGCCGAACAGCGTGCAGGCGACGACGTTCGCCATCCCGAGGCCGCCGCGGAAGTGGCCGACGGTCGCCTGCGCGAAGCGCAGGATCCGGTCCGCGATGCCGCCGTGCAGCATCAGTTCGCCGGAGAAGATGAAGAACGGCACCGCGAGGAACGAGAACGCATTCATTCCCGAGATCATCGCCTGCATCGCGGTCGCGATCGGCAGGCCTTCGACCATATAGGTCAGCACGCAGGCGATGCCGAGCGCGAACGACACGGGCACACCGAGCACGAGGAAAATCAGAAAACTGACGGACAGGATCGCGAGTTCCATGGCGTTATTGCCCCGGCGAAGAACGACGAAGCGCGAGCAGGTGCTCGAGCGAGAAGAGGATGATGGCGATCGCGGCCGGCATCGCGATCAGGTAGCGCACGCCTTCGGGCAGCCCGATGATCGGAATGCGGTCGCCCATCGTCTCGGCGGCCATGCTGCCGCAGCCGGCCATGATCATGATCGCGAACGCGATCATGATCATGTGCTGGATCGCGAACACCACCGTGCGCGACCTGGGCGGCAGCCGGCGCACGAGCGAATCGAGGCCGATGTGTCCACCGTCGCGCACCTTCATCGCCGCGCCGAACATCGCGATCACGATCACGAGCAGCAGCGCGATCGGCTCCACGAAATCCGGCGCGTTCTCGAACACGTAGCGCATCACGACCGCGTAGAACACCAGCACCGTCAGCACCGCGAGGCACGCCGACGCGATCACCGCCAGCACGCGGAACAGCACGTCGTTCACGCAGCGCAGGAGCGGCGCGGCATGCGGCCGCGCCGGCCCCGTGCCGTCCGGAGCGGCGGCCGCCCCGCCGGCGGCCGCGGCGCCGTTCAGGGAAGTGCGACGCGTCACTTGGTGGCCTCGATCTCGTCGACGATCTGCTTCATCTGCGGCGTTTTCTCGTACTTCGTCCACAGCGGCTGCATCGCCTTCACGAACGCCGCGCGATCGATCTGCGCGGCCGGCAGGACCTTCGCGCCGCCCTTCGTCACCGCCTGCTGCGCGGACGCCTCTCGTGCGGTCCACAGCTTCTGGTAGTACGGCACCGAATCGGCCGCGGCCTTCCTGATCGCCGCCTGCTCCTGCGGCGACAGCGTGTCCCAGACCTTCTTCGAGAACACCAGCACTTCCGGCGTCATCGCGTGCTGCGTCTCCGAGTAGTCGGGCGCCACTTCGTAGTGCTTGGTTTCCTCGTACGACGGCATGTTGTTTTCAGCCGCGTCGACGAGGCCCGTCTTCAGCCCCGTGTACACCTCGGCGAACGGCATCGGCGTCGGCGTGCCGCCCATCGCCTTGATCTCGTCGACCATCAGGTCGGACGGTTGCACGCGCACCTTCAGCCCCTTCATGTCGGCCGGCGAGCGCACCGGGCGCTTCGCGTAGATCGAGCGCGCGCCGCTCTCGTAGAACGTCAGCGCGATCATCCCTTTCGCGGTGAACGCGTCCAGGATCTTCTGGCCGGCCGGGCCGTACATCGCCTTGCGGAAATGATCGACGTCGCGGAACAGGAACGGGAACGACGGGATCAGCGATTCCGGCACGATCTCGTTGAACGACGCACCGTTTACGCGCGCCATGTCGATCGCGCCGATCCGCACCTGGTCGACCGTGTCCTTCTCCGAGCCGAGCGCGCTGTTGCCGAACACCTTGATCGAATCCTTGCCGCCCGTCTGCTTCGACAGTTCGTCGCCCATGAACTTCACGGCCATGTTGGTCGGGAAGTTGTCGCCATGCACGTCCGCCGAGCGGAACACGCGCGCCTGGGCGGACATCGCGAAGCCGGCCAGTAGCGCAACGGCCAGGGCGGTACGGGAGCGGGTGAATCGGTGCTTCATCGTCAGTCTCCTTGATGGTTGTACTCGTTGTCGCGCGGCGAGCGGCCGGCATGCGCACGCTTCGACGCCGTGCTCACCGGCCGCAGAGTCATACGTCGTATGACGTGTTGACGCGAATGTACGTCGGTTAATCGTTTAACTCACTTGGTGCATACCCGTAGAACCGCAGCCACGATGGGTTTGCAGCGAATTTCGGGGAATCGTATTCTCTGTTTAGGTGGCGCCATGCGAAACGTTTTCCGGAAGCGGATTCGCATTTGCGGCGAGCGGCTGGCTGATTGCTCAGGCTGACAGGCGAAATCGATCGCCCGCTTCGCTTTTCATTGTCGTAGGATGACTGATCTCAACGCATGTACGTCGGCGCAATGTCATGCGCACGCGCCGCCGGCGGCGCGATTCAGGAAGGAAAGAACGACGGGGAAAGCGTGCAGCGACAGGCGCGGCCGCCTGCCGTTGCCGTCATGTCTGCATGACCAGCGACGTCAGTTGCGCCGCGCGCGCCACGGCCGTCTTCGCGTAGATCGACTTGATCTGCGTGCGGATCGTGCCGATCGACACGCCGCGCAGCCCCGCGCACTCCTGCGGCGACAGCCCGTCGCAGCACAGCAGCACGGCGAGATCCGCCTCTGCCGACGACAGTCCGTAGAACACGCGCAGCCGCTGCGCGCGGGCCGACGGCGAACGCAGGTCGGCGGCCGTCATCAGCGTCGCGACGCCCGGCCGCTCGCGCATCAGGCGCGACTGCTCGGGCACCGGCATCAACGCGAGCGGCAACGGTTCGCCCGTCGCGCGCCGCAACAACAGCCCGCCGCGCGCGTACGCGTGCCGCCATTGCACATCGTCGACGCAGCCTTCCGGCGCGAAACGCCCGTTCACCACCCGCAACGCCGGCTCCGCCGCGATCAGCTGATCGGCCGCGCGATTCGTATAGCGCAATTCGCGCTGCGCGCCGAGCAGGAACACCGGCACCGGAATCGCATCGAGCGCCGATTCGGCCGCGGCCACGCGCGCCTCGAGCTCGCCGATCCGCGCCTGGATCTGCAGCGCGCGGCTGATGTGCATGCCCATGTTTTCGATCGCGCGGCGCTGATCGTCGGACAGCCCCTGCGATTCGAGGCCGCCCTGGACGCTGAGGAATGCGCCCGAACCCTCGCCGCGATGAATGTACAGGCCCGAGATGCTGCCGATCCCATAAGGGTGAAGGAACTCCTGGTAGAACTCGCTGTGCGCGCGCTGGTGCGCGGACAGGTGCCTGACGTCCTCGAACCAGCGGCCCGCCGGCCAGTTGCCGGCGACCGGCACGACCGGGTCGTACCGATAGAACTCGGTGTTGTACGTGTGATAACACGCGGCGACCCATGACGCGTCGTCACCCGCCGCCTTCTCGATCGCCGGCACCCGCGCCGCGTCGTCGAACGACAGCAGCGTGACCATGCGCACGCCGACCCACGATCGCAGCCCGTCCAGCACCGTTTCCCAGCGCTGATCGCCCAGTGCCGCGGCATAGACGTCATCGATCCATGCCGATGGAATCAACCCGTTCATTTGCATCTGGCCACCCCGCGCCGTGCGTTTTTGTCGAACGTCTTCTGCGCATCTTAGTCAATTGGCGCCAGCGTTTGAATCACTCGTTCGCATTTGGTCGAAATACGACGTTTGTTACCGTTTATCGTCAGACGTAATGGGCATTTTTCCGGCGCCATGGGCCCAATCGAATCCGGCGCACACGGGGTGGCGCGCTTTTCTTCCGGACCGCGGTATGCCATGATGCGACGCATGACGATTCGAAACACCACGCACTCGCTGCACCATCACCACGGACGCCCCCTGTTGCGCCGTGGTTCGTTTCGCATCTAGCAATTGCATCGGGTGAATGCCCGATCAAGACGACAACCAAGGCGCCTGCGGCGCCTTTTTTGTTTTTTGCCGCCTTAAAAACCTGCTGCGCCGATCAATCGATACCGTACGGAGTGTTTTCAATGCAACAGACCTGGAAAGAAGTCGCCTTGTCGGATCTGCCGCTGCGCGAGGACCTCAGGTTGCAGCACGCGTACGAGGCGCCGCAGCTCGACGTGCCGGTCTGCCTGAACGTCAACGAGAATCCCTACCCGCCGTCGCCCGCGCTCGTCGAGCGCATCGCGACCGCGGTGGCCGACGCCGCGCGCGCGGCGAACCGCTATCCCGATCGCGAGTTTGCCGGGCTGCGATCGCATCTGGCGGCGTATCTGACGCACGACACCGGCGTGACGGTCGACGCAGCGGGCATCTGGGCCGCCAACGGCTCGAATGAGGTGATCCAGCAGATCCTGCAGGCATTCGGCGGCCCGGGGCGATCGGCGCTGGCCTTTACGCCCGCGTATCCCATGTATGACGAATACTGCCGCACGACTTTCACGCGCCTCCATACGTTGCCGCGCACCGGCGATTTCGCGCTGGACGTGGATCAGGCGCTCGACAGTATCCGCGCGCACCAGCCGGACGTGGTGCTGCTGACGTCGCCGAACAACCCGACCGGAACCGCGCTGCCGGTCGGCGATATTCGCGCCATCCTCGACGTCGCGCCGGGCGTGGTCGTCGTCGACGAAGCCTATGCGGAGTTCCGGCGTCACGGCGTACCCAGCGCGGTGACGCTGCTACCGGATCATCCGCGGCTCATCGTGACCCGCACGTTGAGCAAGGCATTCAAGTTCGCGGGCGGCCGCGTCGGGTATTGCGCGTGCGCGCCCGCGGTCGTGCAGGCGCTGAAGCTGGTTCGCTTGCCCTACCACCTGTCCGCCTTCACCCAGGCGGCGGCCTGCGCGGCGCTGGTCGCGCGCGACGAGATGCTGTCGCAAGTCGAGACGATCAAGGCCGAGCGCGATTCGACCGTCGGCTGGCTGCGCGGCCTGGGCCTCACGGTGGCCGATTCGGATGCGAACTTCGTGATGTTCGGCGAGTTTGCCGACCGGCACCGGATCTGGAGCGGCCTGCTGCGCCACGGCGTCCTGATTCGCGAATCGGGCCCGCCCGCGTATCTGCGCGTGTCCCTCGGCACCGCTGCGGAGATGGCCGCATTCCGTGCGGCCCTGCTTGATGTGATGGCGGCCGGATAAGCGACCGGCCATCCGGTCGACGACGCGACGGGAAACGTGCCGGCGCCGTATCCGACGATGCACTTACTTCATCGCCGCGAAGCGCATTTCCATCTCGTCGATCTTCGCGAGCACCGCTTCGCTGAGCTTTCTGATGTGGCGCGGCACATCGGGCGCCGACAGCAGCTCCTCGATTCGCCCGCGCCAGTAGCTCGGATGCCGCACGCGCCCCGCGCCCGACATCGACACATCGTCAGCGTTCTGTTCGCTGTCCAGGAGAGCCACCATCCTCTGGATGTGAGAGAGCTCTCGTTCCACATAGTCTCGTGCCAGCATATTGATTGAAATTCCCCGAAATACGACAGCAGGCCTTCCGTCATCAACGCGCCATCGTGTTGCGATGAAAGCGACTCACCGCACACGTCGAACGCCATCGTACGCAGAAGCTGTGTCAATAAACTGCGTGGGCATGTGTTGATTTCGACCCGGAATGGCGGGCCTGCCCGCTTGTTCTGATGCCATCCGCCCCCGATGCCCTGTGGTCAATCGTAGGCTTGCTGTCGGGCAATGGCATCTCCCAAAGTGGGGATGCCGGCAGATATTGGCAGGGGGATTTCCGGAAATCGTGGGGCGTCGGGAGGCGCGCATGCAGCGGCCGGCCGGGGATGAATTCGCGATCGGCTGGCTACTTGAATGGCGTGCAACCGGCGCACTGCCGCCGGGCAGGCAAGGGGCGAGGACTTGCAGCGCGCATGAGCGTGGCCCGGGATTCGTGTTCACGACGATCGCGGACTGGAACGCGTGGCGCGTGGTGTGTGGCGTCCATCGTGCGCCGTGCACGTCGAAAACGTTTGCGCCTGCGTGACGCGCCAGCGTGCGAGATTGTTTCGACACGGCGTGCGCGACGGCGCGGCCCACTTGCCCGGCTCGCCGCGCGCATTCACATCGCCGGTATCGAACGCCGCCTGACGCTTCGTCGAATCCTTTTGATCGGGCAACCTGTCGAAGTCCATCGGCGGGTGTTTTTTAGGTATTGAAAGCGCTTGTCGGTAGTGACTCGCATGTCACGCGCGAATATCCCGATGTTTCGCGAAACGACCTACCTGAGCGATACAGCCCGTCGGAATCAGATACCGGCATTGCCCTGCTTCAACCCGAAAATGAAATCCGCTTCCACCGATGCACCTTTGGGCAATTGCAGCACGCCGACCGACGTACGCGTATGAACACCGGCGTCGCCAAGCACTGCATACAAAACATCGGATGCGCCGTCGGCAACTTCGCTTTGCATCGTGAAGCCGGGTGCACTTCGCACATACACGGTCATGCGCGGCACCGCCGCTATTACGTCAAGCGTGCCGCAGCGCTTTCTGATCAGCGAGAGCGCACGCAGTGCCGATACGCCGGCAGCCCGGCGACCTTCATCGAGCGAAACGGATTCCCCCACTACGCCAACGAAATGCACCACTTCGCCGATCCGTGGAATCTGGCCGGCAATATAGGCCGAATTCCCGTCGACCAGAATGGGGATGTACTTTCCACCAATCCTGATTTCCTCGTCCGGATTGAAGCCGAATTCGGCGGCAATCTGAATCAGCTTCTCGTCTCTGTTCATCAGTGAATTCCCCGATACTTCATAAAAATGTAAAGAGTCGTTAAATCCCGGTTGCCTGTCTTGAAGAAGAAAACCCGTGCGATCGGTCAACTTGACATGCTGGTGCCGTTAAAGATGCCCGGGTAATCCTCTACGTGTTCGTCAATACGACACACTTCTCAGGTGTTCGAAGCAGTCCTGCATCGCCATATTGACGACAAAACACGTAGTCGGCGAATTTTCCTCAAAATTTTCCGTTGAAACCGCTATCATGTGAGTACTCAAACCTGAAGAGCGATACATGGCAACGTACAAGGAACTGAAAGCCCAGATGGAAGCTTTGGCCGAGAAAGCCGAAGCTGCACGTGCCGCGGAATTCCAGGCGATCGTCGACGACATCCGCACCAAGGTTGCGGAATTCGGCATTACCGAGAAGGACATTTTCGGTAACCGTCGCGGTCGTCCGGCCAAGCAAGCGGCCGCCCCCGTGCAGGCAAAGTATCGCGACCCGAAGACCGGGGCAACCTGGTCGGGCCGCGGTCGCGCGCCCGCATGGATCAAGGACGCGAAGAATCGCAATCGATTCCTGATCCAGGAATAGGATTCTCGACGCGTACCGGCGCGCGATTTTGCGCGCCGTCCTGCTATTTGGGCATCGATACCGGCGGTATTCAACGACCGTGCCGGGTTGATGAGGCTTTGTCTCATTCGGCGCGCGGCGGCATGCTGCGCGCCGGATCGCATTCGGCCCCGCCCTCGCACTATTTCCTGATTCAACGTTCGTAATAGATCGCAAGCCAGACGGTTTGCGTTTCTTCGTGCGTCCACGCAACGCGATGGCGGCAATGCGGCTCGATCAGCACGTAGTCGCCGGGATGCATTTCATGGCGCGTCGGGCCTTCCTCGAATTCGAGCACCGCCGCTCCCGACAACAGCACGACCCATTCGGCACGTGCGTCGTCATACCAGAAACCATCCGGGCTCGTGTGGCCCATCGATACGATTCGCTCGACGTTCAGATGCTGGCCCGTGACGAGGAGGTCGATTTTTTCGTCCTCATCGCGCCGGACATCGGCGGTGAACAGGTTGCCGGTTTGAAGTTGCATGGGTTGGCCTCGTCGGCGGTATTGGATGGGCGCCAGGGTTGACGGTGGCGGGAAAGGTTCACTGTAGCCCAATGGATGCGATTGGAACCGGCTCGTTTCGTTGGAAGAAGACGATGGGGGTGCCTATTTCCCTGATCGGCCAGGATCAGCCATCCGATGTTTTTGCCACAACGAGCTGATGAACGAGGGCTTGAGTTCATTGCGCTATGCTCTCGCTCAGGTCAACATCCGGTCCATGCCATGCGCGTTTTTGCTCCTCTTGTCGTCGCTTTCCCAGTGCCCTCCTTGCACGGGTTGCGTGTCCCATTGATCGCACTCGCCTGCGGGCTAACCAGCGCTTCCTCGCTAGCCGAGGATGTCAATTGGCCGGAGTTGCCCAATACGTGCTTCGTAAGCCAGCGG
>NZ_WIXR01000078.1:0-8711 GCF_019425585.1 Burkholderia sp. COPS | reverse complement strand
TACGTCGGGCACTTCCGGCACGTCGGGTACTTCCGGCACCTCGGGTACTTCTGGCACCTCGGGTACTTCCGGCACCTCGGGTACTTCCGGTACGTCAGGCACCTCCGGCACCGGCGTCACCCCGCTCGGCAATGTCCTCCAGAAATCCGGCAACCTCGTGACGGCAGTCGGTACGACGGTCGCGAACGGCGGCGGCGTGATCGGCGGCGTACAAATCCCCGGCACGAACCCGACGACGGCCAACAGCGTCGGCAACGCAGTCACGAGCCTCGGCAATGGCGTGCAGGCGCTCGGCAACGGCGTCGCGGCCGGCCTCGGCTCGATCGGCGTGTCGGCGAACCCGCTCGGACCGACGCTGACGTCGACCACCGGCCTGCTGACCGGCGCCGGCGGCGCAGTCAATAACCTCGGCAACGCGGTGAAGAGCCTCGGCTCCGGCCCGCTGTCGCCGCTGTCGCCGGTCACGACGCTCGTCGGCGATCTCGTCAACACCGTGGGTGGCGCCGTCAACTCGACCGCGTCGGGCCTCAACACGGCGCTGAACAGCTCGCCGGTCCAGCAGCTCGAGACGCAGGTCGGCAAGGTGATCAACCCGATCACGAACACGCTGACCGGCGGTGTCACGACGCCGGGCGCCACGCAGACGCTCGGCGGCGTCACGCTGCTCGGCACGCCGCTCAACGGCCTGCTGAGCGCACTCGGCAACGGCCTCGCCCTCGCCGGCACGAAGGTCGGCGGCGCAACCGGCAACCCGGTCGGCACCGGCCTCGGCGGCGTCGTGGCACAGCTCGGCAACACGGTGACGTCCACCGGCGGCCTCGTCCACGACAACAACGCGGGCAGCTCCAGCAGCGGCACGGGCGGCAGCAACCCGCTCGCCCCGATCACGGGCCTGCTCGGCACGCTGACGGGCGGCCTGGGCGGCGGCAGCTCGAGCGGTTCGGGCGGCACGAGCGGCACGAGCAGCGGCGGCCCGCTCGGACCGGTCACGGGCCTGCTCGGCTCGCTGACGGGCGCGCTCGGCGGCCTCGGTTCGAGCGGCACGAGCGGCACCGGCGGAACGAGTGGCACCAGCGGCACCGGTGGCGCGGGTGTCGGCGGCCTGCTGGCGCCGGTCACCAACCTCGTCAATTCGCTGACGCCGCTCGGCGCCAGCCTCACGGGCACGGTCACGACGCCGGGCGGCAACGTGACGGGCACGCTCGGCGGCCTGCTGTCGAGCGGCCCGGTCGGCACGGTGACGGGTGCACTGACGACGCCGGCAGGCGCCGCCGGCGCCATCGGCACCGCGAGCCCGGGCGGCGCGGCCGGCGCGGCCACGACGCCGGCTGGCGGCGGCTCCGTGGCTGCCGGCCTGACCGGCAGCTCGAACGGCGGTGCCGCGGGCGGCGCCGGCAACCTGCTGTCGCCGGTGACGAACCTCCTCGGCGGTCTGCTGGGCGGCGGCACCAAGAAGTAACGCTTTACCTATCAGAACCACAGGCCAATGGCCGGGCGCGCATCCATACAAAGCCCGGCCGACGGCCGGCGTCACCCGCCAAGCGGGGGCGCCGGCCTTCACCCGTACGAGGATCCGATCATGAACTCCACGCTTGACGGCATCGCCGCGGTCCAGGACCGCCCACCCCGTTCCGCCACGCCCCTGCGCGCCGGCCTGCTCGGCATCGCCGCCGGACTGTTCGCGCTGTGGATCACGCGCGGCCAGCCGACTTTCGATGCAGCCACGCGCGCGGTCATCGCCAGCCTCGCGATCATCGGCACGATCGCGCTGCACGAAATCTTCATCTCGCGCGTCTACCTGCGCCCGAGCGCGGGCCTGTCGCGGCAGGCCGTGCGCCCGCTCGGCATCGCGCGCGTCGCGACGCGGCTCGGCGCGTTGGCGTCGATCTATGCGGGCATCGGCGCGATCTACTGGCTGCTGCCCGAATACCACGGCGCGTTCTACCGGCCGTTCTGGTCGCTGCTGCGCTCGCTCGCGCCGTACGTGATCGTCGCCGCGCCGTTCTACTTCGCGTGGATGGATCGCCACCAGCGCGAGACCGACGACGCGTACCTGCTGTGGGGCCGCTTCCTGTTCCGCCGCGAGCAGCCCGCGAGCTGGAAGCCGGTGCGCGAGATGCTGGCCGGCTGGGGCGTGAAGGCGTTCTTCCTGCCGCTGATGACCGTCTACCTGTCGAAGGACGCCGATCACCTGACCGCGTCGCTCGCGAACGCGATGCACGCGCCGGCGACGATCGCGACCTTCATGTTCATGTACGACCTGTCGTTCACGATGGACCTGATGTTCGGCACCGTCGGTTACCTGTGCACGTTCCGCATCCTCGACAGCCACGTGCGCACCGTCGAGCCGACGACGCTCGGCTGGGTAGCCGCGCTGATGTGCTACCAGCCGTTCTGGTCGCTGTTCTCGAACAACTACATCCGCTACGAAGGCACGTTGTTCTGGGACAACTGGCTGCAGTCGGCCCCGACGCTGCGCGTGATCTGGGGCACGGTGATCATCCTGCTGCTGCTGACCTACGCGCTGTGCACGATCTCGTTCGGGCTGCGTTTCTCGAACCTCACCAACCGCGGGATCATCACGTCGGGCCCGTACCGCTTCACGAAGCATCCGGCGTACATCACGAAGAACCTGTCGTACTGGATGGTGTCGGTGCCGTTCGTCGAGCCGCTCGGGTGGCAGGTCGGGCTGATGCACTGCGCGGGGCTCGTTGCGGTCAACCTGATCTACTACACGCGGGCGAAGACCGAAGAGCGGCACCTGATGCGCGACCCAGACTATCGCGCGTATGCCGAATGGATCGCGCAACACGGGTTGTTCGCGCGGATGAAGCAGGCGTTCGGGCAGCGCGCGCCGGCCTGACACGGCGGCGCAAGGCGGGGCTTGCGGCCCCGCCCACGCTTGCGTCGGCGTTCGCACATCGACGTTTCGCCGGTTCCGGCACAATGCGCGCGCCCTTGCGACCAGGTACGCGCGCAGCAGTGCTCGCTGCCGCGACTCGATCGCGATCCGCGCAACGCGAAGCTGTGTGCGTACGACGAGGCACTCGGCTTCGCGCGCGTCGCGCTTTGTCCGCTGCCCGGCGGTTACATCGCTTCGCTCTACGAGCGCGGTGGCCGATTGACGGCACCGGCCATGCGCGCACTACCCGGCAGCGACTGTCCGGCTGGCCCGTCCACCGCTCAGGCTACGAAATGCGCCCATGCGGCCAATTGTCGCGAAACGATACGATTCTCCGCGTTTCGTCGCTTTTCTCCACCGATACGATTGCCTGCTCCCGGCGCCTCGCGTATGGTGCTGGCCGTCCGCGCCCGATCGGTCGCCCGGACACCCGACCGTCGTCGCGCACGACGGCCGCGCGGGCCGTGCCCGCCGTCACCGTCTCCGCGGCACCGCCCTTCGGCGCCGCGCATTCATGAGGAGAGAGACGTGATTCACAAAGTCCTGATCCTGTTCGCACTCTGCATCGCGGGCCTCGCCGCGATCGCCGCCGGTTTCCAGCACATCCCCAGCTGATTCGCGGCCCCGGCTCGCTTCGCCGAGCCCGGGGGCCGCACCCATTCCTCTCCCCTCTTGCGATGAACCACTTTCTCGGACCGCCCGGGACGGGCGCCTTTTGCCATGCGCATCGACGTACAGCATTCCCAGCACGACATCGACGATGAACTCGACTCGCTCTACGCACGCCTGCACCAGCCGGGCCATCGCCTGCACGGCCTGCCGGCCGTCGCGCTCGGCCGCTCCGGCCTGATCGTCCGCCACCGCGAGGCCGACGGCGAGTACTTCCTGTACGTCGAGGATCCGGCCGCGCGCCAGCTCGCCGGCTATACGGTGTTCAACCGCCTGCCCGAAATCCCGCGTCGCGCCGACCGCTACCTGCGCGCGCCGCACACGCGGCTGCGCGGATCCGCGCAACGCAAGGGCCTCGCGACGACGCTGTATCGCTGGGGACTCGACGCCGGCCTGTGCCTGATCAGCGGCGCCCGTCAGTCGATCGGCGCGGCGCAGCTGTGGACCGCGCTGGCCCATGACTATCGACACGGCTTCGTCGACATCGAAGGCCGCGCGCTGCGCTATCTGGGCGAAGCCGTTGCCGACGACGTGCACGGCGCGCTGCATACGCGTCGTCTGCTGCTCGGCAACGGGTGGGAAATCGGCGCATTCGCGCGCGCGGCCGGGATGGCCGACGTCGTTGCCGCAGAATGTCGCCACCCGGGATTTCCGCAGGAAAGGCGCGAACCGCACCGCTTGCACGGGGGCGCCAAAGCGCGTCACTCCGCCCGTGCACCGATGCGATAATCCGTCGGGCCCGCGCGCCCCCATCGCGCAAACCACCCAACGACACGCTCCTCGATGGCTACCGAACTCCAACCCGATTCCGAGCGCCGCATCGACATCGTCGCGTTATGCGGCAGCCTGCGCGCGCAGTCGTATAACGCGGCGCTGCTGGATGCGGCGGCACGCGTCGCGCCGCCCGGGACACACATCACGCGCTTCGATCGCCTCGGCGAATTTCCGCTGTTCAACCCCGACGCGGAATATCCGTCGCCGGCCGCGGTGCGCGACCTGATCGATCGCCTGAACGCCGCCGACGGCGTGCTGATCGCGAGCCCGGAATACGCGCACGGCGTGACCGGCGTGATGAAGAACGCGCTCGACTGGGTCGTGGGATGCGAAGCGTTCGTGTACAAGCCGGTCGCGGTGCTGAACGCATCGCCGCGCGCGACGCATGCGGACGCGGCGCTGCGGGAAACGCTGTCGGTGATGTCGGCGAACATCGTCGAGCGCGCGTCGATCACGCTTCCGATCCTCGGCAGCCAGCTCGACGCGGCAGGCATCGCCGCGCATCCGCCGTTCGCGGCGGCGCTGGTCGAGGCATTGCACGCGTTCGGCGCTGAGATTGCCGAAGGCACGTCAACGCGCTGACGTTGCGCAACCTGGATTCCATCGCAGTCCGGATTAATCGGACGCCGTGCCCATCGACGGGCGCAACGTCCGGCCCGGATCATCGTCCGCGATAGATCGGTCTGTCGGCCGTCATCGAACCCGATTCGCTCGCGGCCGGTGCCGCCATGCCGTATCCACTGGTATCGGCCGTCGACGTGCCCGTCGAACCGATCTTCTTCAGCGCTTCCGCCAGTCGTGCCGGATAGTATGGGTCTTCGCCGTTCTGCCGGTAGCCGGCTGCACGCAGGGCGGCCAGTTCGGCCTTCACCTCCGCGCGCGTCACGGTGGACTGCGGCGCGGCCCACGCGGAAATGGAAACGGAAACGGAAGCGGTCGCGGCAACCGTCGCGAGAACATACAGAGCAAGCTTGTTCATCTGATCTCTCCTGAGCATCGACGACGTTGTCGACGGAGAGTGAGTCGAGCCGCGTGCGCAAAGATGACACTCGCCGAAGAAAAAATCCGGCGTCGCGTCGCGGTGCAGCTGCCACGCGGCACGCCGGCAGGAGCGGCATGTAACGGCGCATTGAACGAAAACCCGAACGTCTGTCAGATTCCGCCGGCTCGCGCGACTACCGGCATGTGGCCCGGCGCCACCCTCTGTTTTCGTTCAAAGGGTCCGACATGAAAACCAGAATCTGGATACTGATCGCGTCGCATCTCGCGACGGGGCTCGTGGCGTTTGCCGCGGGCATCTACGTGCTGCCGATCCTCACGGCGACGGAAGGCGCAAGCGCCGTCGAGCTGCAAGTGGCCGCGGAAAACGCGCGCCATACCGGCCGCTTCGAACGCAACCTGCCGGGCAGCGACGCGCTGCACTGGGCGGACGGCAAGCTGACCGTCACCGATTCGTCGATCGCGTTCGAGGGCGACATCGCACCGGGCCCCGACTACAAGCTCTATCTCGTGCCGGCCTTCGTCGATACGCGAGCGTCGTTCCTCGCGATCAAGGCGCGCGCCGTACGCGTGGGCGACCTGAAGACATTCGGCAATTTCGTCGTGGCGCTTCCCGACGACGTGAATCCCGCGCAATACACGTCGGTCGTGATCTGGTGCGAACGCTTCTCGAAATTCATCAGCGCGGCCCGCTATCAAAGCGCGCCGGCGTCGGGCCTGACGTCGATGTGACCGGCCCCCGGCGGCGGCGGTGCGTGCCCGCGCGCTACCGGCTCTTGCCGCGCGCGCCCTTCTTCACCGTCTTCGCGCGCGGGGCTTCCTTCTCGGGCTGCGCGCCGCCGCCGGCGAGATCCTCGAGCCATGCGAGCGCATCGACATACGACAGGAACTGCTGCAGATATTCCGGCGACAGCTCGCGCATCGTCGCGAGCGACCGGTGCACGAGACTGTTCGAATTGAGCGGCCCCGCGTTGCGCGGCACCTGGTCGAGCGACTGGCGGTACTGCTGCTCCGTGCGGACCTTCGACCACATCGTGCGGAAGTAGTCGACCAGCTCGGGATCGAGCCCGCGCCGGTCGGCCTGCGCATCGCGGCCGAGCCGTTCGACGAGCGCCGCCAGCGACGGGCCGCGTCCGGCCGCACCATCGTCGGCTTGCGCGATGCTGCTCGCGGCGGCCTTCGCTTCGTCGGCCCGCGCGACGACCGCCGCGAAGCCTTCGATCAGCGCGGCGAGCCGCGCGTCGAGCAGCCCGCGCGCGTTGCCTTCGAGCGCGGCCGCACGCCGCTCGAGCGCGTCGATCCGGAGAAAGCGCACGGGGTCGAGCCGGTCGGCGCCCTGCTCGCGCCATGCGTCGAGCGTCGCGCGAACGTGCGTCGCGTCGTCGGTCACTTCGCGTTCCCTCCGTTCGATGCCGACTTGCGCGGCACCGGCGCGATCTCCACGCGACGGTTCTTCGCACGGCCTTCATCGTCCGCATTCGAGCTGACCGGCTGTTCCGAGCCGAACGCGGCCGCGAACACCGACGACGCCGGCACGCCGGCGTCGATCATCGCGCGCGTGACCGTCAACGCGCGCTTGGCCGACAGTTCCCAGTTGTCCGCGAACTGGCGGTTGCCGGCATGCACCTGCTGGTCGTCGGCGAAGCCGCTGATCATCAGGATCTCGTCGCGGGTCTTCAGGTAGGCGGCGAGCGGTGCGGCCAGCGTCTTCAGCAGGTCGCGGCCGGCGGGCTGCAACTGGTCGGAGTTCAGCGCGAACAGCACGTTGCCGCTGATGCCGATGCGCCCGTTCACGAGCGTCACGCGGCCGGCCGCGAGCGGCCCGGCGAGCGCCTGCTCGAGCGACTTGCGCTGCTGCGCTTCCTGCTGGCGCGCACGCACGGCTTCCTCGAGCTTCGACGTGAGCTGCAACTGCATGCCGATCACGCCGACGAGGATCAGCACGAACGCGCCGAGCAGCACCGACATCAGGTCGGCGAACGCGGGCCACACCGGCGCGGAGGACGCGCCGCCGTCGATTTCGTCGTGCATGCGTTACGCTCCGACGGACGCCCGCCGGCCGGCGAGCTGCTGCAGGTCTTCGACGATCTGCTTCTGCGACATCATGCTCAGGTCGATTACCTCACGCGCCTGCGCGACGTAGTACTCGAGCTGCTCGTCGCTGCGCGCGAGCGACTTCTCGAGCGCGGCCTCGATGCGTTGCAGATGGGTCAGCAGCTTGTCGTTCGACTCGCCGAACACCTGCACGGCCATCCCGAACGCATCGCCGAGGCTCGCGACCTCGACCGCGCCCGCCGTCACTTGCGCGGCCACCGAGTCGAGCTTGCGCGTTTCGGCGTCGACGGTGTCGTTGAAGCGCGCCCCGACGCGGTCGAGCAGGTCGGCCGACGTGCTGACGAGCGCGTCGATCGCGGTGCGCTGTTCGGTCGACGCGTGATTGACCGCGCCGAGCAGCGTTTCGAGCGTCGCGAGCAGGCGGCTGCGTTCCTCGAGCATCGCGGTGTCGTGTACCAGGCTGTCGGACAGGCGCTGGCGCAGCTCGGCGACGACGTCGGCCGCGGCCTTCGGCGCCTCCGACGCAGCCTGCACGAGGCGCGCGATCTCGTTGATCGTGTCGCTCGCATGCACCTGCGCCTGCGCGGTGATGTCGTTCGCGGTGCGGGCCAGCGTGTCGCAGATGTCCTGCTGGCGCGTTGCGGCCTGCGCGCTCGTGTGCGCCCATTCGTCGCGCAGCGCGGCCGCCATCGCGGCGAGCGAGTCGTTCCACGCGGCGAGGCGTTGTTCGTCACGGGCGGCCAGTTGCGTCTGCAGGCCCGTGTGCGAATCGCGGATCGTCGACAGCAGGTCATTCGAGCGCTGTTCGAACGTTGCAGCCTGCGTGGTCAGGTCGCGCGTCGTTTGCGCGAGTGCGTCGCAGATTTCCTGCTGACGGCCTGCGCTATGCACGCCTGCGCGTTGCCATTCGTCACCGAGCTTCGCGGCCATCGCGGCCAGCGATTCGTTCCACGCGGTGAGGCGTTCCTCGTCGCGTGCGGCCAGTTGCGCCTGCAAACCCGTGTGCGACTCGCGAATCGTCGACAGCAGGTCGTTCGAGCGTTGTTCGAAGGTCGAAGCCTGCGCGGTCAGGTCGCGCGTCGTCTGCGCCAGCGCGTCGCAGATTTCCTGCTGACGGCCCGCGCTGTGCACGCCTGCGCGTTGCCATTCGTCGCCGAGCTTCGCGGCCATCGCGGCCAGCGAATCGTTCCACGCGTCGAGGCGCTCCTCGTCGCGTGCGGCCAGTTGCGTCTGCAAACCCGTGTGCGACTCGCGAATCGTCGACAGCAGGTCATTCGAGCGCTGTTCGAAGGCCGAAGCCTGCGCGGTCAGG